>CAZSOI010000475.1:0-1871 GCA_964608115.1 uncultured Burkholderiaceae bacterium | reverse complement strand
CTCGCTATCATGGTCTCGACATTCGGTTGCGCCAACGGGCTTATCCTCGCGGGCTCACGCGTGTATTATGCGATGGCGCAGGACAAACTGTTTTTTCGCGCAATTGGGAAATTGAACCGTCATCACGTTCCCTCCAAAGGCCTTGTATTGCAGGGAGTTTGGGCGGCGTTTCTTGTCCTGATGCGCACGCGAATTGTGGACCCCGCGACGGGCGCCGTAAAATACGGCAACCTCTACAGCAACCTCCTTGATTACGTGGTCTTTGCCGTCTTGATTTTTTATGTGCTCACTATTTTCGGCATTTTCCGGTTGCGCCGCTCGCAGCCCAATGCCGAGCGGCCGTACCGCGCGTTCGGATACCCCGCGGTGCCGGTGTTGTATATTCTGGCTGCGCTGGTGATCCTGACGGCGCTTCTTTTGTACCAGACGCAAACGGCGTGGCCTGGGTTGGTCATTGTGCTCTTGGGCGTTCCGGTGTATTTGATTTGGACTGCGCTCGGACGCGCAGGAACACCTCAGTCCTGAAGACAAGTGCTGCTGGAGTTGTGGAAATAGATCCCGCAGAGGCTTGCCTGACGGCAGCCAGCGCAGATAGCGCCAAAGAAACGCGGGGCAGGGCGATCAAAGACGTAGAAAGGGAACATGGCCAACCAACTGTTCGTGACGAAGTCGCACGACGTGCTGATGGAAGAGCTTCGCGACCACAGCCGGTTGAAGCGTGTGCTGGGTCCCATCCAGCTGACCAGCCTCGGCGTGGGCGCCATCATCGGCACAGGGATTTTCGTGCTGGTAGGCGTCGCGGCGCACAATTGCACGGGGCCCGCGCTGATGCTTTCATTCGTGGTGGCGGGGCTGACGTGCGTTTTCGCTGCGCTGTGCTATGCAGAGTTCGCCTCGATGGTGCCCGTTGCGGGATCGGCATACACCTACGCCTATGCGACCCTCGGCGAGCTTTTCGCCTGGATCATCGGATGGGATTTGATTCTCGAGTACGCCGTCGCATCCGCCACCGTGGCCCATGGCTGGTCCCACTATTTTCAGGACTTCATCCACATTCTCGGTTCGCGAGTGCCGCAACATCTTACCAACGCGCCCTTTGATTACAATCAGGCCAGCGGGCGGCTGGTACTAACCGGAACTTGGTTCGACTTGCCCGCTGTCCTGATCGCCACGCTAATCACGATCATCCTTGTCAAAGGCATTAAGGAGAGCGCCTCTTTTAACGCCGGTATTGTGATTCTGAAACTTTCGATCGTTTTTCTGGTCATCGGGGTGGGAGCGCGGTATGTCCACACAGCCAACTGGAGGCCCTTTGCGCCATTTGGCTTCGCGGGATTTGCTTTTTTTGGGCACACGCTGATCGGACAGACCGGGCCCACAGGCGCGCCTTTGGGCATGCTGGCGGGCGCGGCCATCGTTTTCTTCGCGTACATCGGATTCGATTCGATCTCGACGCACGCCGAGGAGGCGAAGAATCCTTCGCGCGACGTGCCTATCGGCATCCTGACTTCGCTCGTTCTTTGCACGATTTTGTACATCGCGATGGCCGCCGTGCTTACCGGGATGGTGCCCTACAAGGAAATCAATATTGATGCGCCGGTGTCCGCCGCTTTTGGGCAGGTCGGCTTGCCGTGGGCGCAGTTCCTGATTTCCATTGGGGCGATCGCCGGAATTACCTCCGTTCTGCTGGTGATGATGCTCAGCCAGGCGCGCATTTTCCTGGCCATGGCTCGCGACGGATTGTTGCCGCCAAAGTTCTTCGCCGCCGTACACGAAAGATTCCGCACCCCGTGGAAGTCCACGATCTTGACGGGCACTTGCGTGGCGACTATGGCGGCGCTGCTCCCTTTGCGGATTCTCGCCGAGCTCGT
>CAZSOI010000474.1:0-12082 GCA_964608115.1 uncultured Burkholderiaceae bacterium | reverse complement strand
TCCAATCGAAACGCGCGCCCGCCTGGGCAGCACCAGCGACTTTAAGCGCTCGGCCGTCGAATGGCGTGTCTTTCCGCTGAACACCGATTCGACCGAAGGCATGCTCGATGCCTTCAAGCTTGTCGCCGAAACGGTGCGCGTGTCGGCCGACGAGGCAAGGATGTACGGTCTGTACGACCCATCCGACCCGGACCAGGCTGCTGCGATAGATGCCAGCGGCATGATCGAGATCTCTCGCTGGCGCCACGCGATCATCAATTTTCCGCACCCGCTTTTGCAAAGCGGCCTGGTGATCTTGGACACACCAGGACTGAACGCCATCGGTACGGAGCCCGAATTAACGCTTTCGCTGGTGCCCAGTGCACACGCGATCTTGTTCGTGCTGGCGGCCGATGCGGGGGTAACGCGCAGCGATCTTGGAGTTTGGCGGCACATCGTAGGGGGAGAATCCGGCAGCAGCAATCACATCGCCGTACTGAACAAGATCGACGGCCTATGGGATCAGCTCAAGAGCACGCAGGAGATCGATGCCGAGGTGCAGCGCCAAGTCCAAAGCGTTGCTGAGACGCTGCACATCGGGCCGGCGCGGGTTTTCCCGGTCTCGGCACAAAAAGGCCTCGTAGCCAAAGTCACGCACGATGAACAACTGCTGCAGCAAAGCCGGCTGCCTGAACTCGAGTCAGCGCTGGTCGAACTGCTCGTGCCGACCAAACGCGATCTGGTGCGCAAGCAGACCATTGCCACCGTCGACCGGGTAATCACCGAGGTGCGGCAGACCCTGACCGCGCGCGAACGCAGTCTGGTGGAGCAGTTATACGAGCTGCGTGGGCTACAAGGAAAGAACCAGAGCTCGATTGAGCGCATGTTGATGCGGGCTCGCGGCGAACAAAAAGAGTTCGAAGAAAACGTCCGTAAGCTTTTTGCGACGCGATCGGTGCTCGGTCGCCTGGCCGACGAGGCTTACGCACAGGTGCGTCTGGACGCCCTGCGAGGCTGCGTTCTTGCAACACGCGAGAACTTGCGCAAGGCGCGGTTGACGCCGCAATTTAGTGCGGTCACGCGTGAGTACTTTGAGCAGCTGCGCAAGCTGCTGCGCCAAGCAAATGCCGCTTTGGCCGAGATCGAGAAAATGATTGTTGGTGTGCAGCGGCTATTTGCCGAACAAGTCGGCTGGAGTCTGCCCCCGCCAATGAGCTTCTCGCTGGACACTTACATTGCCGACGTCGACCGCCTGGAAGTCGCGTACCGCAATCATTTTGGCACCATCGCACTGCTTACTCGCGACAAATGGTCGCTGATCGAGCGGTTCTTCGATACGGTGGTGGTCAAGTCGCGATCGATCTTTGCGGCCGCCGAGCGCGATGCCGAAGCCTGGGTGCGCTCGCTGTTGCCCCCGCTGGAGATGCAGGTTCGAGAGCAGCGCCAGCAGTTGAAAAAGCGCACTGATTCTGTCTCCCGCATCCGCGATGCGCAGGGCTCGCTCGATGAGCGCATCGGCCAGTTGGAAGAGGCGCTGCAGCAAGCGCAGGGCCAACTTGGCGAACTCAAGCGCCACGCAGATCGGATCTGCACGCCCCTGCATGAAACCTTTGGCGCGGGGACCCACGCGGAGCCGGCCCCGAAAGAATCGCCGTTGCCGCTCACAACGCCGGAGCCGCCCAACGCGCTGTCGCAAGAGCGCATCGAAGCAGTGGGCGCGGCAGAATTTGACGCGCCGACGGAACCGATGCAAGAGCCGGCACCGGAAGACGAGCCCGACACGCAACTTAGGGCCGCAACCTGAGTCCTGCTGCAGAGGCGCGGTTTGCGCCAGCGTTGATTCAGTGGCACCGCCAGCACGGACGCCACGACCTTCCTTGGCAACAGACTCGCGATCCCTACCGTGTGTGGTTAAGCGAGATCATGCTGCAACAAACGCGCGTGGTAACCGTCCTGGACTTTTACCCGCGCTTTTTGCAACGGTTTCCCGATCTTCGAGCCCTTGCCGCCGCCTCACTGCAAGAGGTCCTGCAGCTGTGGTCCGGCCTGGGGTATTACGCGAGGGCACGGCAAGCACACGCGTGCGCCCGGCTGCTCGTGCACGAGAACGATGGGCACTTTCCAAGCTCAGCGCAAGGCCTTGAGTACTTACCTGGTGTCGGCGCATCGACTGCGGCCGCGATCGCGGCGTTTTGCTTTGGTGAGCGTGCGGCAATTCTCGACGCAAACGTGCAGCGCGTGCTTGCTCGCCAGTACGCGGTTACCGGCGATCCGAAGCGAGCGCAAGTTCGAAAAAAGCTCTGGGAGTACGCACGCGGTTTGTTACCGCCCGCCGATCAAATTGCTTCTTATACGCAAGCCATGATGGATCTGGGCGCCCAGATCTGCACCCGCACTCGGCCGCACTGCGCGCACTGTCCCGTTAGCACGGGGTGCCAGGCCCGGCAGAAGGCTCAAGTGGCCCAGATTCCAACCCGCTTGCCGCGCGTTGCGCGTCCCATTCGCCATGCGCACATGCTCGTTGCCATGACTGGGCGGGCAGTCTTTCTTGAGCACCGCGCCGCCTCGGGTATTTGGGGCGGCCTGCTCAGTTTTCCCGAATTCTCCGGGCGCAAGGAGCTCTTGCGCGCGGCCCAAGCGCTGGGCGCGGCGCGGCCGCAAGCGCTAGCCACGCGCAAGCACGGTTTCACCCATTTCACCTTGGCCCTCACGCCCTATCTTCTTTTCCTACCGCAGGCCTGCGAGCGCGTGGGTGCAAAGCCTGGGCGCTGGATGCAACTCAGGCAGGCCGAAAAAGCCGCAGTGCCCGCCCCCGTGCGCGCGCTACTGCACGATTTGCGTCAGGAGCACCAGGCGAATCGGCAGTCGGTCGGCGCATTGCGCACCCGGATGCCAGGCGCGAGATAGCGCTTGCGCTACGGCGCGTCACTGCTAGCGGTTCAGACTGCGGTGGCGGGCTAACACCTGTGCGTGACCGCCGAATCGAGCGGCCAATTGCTCCACCACGTACGGTGACCGATGCTGCCCGCCCGTGCAACCAATCGCCACCGTCAAGTACTGCCGCCCGTCTTCGATATAGCTCGGAAGCCATTTCTCGATAAGACGCGCAATATCGTCAATCATTTCACCAACCAAGCTGGAGCGTTCCAAGAACGCCGCAACCGGAGCATCCAAGCCCGTGAGACCGCGCAGGTCCGATTCATAGTGCGGATTTGGCAGATTGCGGACATCGAAAACCAGATCGGCGGCAACCGGAACGCCGTGCTTGAACGCGAACGACTCAAAGGCCAACGTCAGCTTACCGCCACCGCCGTCGACGAAGGCACGCACCCAATGGCGCAGCGTATTGGCGGCCAGGTCGCTGGTGTCGATAAGATGCCCCAAAGCGTACAGCGGAGCGAGCAATTCGCGCTCCAGTTCAATGGACTCTTCCAAAGTCGGCTCACGCGGATCAACCGAACGACGCGCCGGCAAGCGCTTGGACAGCGGGTGGCGTCGGCGCGTCTCGGAAAAGCGCTGCACGAGGGCCTCTGTCGAAGCCGTCAGAAACAACACCCGAACATCAATGCCCGTCTCACGCAATGCCTGCAACATTGCCGGCACGCCGGCCAGTGTGGCCTCTGAACGCGCGTCAATGGATACGGCAATGTCGACATGACCGGTCTTGGCAAGCAATTCGCACACCTCCCCGAGCAGCGGGGAGGGCAGGTTGTCGACGCAATAAAAACCGATGTCTTCGAGCAGTCGGATTGCAACTGACTTGCCCGAACCAGACATTCCGGAAACTAAAATTAAGCGCATGTCGTGTCGCCAAGCTGGTGCGGCCTTTGCTGCGCAGCAGGTATTAGAGCACGGCCCTGCCAAGCTGGCTCGGGCGCGCCAGGGACAAGAGCGCAAAGGGCATCGATGGCGCGAGCACGGGACCGCCGCGCAATGCCATCACAGTGCGAATCAGGTGGGGAAAAAAGCACTGCGCTAGTCGGCAACGCTAATTGGCGGGCGCAGGATGGCGCGCAGTACTTAGGAGTCCATTGCGCGGCGCTGCCGATCAAGGAAATCTTCCATCGTATCGATGCCGCGCAGTTTTAGTATGGTGTTGCGAACGGCGGCTTCCAGAAGCACCGCGAGGTTGCGTCCGGCTGCCACGGGAATTACGACCTTGTGTATTGGCAGCCCCAGGACCGACTGCGTCGAACCAGCCAGCGGCAAACGCTCCATGGTATCGGCTGCGCTACGGCGCATGAGTTCGACGATCAGTCGCAATTTCATCTTGCGACGAACCGCGGTCTCGCCAAAAATCGCTTTGATATCGAGCAACCCAAGCCCGCGCACTTCCAGCAGATTCGACAAAAGCGGTGGGCAGCGGCCTTCCACGGTATCGGGCGCGACGCGCGCAAAATCGACCACGTCGTCGGCTACCAGTCCGTGGCCGCGACTGATCAGTTCAAGACCCAGTTCGCTCTTGCCTAGTCCGGATTCGCCCGCAATCAGCACGCCCATCCCCAGCACATCCATGAACACGCCGTGCATGGAGCAGTGTGGCGCCAACACTTTGGCAAGATAAATGCGCAGAACATCGATCACCTCGGCCGAGGGCCGCGATGTGGCAAACACTGTCAATTTGGCCGCTTCGGCCGCAGCCAGCAGTTGGGCCGGCACCTTGCGGTCATCGCAGATGATTAAGCCAATGGGTCCACCCTCGATTAGTTCGCTGGTGAAGTGATCTCGGCGCGATACGGCCATGCCATCGATGTAATTGGCCTCCAGCGCACCAATCACATGAATGCGGCGCGGATGGATTAGGTTCAGGTGGCCAACGAGCTCCGAGGCCTGCACGCCCTGGGCGCCGGGCTCAGGCAAGGGCCAAAGAGTCTGCTTGTCACCGACGATCCAGCGCAGTTCAAGGGCTGCCTGGTTTTCCTCAAACAGCGAATTGAGCGTTTGCAAGGGGAAGGTTCTCTGCAGGCAGACGCGGCAAGCGCGTGAACCCGCCTCAGGCTGCCGGCCGAATGGGCTCCCACGCGCAGACGCGGTCGCGTACGGCCACAGCCGTCGGTTCCGTCATCAATCCGACGCGCAGATCCCGGTCCGAAAGCATTTGCGCCAACTCGGAGAGCACCTCAAGATGCTCCTGCGTGGCGTTCTCGGGGACCAGCAAGGCAACGAGCAAGCCCACGGGCCGACCGTCGGGCGCATCAAACCCCACGGGCGACTTCAGGCGGATGATGGCAGCCATAGCGTGCTTTAGGCCCCGGACACGCCCGTGCGGAATGGCAACCCCTTGACCCAGACCAGTTGACCCCAGCGCTTCGCGCGCAGCCAGACTTGCGCGGATTTTGGCCTGATCGATTCCGCTAGCACCCGAAAACAGCGCCGCGGCAGCGTCTAGAGCAGCCGACTTATCCCCGGCGTCGCAATTGACCGCAATATTGGCCAGGGGAAGCAGCTTCGACAATTGACTCATCGGTGCGAACCTCGGCTCGCGCATGCTTAATGCCTCGCACGGCACAGGATCGGTGGCGCGGCAGTATACGCGCCACGGAGTTAGCGACCCTCAGCGTTGCATGCCGTCGCGCTTTCGTTGCAATTGTGCAACAGACAAAAGGGGCGCTGCTGGGCAACGCGCTCCCGGCCCTATTCGGCCTCGGAGGAGGGTTGGTGCTTTAAAGAGGCATGTGGATAGTTTTTCTTCATGCGGTCCTTGTGCTTGATAACTTGCCGATCGAGCTTGTCCATTAGACAGTCGATAGCGGCATACAAATCCCCGTCGATGGATTCAGCGTGCAGGGCCGAGCCACTGACTCGGATCGTAATTTCGGCCTTTTGCTGCAGTTTCTCCACTGATAGCTGGACATCGGCATCGATGACGTGATCGAAGTGCCGGCGGACTCTTTCAAGCTTCTCCTCAACGTATTTGCGCAACGCGGCGGTGACTTCAAGATGGTGGCCGTGTATGGCGAGCTTCATGCGTTTCCCTTTCTGGATCATGCAATCGGTGAATCAGTTTTATATCGTCTTGCGCAAAGCGGCCGCAGGGATCTGCATCAGTTCACGGTATTTGGCAACCGTGCGGCGGGCAACCATCATGCCTTGCGCGCTAAGCAGTTCTGCGAGTTTGTTATCCGATAGGGGGTTGGTAGCGTCTTCGGCTTCGATGAGTTGCTTGATAAGCGCGCGAATGGCGGTGCTGGATGCCTCCCCGCCGGCCTCGGTCGCCACGTGACTGCCGAAGAAATAGCGCAATTCATAGACCCCAAATGGGGTTGCCATGTATTTGTTGGAAGTCACGCGCGAAATCGTCGACTCGTGCAGCCCCAGTGTGGTCGCAATTTCGCGCAGCACCAGCGGCCGCATCGCAATCGCACCATAGGTGAAAAACCGGCTTTGTCGATCGACGATGGCCTGCGCGACCCGCTGTATCGTCTGAAAGCGCTGGCGCAAGTTGCGAATCAGCCAGCGGGCCTCCTGCAGCCGGGTTGACCAGTCGGCGCCAGCAGCCGAGCCAGCAACGCCCCCCTGTTCCCGGTTGCCCGCTTTGGTACTGACCGCGGCGTGTTTGCCGCTTTCGTTCTTCAAGATGGCAGCGTAGGCTTGGTTCACCCGCAAACGTGGAACGACATCCGGATTGAGCCGCGCCGCCCAGCGGCCAGCAACACGTCGCACAAGGATATCGGGTATCACGTAATCCGGGGTCGACGAACCAAAGCCTACGCCCGGATGGGGATTGAGTCCACGAATGCGTTGGTGCGCGGCGCGCAACAGTGCCTCATCTGCATCAAGGAGCTTTCGCAATTTCCCAAATTCCCTACCTGCAAGCAAAGGTAAGTACTCGCACACAATCTGCCGGGCCAACAGCAGTTCACGGCGCTCGGCCTCCGGGCCATCGGCGCCAAGCGCCTGAATCCGCGCGTCCAGCTGCAAGCGCATGCACTCGGCCACATCCCTCGCTCCCACACCGGGCGGGTCAAAGCTTTGCAGCAGACGCAAGGCGGTGAGCAGCTCCTCGCGGTCCACTTGCGCTTCGGCGCCGCACAGCTCAAGCAGATCATCGAGCGAAACTCCGAGGTAGCCGCTCTCATCGACCGCGTCAATCAGCATCGCAACCAAGGCGCGATCGCGCTCCGTCGCGGTGGTCGAAGCAAGTTGCATGCGCAGGTGCTCGCGCAGACTCGGTGGTGTTGTGGCCCAATCTTGCGGTCCCTCCGTTGCCTCTTCCGAGCCGGCCGCCGGCCCACGCGATTCCTGGCTCCATGAGCCAAGTTCCTCGGCTCCTTCTTCGGCACCGCTTGCGTATTCGGCATCCTCCGAGGAGGCGCTTCTGGCTTCAGCGCCTGCCTCTTCGCCCCCCGGCGGCGCCAGTCCACCAGCCGGCGTCGGGACAATCGAGCCCTCACTGCTTAGGCGCAAATGACTGCCTAGCGGATCGTCCTCGCGCTCCAGAAGCGGGTTTTCCTGCAACGCCTGCTCAATTTCCTGGTTTAGCTCCAAGGTCGAGAGCTGAAGCAGGCGAATGGACTGCTGCAGCTGCGGCGTTAGGGCCAGCTGCTGCGTCAGCCGCAGGTGCACGCCGGTCTTCATCCTCGCAAACGCTTAGGCAGCGGCGCAGCGCGCCCATAAAGGAAATACAAACCGAACATCGGGCGCTTACATCCGAAAATGGTCGCCCAGATACACGCGCCGAACCGACGGATTTTCAACAATCTCCTCGGGGCGGCCCGCTGCCAGCACCTGGCCTTCGTTGATGATGTAGGCGTGATCGCAGATGCCGAGCGTCTCGCGCACGTTGTGGTCCGTCACCAGCACGCCGATACCACGCTGCTTGAGGAAACGCACAATGCGCTGAATCTCGATAACAGCAATTGGATCGACGCCGGCAAAGGGTTCATCGAGCAAGATAAAACGCGGGCGCGCCGCCAGCGCACGAGCAATCTCCACCCGGCGACGCTCACCGCCGGAGAGGCTAAGTGCAGCGTTCGTGCGGATGTCCTGAATTTGCAGGTCGCCGAGCAATTCATTTAAACGCGCATCGATCACCGCGGTCGAGAGTTCCTGCCCTCGCTCATCGACCTGCAACTCGAGCACCGCCCGAATGTTTTCCTCCACCGTTAATTTGCGAAAGACGGAGGCCTCCTGCGGCAGATAGGAAAGCCCCATGCGTGCGCGCCGGTGGATGGGCATGTGGGCAATTGAGCGCCCGTCCAGCGTGATTGAGCCCGAATCGAGCGGTACCAGCCCCACAACCATGTAAAAGCACGTGGTCTTGCCAGCGCCGTTGGGACCGAGCAATCCGACGACAGAACCGGATTCGACCGTCAGCGAGACGTCCTTCACGACCTGCCGTCCGCCATATCGCTTGGCAAGATTCTCCACCACGAGCTCGGCCCGGCGCGCTGTCCGAGCCACATCCACCGGGGCTTGCCGTTCCTCGGGTGCCGCCGCCAGCTGGGCCGTAGGGCTCGAGACGCTCAATGCGTGCCCTCCGGCGGCAGTGCCCGCTCGGTTTTTAGGCTAGACCCCGGGGCAGGCGCAGGAGCAACAGCAGCCGAAGCGCTGCCGGTGGGCGCGATGCGCATGTGCACGCGCCCGGTCGGCGCTTCGACATTGCGTCCGTCCACCTCGTAAGTCGAGCGGCGCGCGTCGTATACGATGCGCGCGCCGCTGAGCTCATCGCGCAACTCGTCGTTTTCGAAGCGCTTTACCAGGGCGCGACGGAACAAAAACACCCGGTCGGTCTTGTCGTCGTATTCGATGCGCTCGGCATAGCCGTCGAGCGTCGATTCCACGCCCTCGCGCACCGGATCGCGTCGTTCGTGAAAGGTCGCCAGCTCCTCGGGGGCAGCCGTCACGACGTAGTACTGATAGCCCTTTTCGTCCTGGCGATGTTCCATGCGCTCGCCCGTCAAGCGCATCGTGCCCTTGGTCAAAATGACATGCCCCGTTAGCACTTCGACCTGATGCAGATCGTCGAGCGTGGAGTGATCGGCGCTCACATTGGCCTCCTTGTCCCGATCCGCGCGCTCGGCCCACGACGGCAGACAAAGTAGCGCTCCCGCGGCCAGGCACCCGCCCGCCGCCAGTTGCCTGCCGAACCGACGCACCCGCGCCAACGAGCCCGCGCGCCTCATCGACGGCTCCTGGGCGGAAAGGTGCCAACAACCTCCGAGTTCAACTCGACCCGCCGGGCAATGTTGTCAAAGTCCATCCCTCGCGCGTTGATGTCCGTTGCGCCACTTTGCAGGTGCACCGGCTGATCGGTCCAGAAATGATCCTCGTCGGGAATCGCTAAGAGCTCCTCCGTTTGCATCATCATCGCTGCCCGATCAACGCTGGCAGCGCGGGTTACAACAACGTTGCCTTTCATCTGCACGGTCTGAGCGTTGTTGGTGGCATGTGCATACTGTGCTGTGGCCTGCACTAGGGGTTGGTCCGAACGCAAGCTCAAGATACGCGGATGCTCCAAATCCACATCGTCGCTGTTGCCAAAGTGGGTCATGCGATCAGCAAAAAGGCGGTAGCGCGCCCGACCGAGCGAATCAAAACCGGTCAGAGCAATGTTCTGCGCAAAAAAATCCACGGCGCCGATGCGTCCGGTCTCCACGGTCGTGCCGCTGCGCAGCGTTTGCGCGTACCAGTAGCTCGTCGCCAGCACGGCCGCCACCAGCACAATGGCAAACCAAGACGCTATGCGCTCACCCATGGGCGAGCTCCGAAACCGCGGGCCTAAGCGCAGTCCGCAGCAAAGAATCAAAGCGTCCCTGAGCGCGCAAGAGTAGCCGGGCCAAATCGCGCACTGCGCCTCGGCCACCCGGTGAGGGGGCCACCCAGTGAACGCGCCGCTTGATTTCCTCGGGCGCATCGGCCACTGTCGCCGCCAGGCCCACCGCCGCCAGCACGGGCAAATCGGGCCAGTCATCGCCCATGTACGCGCACTCGCGCTCGGTTACTGCCGCACCGGCAAGCAGGCGCTGTAAGCCGGCGTGCTTGTCTCGCTGCCCTTGGAGCACCTTGTCAATTCCAAGATCGCGTGCCCGCGCGGCAACAATTCGCGAAGAGCGTCCGGTAAGAATTGCCACCTCGATCCCGACGTCACGAAGCAAGCGAATGCCCAGACCGTCACGTACATCGAAGGCCTTGAGTGCCTCACCGCGCATGCCGAAGTACAGTCGCCCGTCTGTAAGAACGCCGTCTACATCCAGCGCAACAAGACGTACGCCGTTTGCACGCCGGGTCAACGCCGAGCTGCTCAGGGCCGCCATCAAATCACCTTCGC
Organism: uncultured Burkholderiaceae bacterium; assembly: GCA_964608115.1. Lineage (GTDB taxonomy): Bacteria > Pseudomonadota > Gammaproteobacteria > Burkholderiales > Burkholderiaceae_F > GJ-E10. Next base: position 1,833 of record CAZSOI010000474.1, on the reverse strand, counting down.
GGCCATCAAGTCATGCATGTGCAGCGCACCGATCAGGCGTCCGTGCGAATCGACTACCAACAGCTGGTTTTTGCGCCGCGAATCGAGCAACTGTGCGGCCTGTGCCGCCAACGCCTCGGCGCCAATCGTTAGCGGCGTAGCGGTCATGACATCGGCAACCAGCGTCGAGCGCACATCGGCGCCGCGCTCGAGCAAGCGGCGTAAATCGCCATCCGTGAAAATCCCGGCCAGTTGCCGATCGGCATCAACGATGGCGGTCATTCCCAGCTGCTTACGGCTGATCTCGTGCAGCGCGTCCATAACGCTTGCGCGCCGATCGACGGTCGGCAGGGCCTCGCCCGTGCGCATGATGTCGGCCACCCGCAGCAGCAGGCGCCTGCCCAGCGCGCCGCCCGGGTGCGAACGCGCAAAATCCTGGGTACCAAAGCCGCGCGCGTCCAAGCAAGCGATGGCCAGTGCGTCGCCAAGCGCAAGCATGGCGGTAGTCGATGAGGTCGGCGCCAAGTTCAGCGGACATGCCTCGCGTTGTACACGGCAATCCAAATGTACGTCGGCTGCTTGGGCCAGGGCGGAAGCTTTCGATCCGGTGACCGCGATCAGTGGCGTACCGTCGCGCTTCAAGATCGGCACTATGGTCATTAGCTCCGGCGAGGACCCCGAATTCGAGAAAGCGAGAAACACATCCGCGGGCGTGATCATTCCCAGATCGCCGTGCGCGGCTTCTGCGGCGTGCACAAACATTGCCGGCGTGCCCGTTGAGGCCAACGTCGAGGCAATCTTGCGAGCGATATGTCCGCTCTTGCCTATGCCGCTGACAACGACCCGTCCGCGGCAGTTCAAAAGCAGATCCACCGCGTGTAGGAACGCCCCATCGAGCCGCTCACCGAGCGCCGCGACGGCCTGCGCCTCAATTTCGATGACCGCGCGTGCGAGCGCCAGCGCCGACTCGCCAGATGGCGGGCGGCCGGCCGTCGGTGCCCAGGTCGGGTTCGCAGGTGCCTTGTTCATCGCTGCAGCAGCAGGGCGCCGATGATACTCTCGGGGTGCCCAAAGCTGGCACGGGATTTGCTGCCCGCCCGGCGTGCCTTGCGCAGTTTCTAGCACCCAAGCGCCGATGCCGACCGCCCTGGAAGTCACACTGTTGCTGCTGGCCGCCTCTGTGATTGGGGTAGCCGCGGTTCGGCTGTTTCATCAGCCCCCGGTGCTGGGTTACCTGATCGTGGGGATCACGATCGGCCCCCACGCGCTGGCCCTTGCGCCCGATACCGCCGAAACGCGCCATTTGGCCGAGCTAGGGATCGTATTTCTGATGTTCTCGGTCGGGCTGGAGTTCTCACTTGCGCGCCTGCGCAGCATGCGCCGCATCGTTCTGGGCCTGGGCATCTCACAGATCTTGCTCACCGTCGGCGCCACCGTGGCGGCAGGCGTTTTGTTTGGCTCGTATCTCGGCGTGGGCACACCCGGCGCCTTTGCGCTGGGCGCGGCACTGGCAATGTCCTCCACCGCAATCTTGATGCGTCTGATAGCCGAGCGCTTGGAGCTCGATACCGACCACGGCCGGCGCATTGTCGGCGTATTGCTGCTGCAGGACCTGGCGGTGGTGCCGCTGCTGGTCATCGTCCCTTCGCTCTCATCGCCGCCCGCGCAAATGGGTGTGGCGATTTTGATTGCCTCGGCCAAGGCCGCTGCATTGCTAGCAGTTCTTTTGCTCGGAGGACGAGCGCTGCTGCGCCCTTGGCTTCATCTCGTCGCCCGGCGCCGATCGCAGGAGCTGTTCATGCTGAACTTGCTGCTGCTCACACTGGGCCTAGCTTGGCTGGCCGAGCGCATCGG
>CAZSOI010000473.1:0-3071 GCA_964608115.1 uncultured Burkholderiaceae bacterium | reverse complement strand
GCTTCGACCTTGCGTGATCCTGGGAACAGCCTTGCCGGTTTGACGTCGATCCGCCTCGACTGGGCTTCAGGAAATTAAAGCCCGGTTGAGGCGCAGCCAGCAAACCGAACGGAAATGTGTGCGCAGCCAGAGTATTACCGCAGATCAGCCGGGCCAATCTCACATAAGAAGAAACTAAACGGGCCTGCCGCGGGTTCCGTCTGTGCCGAAACGCCGATGTCCGGTACTGTGGTTTGGGGGCGGCCGCTTTCTGATAGTTGGTTTGTCGAGAAAGGGTCGAAAGCGCCAATCGGATGCTACGCAAAACGGACAGAAGGAAATCGCTGGTTGCAGCTCGAAGAGCGAATTCCAAGTTTGGCGCGCTCTTGGCTCCCCTTGGCGCTTGATCGATGAATTGCAAAAGCGATAGGCGTGCCCAGGCGCGATAGGACTAATCCCGCATTCGGATGCGCCCAAAGCTGGCCTGCCAGGAACCTTGTCTTAGCCCATGAAGCGGCGGTTTGGATCTTGGCGCGCTTTGCTATGTCGCAAAGTACACCCCCATTTGCCGCGCCGCGTTCAACTTTTTTTCGGTTGCATTGTCGAACTACGTGAAATAAGCGGGAACCAAATCCTGAGCACGATGAGCTAAGCGCGAGGCGGCTTGGTGGCGGTTGAAGGACGTCTCCCCCATGCTCATGGCGCACCAAGACCACCGAGGCGGGGGTCCCGTGAGAGTTCTCTTTTGAGGCGGCAAAATCTGCAGGCCGCGATGTTTGGCGAGATATAAATGACATTTAAACCGGGCTATGGCGCGCCGGAGAACCGGCAGCGGCGGCCACGCAAGATTCGACTGGACCGAGATGTCTTCGTCCCGCATTCGGTTCGGGAATCCGGCGGCGATTCCAATTGCGATCATGATTTTGAAGCGACCCCTACGATCCGGGAGCCTGGCTTTGCCATCTGGAAGTGCACGCGCTGCGGGCGCGAGTTCAAGTACGAAACCTGGAAATCGGCAGACGTTGCCCCCCAGCGCAAGGATCGGCCGCCACGCTAGTTGGTCTAGTCCAAAAGCGCGCAAGCAAAGCCGCTGCGCCGCTAACAATCTGCAAAAAACTTCCGGGCCGTCTCCGACCTCGGCGTGCTGCGGCGCAATACACGAGTATCAATTCGGGTCGCAAAAACTTCAACGGCAGCTCTTGACGGCGTTTTGCCTGGCCCATTGGCGCGCAAGCACGCCCGCAGGGTTTATCTGCTGCACGCCTTGCCCGGGGTTAAGTTGCGCACCGCGCCTTTTTGCGCGGGCACAGTGCTCGCCATACAAGCAGCCAGCGGCCGGGTTTTCGCACCTTGCGTAGTATTCTTCGGCGGCAACGGCCAGCATCGCGCGGCTGCGGAATTCTTGCCCCAAGGAGCCGTTCATGGATCTGGACTTCAGTGCCGAAGAGCAGGAATTTCGCGAAACGGTGCGCAACTTTTTGCGTGCGCGCTTGCCCACCGATTTAAGTGCCAAGGTGCTTGGTGGCAAGCGCCTTGAGAAAGACGACCAAGTACGCTGGCAAAAGATCCTCTTTGAGCAGGGCTGGGGGGCACCCTCGTGGCCCAAGGCCTTCGGGGGCACGGGATGGACTGCGGTCGAGCAGCTCATCTTTGATGAGGAGTGCGCCCAGGCCGGTGCGCCGATGCAACTTCCCTTTGGCCTGAAAATGGTGGCTCCGGTCATCATGGCCTTTGGCAGTGCGGCGCAGCAGCGCTATTTTTTGCCACGCATTCTGGATGCGACCCACTGGTGGTGCCAGGGCTATTCGGAACCGGGAGCCGGCTCTGATCTGGCATCGCTTAAGACCCGGGCAATACGCGTGGGGGGCGCGTACGTGGTCAACGGGCAGAAAACCTGGAACACGCTGGGACATCACGCCGACTGGATCTTCTGCCTCGTGCGCACGAGCACTGAAGGGCGGGCGCAGGAAGGCATCTCGTTTTTGTTGATCGACATGAAGTCGCCGGGCATCCGCGTGCGGCCGATCCGAATGCTCGATGGCGAGCACGAGATCAATGAGGTCTGGTTTGAGGACGTCAAAGTACCCGTCGAGAACCTGGTCGGCGAGGAAAACCGGGGGTGGACCTACGCCAAGTTCCTGCTTGGCCACGAGCGCGCAGGTAGCGTCAGCATTGGTTTTTGCAAGCGCGAACTAAAGCGCCTCAAGCAGATCGCGCGGATGCAGCGCAGCGGCGATCGGCCACTGATCGAGGATGTGCGTTTTCGCGACCGCATCGCGCAGCTCGAACTGGAACTGATGGCGATGGAGATCACCACACTGCGCGTGATTAGTACGGAGCGAAAGAAAAACGCAGTGCCCGGCCCGGAGGCTTCGATACTGAAGGTCAAGGCTTCCGAGATCCAGCAGCAGATCACCGAACTGCAGATGCAGGCGCTCGGGCCCTACAGCCTCACATGGTTGCCCGAGGCGCTCGATGCCAATTGGCAACCCGATGCCCTGCTTGCCGGCTACCCGCAATATGCGCCGCCGCTCTCCGGGCGCTATTTCAATTACCGCAAGACAAGCATCTACGCGGGCTCTAACGAAATCCAGAAAAACATCATCAGCCAGCTGATTCTGGGGTTGTGAGGGCAGCGCGATGGAATTTGAGTACACCCAAGAACAGCTTGCCTTGCAAGACACGCTGCGGCGTTTTTACTCCCGCGACTATTCTTTTGAGCATCGGCGCGCTGTTGCGCAATCCGCTGAAGGCTTTGATCGCAAGGCTTGGAGCACCTTTGCCAAGATCGGCATCCTGGCGCTGCCTTTTCCCGAAGACTGCGGGGGCCTCGGAGGCAACGCGGTGGACAGCATGTTGGTGATGGAAATGCTTGGTCGCGGCCTTGCGCTTGAACCGTATTTGTCGACCGTCGTGCTTTGCGGTGGCCTCCTACGCGATGCGGCAAGCGCGGCGCAACGCCAGGCGCTGCTGCCGGCAATTGGACGCGGTGAAAAGCTGCTTGGCTTTGCGCACTTCGAGCCAGGCAGCCGCTACGACCGGGACAATGTTGCAACCACTGCGCAGGCAACTGAGGCCGGTTGCAGGATCAA
>CAZSOI010000472.1:0-7774 GCA_964608115.1 uncultured Burkholderiaceae bacterium | reverse complement strand
CGCAATACGAGAAAGGCCTCGCTAAAGCGCGCCAAATTCACGACGGCGCCAATCACGATCACCCACCAAAAGCGTCTTCCGAGGCCGCGCACGCTGGCAAAGGTGATCGGATTGCGCGCCCTGGGGTGTGTAGACCGCAGCGGCTCCTTTACTCCGAAATACATCAGCGCAACAGCCAGCAACGCCGGAACGATCGCAATGCGAAAGACCGCACGAAAATCATCGGCCAGCAGCAACATCAATCCCATGGCCAACAGCGGGCCCATGAAGGCACCGGTCGTATCCAGAGCTTGGCGCAACCCGAATGCAGCGCCCCTTTGCTCGACGGGCGCGATATCGGCAAGTAGCGAGTCGCGCGGCGCACCTCGTATTCCCTTGCCCGTCCGATCGACGATACGAGCCGCAAGCACCGTGCTTGCACTCGATGCCATAGCGAAGATCGCCTTCGACGCCGCACTTAACAAGTAACCGACTACCGCCAGCGGTTTGCGTCGTTGCAAGTAGTCAGAAAGTACGCCGGAGAAAACCTTGACGATCATCGCCGTTGCGGCACCGGCCCCTTCGATCAGACCGACCACAAATGCCGTGGCTTGCAGGCTCGTCACCAGAAATACGGGCAGCAGACTGTGGATAAGCTCGGAGGACACGTCCATCAAGAGGCTAACGATGCCCAACATCCAGATTGCGCGCGGCAGCGCCGCGCGGTCAGGGCCCGCGCCTAGTGTCGGAACATTCATGGCAATGCGTTACGTTGCGCGCAATTGCGCAAGTGCGTGCTCGACTCGATCGACCGCAACAATTTCCAAGCCCTCGATCGCATGGCGCGGCGCATTGGCCTTAGGGATCAGCGCTCGGGAAAAACCCAGCTTGGCGGCTTCGCGCAGTCGCTCCTGGCCCCTCGGCGCAGGCCGCACTTCGCCCGCAAGTCCGATCTCGCCAAAGGCCACCAGACCCCGAGCCAGTGGCCGGTTGCGCAGCGAGGAACTCACTGCCAGCAACACTGCAAGGTCCGCGGCCGGCTCCTCGATGTGTACACCACCCACGGCGTTGACGAAGACGTCCTGATCGAATGTCGTCACCCCCGCGTGGCGGCTCAAGACGGCGAGCAGCATGGCTAAGCGCTGCGGCTCAAGTCCTACACACAGCCGACGTGGATTGGGTACGTGGGCCGCGTCGACTAGAGCCTGGATTTCCACCAACAGGGGACGGGAACCCTCCTGGGTTGCCAGCACGCACGATCCGGCAACCATGCCACCTTTGCCGTCGGCACCGTGTTGCGAAAGAAACAGAGCCGAAGGATTGGCCACACCGCGCAGCCCCCGGTCAGTCATGGCAAACACACCGAGTTCGTTGACAGCGCCAAAGCGATTCTTAAATGCCCGCACAAGGCGAAATGACGAATGGCTGTCGCCTTCGAAGTACAGCACAGTGTCGACCATGTGCTCAAGAACGCGCGGGCCGGCCAGAGCTCCTTCTTTTGTCACGTGCCCGACCAATATGAGGCTTACGGCGCTTTGCTTAGCCAATCGAGTCAGGGCGGCGGCACACTCGCGCACCTGCGATACGGACCCCGGCGCCGAGCTCAGCTGAGCGCTAAAAAGCGTCTGGATGGAATCGATTACCACTGCGCGCGGGCGCTCCCGCTCGATTGCGGCAACAATGCGGTCCAAATCGATTTCACTGGCGATGCGCAGCTGCGGCAGCGTGCCAGCTTCGATGCCAAGGCGCTGAGCGCGCAACGCGATCTGCCCGACCGATTCTTCGCCACTGACATACAGAACCCGATGCTTTCGCGCCATCGCCGAGAGCGATTGAAGTAACAGCGTGGATTTGCCGATACCCGGATCGCCACCGATCAAGACGACAGCACCTTCGACCAGGCCGCCACCGAGCACCCGGTCAAATTCCTCTAGACCGCTGGACGTTCTTTCCAGGTCTACCGCAGGCACTTCGCCCAAAGCCGTGACTTCGGCGGCGGGCGCAAGCCCGCGATGCGCGCGCGCGGTTGCGCCGAGGCCGGCGGTCGCCTCGCTGAGCGTATTCCAGGCAGCGCAGTGCGGACACTGACCGGACCACTTGGGGCTGCCGGCACCACAAGCGCTGCAGACAAAGCGCGGGCTCGCGCGACTCACACCCATTCGCTCGATACACGCCGCAAGACGCCTGCCGTCAATTGGGAAACACGCAACGATGGCCATGCGCTCAGTCGCATGCAACCTCCTCGCGCACGCGCGCAGGCAAACCGCTTAACAGTTCGTAGCCAATTGTCCCAACATGTTCGGCTAGCTCGTCCACTGCAATGTTCTTACCCCACAATTCGACCGTACCGCCAACTTCCACGTCGTCGACCTCGGTCAGGTCGATCGTCAACATATCCATCGAGACGCGGCCCACCAACGGAACGCGCCGGCCCTGGACCCAGACCGGCATCCCCTCCGGAGCGGCCCGCGGATAGCCATCGGCATATCCGCAGGCAACCACGCCGATGCGGCTGCGACGGGTCGCCTTCCACAAACTGCCGTAACCCACGCACTGTCCCGGCGTTAATTCCCGCACAGCCAGCACCCGCGCCTGCAATCGCATCGCAGCCAGCAATCCCAAACTGGTGGCGCTTACGCCGACCGCGGGTGAGGCGCCATATAGCGTGATTCCCGGCCGCACCAATTCGGCACCGCGCGCCGGATGCAAAAACAATGCCGCCGAATTAGATACGCTCCAATCTCCCTGCCAATCGGGTGCCAGCGCCCGCAGCGCCGCGTGCTGCGCCTGAACGCTGGGCAGTGGCGTTTGTTCGCGATCGGCGTTGGCAAGATGCGTCATAAGCGCGACGACCTGAACGTGCGAAAGCGCCGCCAGGCGTGCGCGCGCTTTGGGCACCTCGTGGGATGCAAACCCCAAGCGATTCATCCCGGTGTCGATCTTCAGAAAGACGCTGATCGGCCATGTTGGTGGCTCGCGCTCAAGCATCTGCAACTGCTCCATGCTATGGACCACGATGGTGAGATCGAGCTCGCGCACCAGCGCAAAATCGCTGGCCGCAAAGACTCCCTCAAGCAGCAGTATCGGTTTGCGCCAACCTGCCGCGCGCGCACGTTGCGCCTCGTCGGTCTCAAGCAGCGCCAAACCGTCAGCGCCGGCAAACGCCCGCACGGCATTTTCGATGCCGTGTCCGTACGCGTTGGCCTTTACGACGGCCCAGATCGGTCGTGCGCCAGCCCGCGCACGCGCCTGGGCAAGGTTGTGCGTCATGGCCTTCACGTCCACCAAGGCTTGCAGAGGACGAGAGGTTTGCAAGAGGCTGCGCGTCACCGAGGATGATCCTTCCACAATACCGTGCAAGAATAGCGTTTGTTTTCTTTCACTGCTGGCCGCGTGTTATAAGAAAGAACTCGCGCCACCCACCGAACCGCACGTTGCCAAAAATCCGCACCCCTTCCTTGACTGCTCTGGCCCCATGAACCGCGGCTTTTACATCGTAATGGCCGCGCAGTTCTTTTCCTCTCTTGCGGACAACGCGATGCTCATCGCGGCCTTTGAGCTGCTTCAGGAGCTGAATTCGCCCGATGCCATGCGGCCCATGCTCAAGCTGTTTTTCTTTATCTCCTACGTCGTCCTTGCTGCCTTCGTTGGAGCCTTCGCCGACTCCATGCCCAAGGGGCGAGTGATGTTTCTGACCAATGGCATAAAGCTTGCCGGCGGCGCGCTCATGCTCATCGGTATCCACCCCTTGATCGCCTACGCGGTGATCGGTTTCGGCGCGGCCGCGTATTCGCCCGCCAAGTACGGCATTGTTACGGAAATGCTGCCTCCTGAACGCTTGGTCGCGGCCAATGGGTGGATCGAAACTCTAACGGTTGCCTCAATCGTACTGGGCTCCTTCGTTGGCGGGGTGCTGGTCTCCGCTCGGTTTAGTGCGCTGCTCGCTTCGCTTGGCGCACCGTTGCACAGCGCAGTCGGGTTAACCGTGAGCGAGACGGCTATTGCCGTGATCTGCCTGCTGTACGGCGTTGCTGCGCTGCTAAATCTGGGCATCCCTGACACGGGCGTGCGCTACGCACCGCAAGGGCTTTCACCAGGAATTATGCTGAAGAATTTCGCGCACTGCGTGCGAACGCTATGGACGGACAAGCTCGGACAGATTTCTTTGGCTGTAACGACCCTCTTTTGGGGCGCCGGTGCAACGCTGCAAGTGCTGGTGATCGCCTGGTCGCAACACGCCTTGCGCATGGGTCTTTCGCGGGCAGCCATATTGCAGTCTGTGACAGCAATCGGTGTTGCCGTCGGTGCGATCGGTGCCGCAGGACGGGTGCGATTGCGCCAATCTTTTTCGGTACTTCCGTACGGCGTGGCGATGGGACTAGTCGTGGTGTTGATTTCGACGATTGATTCTCGCATCTTTCCGCCGGGGGGAATTTCCATTGGTACGTTCAACATAGGGTGGGCGACGCTCGCTGCTGCGATTCTGATGATGCTCGTCGGTGCCTTGGCAGGTTATTTCATCGTTCCGATGAATGCACTGCTGCAACATCGCGGGTATGTACTGCTTTCCGCCGGCAATTCGATCGCCGTACAAAATTTCAACGAGAACCTCGGAATTCTCGTTATGGCCGGCATTTACACACTACTTATCCTTTCGGGGGCCCCGATACGTACGACGATGGTTTGCTTCGGTCTGTTCGTTGCCGGAACCATGGCCCTCGTGATTTGGCGACACAACAGTAACCAGAAGCACTTTGATTCGCTCGCTCTGATCGGCGATAGGCACCACGGCGGGGGTGGGCCGCAAGCCTAGGTCTCACTGGGCCGGGTTATGGATTGCTTCGCTAACCGGGAATAGGTATGACGAGCAAGACATAGATCGTCCCAGACCTTGGACTTGTCGGCTAAATTGCGCAACAAGTACGCAGGGTGATAGGTGACGATGACCGGGTAGCTTTGTGCGCCCACAGCAACTTGATGTATGCGCCCTCGCAGGCTCGCAATCGAGGTATCGCTGGCCAAGACCGCCTGAGCGGCAAAACGGCCCATTACCACAATTAGCCTTGGATGCAGCAATTCGATCTGTCGCCGCAAAAACGGTGCACATGCCGTTACTTCCGCCGGCTCAGGATTGCGGTTGCCGGGAGGCCGACATTTGAGCACGTTTGCGATAAAGACGGCTTGTTCCCCAGATCGATCACGGCCCAATCCGGCCGCTGCCAACATGTTATCGAGCAATCGCCCAGCCTGGCCGACAAATGGTTCACCACGCGCGTCCTCTTCGGCACCCGGCGCCTCACCGATGAACATCCAGCTAGCGCTGCGGCTGCCTACCCCAAAAACGGTTTGCGTTCGGCTTTGGCACAAGCCACAGGCCGTGCAAGCAGCGACGGCTTGCTCCAAACCTTCCCAATCCAATTGCGATGGCCGCGGCTGGTCCTCTTTCACAGGGACCAGCGCAGGCAGAATCGTACGCTCACGCCAAAGCGGACCCAGACCAAGGCTGTGCCACAGTCTCGCGCCTGATGCGCTTACACCCACGTCGCTTGCCTCATAGCGCTACGCGCATCACGATCGCGTCTTCGCGTCCGCGGCGCGCTGGGTAGTACCCGCGACGAATTCCGATAGGTTCGAAGCCGTACTGCCGGTACAGTCGCAGCGCTTCCTTGTTGCTTGGACGAACCTCAAGCAGCAAGAAGCGCGCCCCGTACTCGCGCATCGTGCGTGCCATCCAGTCAAGCATCTTCCAGCCAAAGCCACGGCGCTGCATTTGCGGATCGACTGCCAGATTGAGCAAGTGCGCCTCGTCAACCGCGAGCATTGCAACCGCGTACGCGATGATCGCTTCGGTCTCCGAAACGAGCGTCCACGCACTGTAGCCGCTTCGCAGCGCATCTTCAAAATTGCCAGTGGTCCACGGGAACGGATAGATTTTCTGCTCCAGGCGCATGACCTCAGGAATGCGACTCGGTGAGAGCGGCACAAATCGCTCAAGCGCCGGTTGCGCAAGGGCACTCATAACTGCGCACCCCAGCCAGATGCACGGCGCTCTAAAACCGTTAGTGCGACTCGGTCGCGAATATAGGCGGGAACTGCCTGTTCCGGCGTCAAGATCTGACCGTGCACAAATTTATCGTTGGCCAGCTGGGCGAGAACGGCACCGTTTACTGCCACATCGCACAAGAGCGCAGAGGCACTACCCAGGTACGGTTGCATCCAGGCGCCGTTGCCGGCACAGCAGTCGGGTTTCCAAATGGACACAAGTTCTCGCAGGGCACCTGCCTCGCACAGTGAAGGCGGCGCAATTTCGTTGAACGCGCCGTTAAACACATCATAAACGGCCCAGTATGCCTGCTGCATGCGCGCATCGGCTGCGGTGAAAATTCGGCGCTGCGTGTCCTTAGCCAGCGCAGCGTGCCCGCTTGCTTGCGCCGCTGCAGCAAGCAATTGCAAATTGCTCAGTGCAATGATCGGTTGCGTCGTTGCCAGCGCGAGGCCTTGAACGATCGTACACGCGACCCTCAAACCTGTGAAAGAGCCCGGGCCACTGCCAAAAGCGAAGGCATCGCAGCGATCGGGGCGCAGGCCAGCGTCTGCAAACAGCCGATTGACCATGGGCAATACGTTTTCCAGATGCGTTTGCCCCGTCTGCCCCAGCAAGCTCTGGACGTCTTCGCCGCGCGAAAGTGCCAGACAGCAACGATCCGCGGCGGTGTCAATGGCAAAAATTGTGGGAGCCAACGCGTTACGCACTCAGGGTCGCCGGCCTCGCCCAAAACCCCCACCACGCCGCTCGTGCTCTTCCCGGATCTGCTCGCGCAGCTGCCGACGCTCCTGCGGCGAGAGCCGCATTCCCGGAGGTGCCCCGCCGCCTTGGCGAGGCCCACCGCGTTTGAGCAATGCCTCGCGCTCTTCGCGGCTGAGGCGGCGAATCGCCTCTCGTTGTGCGGGCGACAAATTGCGCCAACCGCTGCGAGGAAAGTCTCGCTGTGGCGAGTCTGCGCGCGGCGCCTCGGGTGCCTCCTCGCCAGCGGGCGCAAGCGGCGTAGCGCCCTGCATTGGCGGGGGCGGCACGGGCGGCAAAGGTGTCTGACCCCAACCGGGGCCAAGCAAGCCGGCGCAAAACAGGCCAAAGAGCGCGGGCAGAGCGGGCGCGAAGCGGTTGCGTTTCATCGAATGAAAAATTGCGTCCCGTCCGCACAATTGCAAGCCGCGCGAGCGGGCGACGAATTTCGCGTTTCGCTGGCGGCTGCGGTTCAATGTTAGGCAACCCACCACCAAACCGCCATTGGCCGCCGTGCAAAAACACACCGCCCTGCGGTAAATTCTGTAACACTTTGTGCCTTCGGCCTTCTTGCGGCGGCCCGGACCGTACCATGGCCAACGCGCTACGCGTGACCGGCCGGTGGCGCAAGGGCGGCGGATGCGCGAGCGCCGCATTCAGGAGCCATACGATGAACAAGCCGACCTCCCACAAGATTCTTGTCGTCGACGACGACCAGCGCCTGCGAGATCTGCTGCGCCGATACCTGAGCGAAAACGGCTTCACGGTCTTCACGGCGGAGTCCTCCCAGGCAATGAACAAGCTGTGGCTGCGCGAGCGCTTCGATGTGCTGATACTTGACTTGATGATGCCGGGCGAGGACGGGTTGTCGGTGTTGCGACGCTTGCGCGCCAGCAATGACCCCACCCCCGTAATCATGCTCACGGCCAAGGGCGGGGACGTCGATCGCATTGTCGGTCTGGAAATGGGCGCGGACGACTATTTGGCCAAGCCGTTTAATCCGCGCGAATT
>CAZSOI010000471.1:0-11701 GCA_964608115.1 uncultured Burkholderiaceae bacterium | reverse complement strand
CCCTTGACCGTGGTCATACGGTTGTAGCCCCACTGCCATTCGGGCGGTGCAATGTCTTCGGGTCCCGAGACCCAGATGCCGCAGCATCCGGAGTGGCTTCCCAGGAGATAGGGCTCCGTGGGCATGAGTTCGGAGGCGGTCTGCTCAGGCCGAATATTCATGCCCGCCCAGACACCGGCCTGGCCAATGCACATGTCGAGAAAGTCTTCCCAGGCCTCGGCTTCTAGGTGCTTGACCTCCTTCGGCGTCATGGTGGCTGAAAGCTTGGCCATGGCCGCCGGCGTGTCCATAAGGATTGGCCCGCGACCTTCCTTCATTTCTTTGAGCATCGCGTGGTTGCGCAGGCAGCTCGGGACCACGAACGCTTTGTCGTAGGGAGCAAACTGCGTAAGCAGATCCGCGTGCTTGGCCACGTAGTCTTCGCCAAAACCATTGACAGCTTTGGACTTAAAGAGCAGGAACCAGGCCCCAACGGGCCCATATCCGTCCTTAAAGCGCGCTGGCACGAAGCGGTTTTCCATCATCGTGAGCTCGGCACCGACCTCGGCCGCCATCGCGTAGGTCGAGCCAGCATTCCACACTGGATACCAGACCCGCCCCATTCCCTCACCGGTTGTGCGCGGACGAAAAACGTTGACTGCGCCGCCCGCCACATCGAGGATGGCCTTGGCCTTGAATACGTAGAGCTTGTGCTCTCGCACCGAAAAGCCCACCGCGCCAGCGATCTGGTTGGACTCTTTGGCGTCGAGTAGGAACTTGACGATAAAGACGCGTTCGAAGATGTTTTCGATGCCCAGCGCCTTTTTCGCAGCCTCGGCGACGATCGGTTTGTACCCCTCGCCGTTGATCATGATCTGCCAGCGGCCGGAGCGCACCGGTTTGCCGCCGTCTTTAAGAGCTACGCCTTCCGTGCTCTTGTCCTTCCAGACCGGCAGACCCCATTCCTCGAACAGATGCACCGAGTCATCGACGTGGCGGCCGACATCAAATACGAGGTCGTCACGGGTGATGCCCATGAGGTCGGCGGATACATATCGGCAATAGTCCTCGGGGGTGTTCTGCCCCAAGTACGTGTTGATCGCCGACAGACCCATAGCCACCGCGCCAGAGCGGTCCATCGCCGCCTTGTCTACCAGGGTGATCTTGACGTCGTTGCCGGCCCAGCGTCGGGCCTCGTATGCCGCTCCGCACGCGGCCATGCCACCGCCGACGATCAGGATATCGGTTTCGTGTTCGACGATTTGCGGATTACCAAAGCTTGGTTCGCTCATTGTTCGGATTCCCGTAGTTTGTTGCCATCAGAATCATTCGCGCTTGGAGGCTTTACTAAGAGGCGATGATCGGTAACTTCTTGCCCGTTTCGGTGAACAGGCGCTGATCGCGCAGATCCCCGGCCTCAGGCTTGTTGGAGTAGGGATTGATCGATCCGACTGCAGTTGTGCGCACGGGGAACTTAAAGCGCTTGATTTCCCCGTCGCGAAATTTGATGGTCCACATGATCGCGGTGTCGGTACGCATGGGAATGACCGCGCCGCCCATGGGAACCCAATCGGCAAATGAGCGCACCTCGATGGCCTGCTGCGGGCAGGCCTTGACGCAGCATTGGCATTCCCAGCACTGCTCGGGCTCCTGGTTGTAGGCCTTCATCCGCACCGTGTCGAGCTTCATCAGGTCATTTGGACAGATATACATGCAGGCGGTGACAGTGCCCCCCTTGCATCCATCGCATTTTTCCGTGTGTACAAATGTTGGCATCTCATGTCTCCCGTATCACTGTGGTTACCCGCGGTTTTGCTCTAGAAATGAAATCAAATCTGCGCACCCTTGCCTGGGCTCGGCTCGTCAACTCGCAACATGCAACTGTTTCACGTCGAGGTCTTCGCTTCTTTGATGCGAATCAAGCGCGCCGTGCAACACACTCGCGCTAATGCGGCGCACCGCGCGTGCGAGGGGCGCACGCCACCCCGCGTCTTGTTTGCCCCTCTGAGAAAAACAACTCTCGCTCACCGACGATATGCCGCCTCCCGTCTTTATCCTCCTGCTGCTTGGATTGCATGCCGTTGCACCTGCTGACGAACGGCGACGACCTCGCCGATCACGGTGAGCGTCGGCGCATGCAAACCTTCGAGCTGTACCTGCGTCGGCAGCGATGCAAGCGTGCCCACGAGCACTCGCTGCCCCGCCCTCGTAGCCTCCTGAATAATGGCCGCTGGCGTTTGCGCAGGGCGCCCGTGCTCGATGAGCTTGGCGCACACAAGCGGCAGTGCCAGCAGTCCCATGTACACGACGACCGTCTGGTGCGGACGCGCAAGCGCGGGCCAGTCCAGGTCGATTGAACCATCCTGCAGTTGTCCGGTGACGAACGTGCACGATTGCGCCAAATCGCGGTGCGTCAGCGGTATTCCGGCGTACGCGCAGGCGCCCGTCGCTGCGGTAATTCCGGGCACGACCTGAAAGGGAACTTTGGCTGCCGCGAGGGCCGCAATCTCTTCGCCGCCGCGCCCAAAAACGAATGGATCACCACCCTTGAGGCGCACAACACACTGACCGCGTTGTGCGCGCTCAATCATCAGGGCGTTGATTTGCTCCTGTGGCATGCAGTGGTTATTGCGACGCTTGCCGACGTGGATGCGCTCCGCGCTAGAAGGTAACAGGGCAAGAATCTCGGTGGCCACGAGGCTGTCGAACAATGCCACATCGGCCCGCTCGATCCACCGCAGCGCGCGCAGCGTCAGCAGCTCTGGGTCTCCCGGCCCGGTACCGACGAGGACGACCTGTCCGTCACCCGCATCGCTTTCGGGGCACCGTGCAAGCACTCCGGTCATGTCCATGGTTGTGCCCCCTTGCGCACCAGCACAAGTGCCTGCCGCATGGCTCTTTGGTCGAACCTGGAGCAGGCAGTGGCCGAGCGCGCGATCATGCGAGCAAGCTCCTGTCTTCGGGCCATCGCGACGCGTTCGCGGTTTGCGGCGATTGTTTTGTCGATCGAATGAAGGCAACAAAGCGCCGCGCCCAATCGCAATCGCCGATCGAGCGCAGATGACTGTAGGAAGCCAGCAGGTTACGGCGCACGATTCCGTCGTTCTTTCCGTCGATTCCGTGTCCGCGCACGACGCGGTAGGCGAAGCGCAGCGTCGGATCGACGTTTTCCAGGGCCGAGTGGTGAAACTCGTGCGCGCGAAGGCGCACACCGGCTGATGGGCCGGCGTTCCAGGCAGCGGCGCCCGTGGCCTCGAGCTCGACATATCCGCGGCCGACCGGCCGCGCATGCATCAGAACGTCTGCGCCGATCGCACCGACCATTTCGTGGCGCCGGCCGGCAACCGTCAGGCTGCGCGTCAGATACATCAGGCCTCCGCATTCGGCGTAAGCGGGAAGACCCGTTTCAATCGCCTCGCGGATCTGTGTCCGAAGCACACGGTTGGCTTCAAGCTGGGGTGCGACCATCTCGGGAAAACCGCCGCCGATCAACAGCGCGTCAACGCGCGGCAGCGTGGCGTCGCGCAGCGTGTCAAAGGGCACGAGCTCGGCGCCTTCCGCCGCCAGCGCCTCCAGATCGTCGCTGTAATAAAAGCCAAAGGCCCGATCTTGCGCGATGCCAATGCGCACATCGGGGCGGCGCGCGCAGGTGGACGCCGTGACCGGTTGGGGGCCTGCTGCCAAACGGGGCCCCGCAGCTGCGAGCAAGCGATCTAGATCAACGTTCGCGGCAATGGCCGCACCTATGCGCGCAACGACCGCTTCGCAGTGCACGGCCTCGTTACTAGGTATGAGCCCGAGATGACGCTCGTCGATTGCCACGTCCATACGTTCGGCAAGTGCGCCCAACACAGGCACGTCGGTATAGGCCTCAATGACCTCGCGCAGTTTTTGCTCGTGGCGTGTGCCACCGACGCGGTTCAAGATCACGCCCGCAATGCGCACGCGCGGATCAAATGCCTGGTAGCCCAGGATGAGCGGGGCGATACCGCGGGTCATTCCACGGGTATCGAGAACAAGCACTACCGGAAGGCCCAGCGCCACCGATAGGGCGGCGTTGCTATTGCTGCCATCAAGCGCCAGACCGTCATGCAGGCCCTGGTTGCCCTCCACCAGCGCCAAGTCGCAATGCTGTGTGCGACGGCTAAAAAAAGCGCGCACCTGATCGAGCGACGTCAGGTACGGATCGAGGTTGTAGCAAGCCCGTGCGCTTGCGCTGGCCAGCCACATCGCGTCGATGTAATCGGGTCCCTTCTTAAATGGCTGCACCGCCCAGCCGCGCTGGGACAGCGCCGCTGCGAGTCCCAAGGCGATCGTCGTTTTTCCCGAGGAGCGGTGCGCCGCCGAAACGAGCAGGCCCGGGGCCCCTGGTTTCGTGTTCACCACGATCTCGGCCGGTGTTTGCAGCTGTGCGTTGGACTCACGCGCCTTCATTAGTTCATTCCTGCGCGGCATGCGAAACTGCATGTGCACCAAAGTCGTCTTGCGGAACAAAACGCAAGACGCGCACGCCAACGGCCGTAATCAAAAACGCGATCCCAAGACCGCCAACTCCCAAGGTCAGCTCGGGCAAGCTCGGAGCGTAGGTATCGACCGTACCGTCCCAAAACGTGCTCTTGGCCACATAGCCTGGGAAAATATCTAGCGGAAACGCCTGGCCTCCGATGATGAACACGTACAGCTGTGCAAAAGCGCCCAGCAGTACGAAGGTCGACGCCGCCACGGCGGCGAGCGGGCCGCGCGGCAGCGGACTAAACGAAATGGCCATGGGCACGATCGCCCCCAAAACAACGTAGCCGCTCCAAAACAACCACGGAAAAACCGGGCCATCGAGAAGCAAAAAGCGCTCAAATGCGCCCTGTCGCGCCCAATACAGATTGGTCATGTGATAAACGACCACGAAGTACAGCCCGGTGGCAATGAATACCCCCAGCAGTCGCACCATGCGCGTTTGCACCGCAGCCGGCAGCTGCAGTCCGTTCCACGCATAGATGACCGACTGCACGATCAGAAAGACAGCCAACCCCCAGCCGAGCGAGAGCACGATGAACATCGGTGCTAAGAGCGCCGACTGGTAGGCCTGGCGAGCGACAAGAAACCCGAAGATTGAGCCCGTGCCGGTCGTGAGAACGAAACGCCATGCCAGCGCCGCGAGGCCCAGCGGTTTGGCGTATGGGTTCATCCGGGCTTCCATCAGCATCCACAGATAGACCGCAACCACGGCGAACATGCCCGAGTACAGAAACACGTTCAAGGCAAATATCGAGTGAAAATTAAAGTGGGTTGCCGCCACTACGAGGCGCTCGGGCCGCCCAAGGTCAAGCATCAGGACCGCCAGCCCACCGGCGAGCATGGCAAGCGATAGCAATCCGGAAAGTGGCGCACGCGCCTTGTAGATGGGCTTGCCAAAGACAGAGCCAACCGAGGCCACATTGAGCACCCCCGAAGCGGCGACAATCAAGAAGATCGCGAAGATGTGCGGTGTGCCCCATACAATCTGATTGGACATCCCGGTGATCGAGTGACCGTGCTCCTCCATTGCGAGCGCGGCGGCAAGAGCCGCGGCGATCACGAGTGAGCCAGCCGCAACGAGCAACCAAAACAGGTGCCGTTCGTTACGCGTCCGAAGCGGTGCGTTCATCCTCACACCCCCTGGTAGCGCACGGCCGGCTCGAGCCCAAGATCCGCTCGCAAGGCAGCGCTGGCTTGGACGCGCAGTCGCTGGGCGATCTGGCTGCCGGGGTCGTTCAAATCGCCAAAGACCATCGCACCGTTTTCTGATTCGGCACAGGCTTGCACGCACGCAGGACCCTGGCCGCGGTCGATCCGGTGCACGCACAACGTGCAACCCTCAACACAGCCCTTGCCACGTGGTACCTCGGCTTTTTGCTGCGTTAGCGTCTCGTGCACGAAGGAGCGCGCCTTGTACGGACAGGCCATCATGCAATAGCGGCAACCAATACAACTATGGCGGTCAACCAGCACGATGCCGTCGGCGCGCTTAAACGAGGCTCCGGTTGGACAGACATCGACACAGGGCGGTTCAGCGCAGTGCTGACACATTACCGGCACCGTCGCGGTGCGGCCGGTGCCGATCTGCTTGAGTTCGACTTTTCGGATCCACTGCGGCCGTTGGCGCAAATCAATTGCGGAGTTCAAGCCGTTCTCGTTTACACAGGCGTCGACGCATGCCGTGCATCCAGTGGCGCAGCGGTTTGCATCGATAAGCATTCCCCAGCGGACCTGACCAGAGGCCAGTTCACCGGCGGCACGCGCCTGCGCCAATTCGATCAATCGCACGCCGGGAGCGAGCACAAGGCCGGCCGCCGCGGCAACGCCCACGCCCAGCAGTGCGCGGCGTGAGTTTTGCTGTGGCGCTGCGCTCACGGCATGGCTCCCAGCGTCAAGCGCGGTGCGCTTGGACGAATCGAAGGCTGGTGACAGTCAAAGCAATCGATGTGCACGGCGGCGTAGCTGTGACAGCCCTGGCAGAAGGCGTGATCGCTGCCGATTACGGATCCGCTTTGGCGGTCGGCGTGGCATTCGATACAGGCGTTTAGGCTCACTTTGGAGCCGCGTTCACCCAAGTGCACGGTGCGCACGCGTTGATGCCGGAGCATGTCCGGATGCTCGCGACGCATCCGCTCAGGCGGCGCGATGCAGTGCTGCTGCGACTCGATAATGATGGTCGGTTTGGGTGTGCGCCCCGCCTCTTGCGCCCTGGCCGTCACCGCCAAGAGTGCAGCGAACAGCAACAAGCCCAGTCCCGAAACAATTCGGGACAGTGTTGCGCGCTGCTGGCACAAAGTGTTCATCCAGGCGCCTGCGGGCTACTCGCCAAGCCCCATCTGGATGTAGCCCGTCGGGCAAACATCGTGGCAGATGTGACAGCCAATGCACTTGCTGTAATCGGTATCGACGTAGCGCCCCAGCGTCGCTTTTTTCTTGGGCACCTTGAACACGGCGGTCTGCGGGCAATAGACCACGCAGTTGTCGCACTCAAAGCACATCCCGCAGCTCATGCAGCGCTTGGCCTCGGCAACCGTGTCGGATTCCGACAGCGGCTCCAGGCGCTCCTGAAAGTTACCCAACGCCGATTCCCTGTCCAGGGTTGTCACCTTGCGTCGCAGCCGTGGCGTGTCGGTAAAGTGACCCAGGAACAGCTCATCGTGCGGTATCACGTAGCGGTCGGATCGATTCTCGTAATTGTGAATGGCCGCGTCACTGCCTGACGTGCCGCGCATCGGCTGGGTCGCCCGGCTGAATTTTTGGCCTGCCTCGATCATCTTGCGCGCTAGGTCAAAGGTGTGCACGTCGATCTTGGGGCGCTTTTCCATCTCCTCGCCGCGCAGCACGCGGTCGATGCCATCGGCTGCGATTGCCCCGTGCCCGATCGCAGTGGTCAGAAGATGCGGGCGCAGAACGTCACCGCCGGCAAAGATCCCAGGCCGGCCGGCGAGTTGGTAGTTGCGGTCCGCCGTAACGGCACCGCGGCCGTTGTCGAGTCCCTCAAGACCCGTGAAATCGACGGCCTGCCCGATTGCCGACACGATCAGGTCTGCTGGGATGTCCTGCTCGGGTCCGTCGATACGCTTGATCTCGAGTTTGCTGCCGACGAATTTGGCTTCGCAGCGCGCCACACGCAGGGCCTGAGCACGCCCGTCGGCACCGCGCACCAGGGCAACGGGCATCCAGCCGCCGCGGATATCAATGCCTTCGGCCATCGCCTCCTCGATCTCGTGGCGATTGGCCTGCATCTTGTCGACGCCGAAGACGGAGGTTAGCGTGACTTCGCAGCCTCGCTTGGCCGAGATCTGGGCTACGTCCTGCGCTAGCCGCCCGCCGATTACCTCCTCAAAATCAGTCGGTTTGGCATGCTCGATGTGCCCCAAGCGCCGCGCAACAGTGGCCACGTCGATCGAAGTGTCGCCGCCGCCGACCACGACGACACGGCGACCAACGTGCTGCAATCGCCCATCATTAAACGCGCGCAAAAAGGCCGTAGCCGTGACCACATTGGGTGCCAGGCCATCGGCGATGGGTAGCGCCCTTCCGGACTGTGCACCGAGGCCTAGAAAGACCGCGTCGTGCTTGCTGCGAATCTCATCTAAGGAGATGTCGCGGCCAATTCGGCAGCTGGTGCGCGCCTGTACACCCAAATCGAGAATGCGACCAATCTCGGCGTCGAGCACCTCGCGCGGTGTGCGAAATCCCGGAATGCCGTAACGCATCATCCCGCCAAGCTGCTCGTGTTCCTCAAAAATCGTAACGTCGTGCCCCTTTAATGCAAGCTGATAGGCGCATGAGAGTCCCGCGGGCCCACCCCCAATTACCGCAACGGTTTTTCCGCTGCGCACTTCCGGCCGCAGGAACTTCAGTTTGTTTCGAATCGCATATTCACCGAGAAAGTGCTCAACGGAGTTGATCCCGACGTGGTCCTCCACCTCATTGCGGTTGCACCCGGTCTCGCAGGGTGCGGGACAAACGCGCCCCATGACCGATGGGAAGGGATTGGCGGTGGTCAAGCGGCGCCAGGCATATTCCTGCCAGGCAATACCGGCCGGCGATTTTTCGGTTCCTCGCACGATCGCAAGGTAGCCCCGGATGTCTTCGCCCGACGGACAGCTGGCCTGACAGGGTGGTGCGGACTGAATATAGGTCGGACATTTGTAACTGTGGTCGGCATCAAAGATCCATTCGCGCCAAGCGTTGGGCCTGTTATCGCCCTCCTTGTAGCGCCGAAAGCTCCTGCCTGTGGCGGTCGCTTCCTGCTTTTCTGACATCGCTAGTCTCCGGCTTCGTCGTTCTAATTGAATCTGATTGCGGTGGCGGTTATTTCACGCGGATCGCGGTGCTCACCAGCTGATGCACGCCACCGACCATGTTCATCTTGAATCCGTAGTACGGCAGCACCTTCGTGAACTGCGCCTTGCAGATCGCGCAGATCGTTGCAAGAAAGTTCACGCCGTGGCTCTCGACCACCTGCTGCAACGCTTCCATCCTTGGCAGCGCGCCCTTGACGCGAAGCTCGAGAAGCTCGTCGGTTAGCAAACCGCCGCCGCCGCCGCAGCAAAACGTGCGCTCACGGATCGTCTCCGGGGCCATCTCGACGAATTTGTTGGCGACCGCTCGGATGATGTTGCGGGGAATCTCGAACTGTCCTTCGGGCTCATCGCCCATGCCCGAGGCGCGCGCCACATTGCAGGAGTCGTGAAAGGTGATGACGCGCTGGTCGTTGGCTTCCTTGTCAAAGCGCAGCGCGCCGCGCTGTATCAGATCCCAAGTGACCTCACAGATGTGCATCGGTTGCCGATATCGGCTGTCGAGCTGCGATTGCAGTGCGACGGCATACGGATCCTTGCCACCAGCTCCAACGCCGATGAGGGTATTCCAGAAACTGTAGGCAACTCGCCACGCGTGGCCGCACTCTCCAACCACAATGCGCTTGACGCCGAGTTCGAGCGCGGCCTCGCGGATGCGCAGCGCGATGGACCGCAGCTGTTCGTAGTTGCCGATGAACATGCCGAAGTTGCCGGCCTCCGAGGCATGCGAGGATAGCGTCCAGGAGATTCCGGCCGCGTGAAAGACCTTGCCGTAGCCGATCAAACTATCGACGTGCGGTTCGGCAAAAAAATCTGCCGACGGTGTAACGAGCAATACCTCCGCACCCTTCTCATCGAGCGGGTAGCGTACGTCGGCACCCGTGTCTTCCTTGACGTCTTCCTCCAGACCCTCGAGCGTGTTGCGCAGCGCAGGTCCGGGAAGTCCGAGGTTGTTGCCGACGCGGTGAACCTTGCCGATGATCTCGTTGGAGTATTTTTGTCCCAGACCGACCGCATCCAGAATTTCACGGCCGGCCATTGTGATCTCGGCAGTGTCGATTCCGTATGGGCAAAACACCGAGCAGCGGCGGCATTCCGAACATTGGTTGTAATACGCGTACCACTGATCAAGGGTTTCGCGCGTAAGTTCACGAGCGCCAACCAGGCTCGGGAACAGTCGTCCGGCCACGGTGAAGTAGCGTCGGTAGACGCTGCGCATGAGCTCTTGGCGGGCAACCGGCATGTTCAGCGGATCGCGGGTGCCAAGAAAATAGTGACACTTGTCGGTACAGGCGCCGCAGTGCACGCACGCATCGAGAAATACCTGCAGCGATCGGTACTTTCCAAGCAGCTCTGCCATCTTGGCCAGCGCCACCTCATGCCAGTTATCGACAAGCTTGGCCGGAAAGCCGATGGCCTGTTGTACCGCCTCGTTGGCTACATACGGGCGCGATGCGGCCATCGCATTGGGCTGCAGTACAGGAACAATCGGGATGCGCCGCAGTGGCGGCGCTTGTACGGCTGCCGCGGTTGCCATCTAGCGCTTCCCCTCCAGGCCTGCTGCCCATGGGGCAAGGTGTCGGACCTGGCGTGAATCGTCGCTTTGGTTGCGCGTTGGAGAAAACAGCAAGCCCGGTGCGTGCAGCAGCTTGCTAAACGGAAAGACCAACAGCAAGATACTCACGAGCGCCAGATGCAGATACAAGACCGGATCAGCCGGCAGGGGCTGCAGCTCAAAATGCAGCAGGCCCAGAAAATAGATCTTGACCGCGACGATGTCCGTGTGCGCTACAAACTTCAGCGTAAGTCCCGAAGCGGCGATTAGCGCAAGCAACGCGAGCATCAGGTGGTCGGAAGGTGTGGAAATGTAGGCGATGCGCTCAACGAAGAAGCGTCGTGCCCACAACCCGGCAAGACCCGTGACCATCACCAGGGCCGCAAGGACGCCCAGCGGCTGAAGCCACACGAGCCAGCCCCAAACGGGCTCGACGAAGTAGCGCAGGTGGCGCAGCAAAACGAGCAGCAGGGCAGCGTGAAACAGCCAGCCAAACAGCCAAATCCACAGGTTTGCTTTAAAGAGGCTCTCGAAGAAGACGATCTCGCGGGCCAGTCGCATACCTACTCCCCAGCGCGTCGTCGGCGCTGGCGTCGTCGGGATCTTCAGCGGCGCACGCACGCGCGCGTACTGCACGATCTTGCGGCCCAAGCCGGCCGCAAAGACGGCGACGGCTGCATACAGCACGGCCGCGAAAAGATAGCTTGCGGTGCTCACCTTGGCCGGCTCCGAACGGTGCTACGCAACCCAATCGCGGCGGCGCGCCGATTTGCCTTGGGCACTCAGACGCACCCAGTGGGCTTGGGAAGCCCCGCGATCTTGCACGCCTGCTTGGCGGGCCCGTAGGGGAACAGCTCGTAGAGGTACTGGCTGTTTCCCTTCTCGGGACCAAGCGATTTGCCAATAGCCTTGGTCAGGACGCGCACCGCCGGAGCGATCTGGTATTCCTCGTAGTACTTGCGCAGAAAATTCACCACTTCCCAGTGGTTGGGCGTCATGTCGATGTTTTCGCTTTTCGCAATGGTGTTGGCAATCTCCTCCGACCAGTCGCCCAGATTGACCAAATAACCTTCTTCGTCGGTCTCGAAGCTCTTGTCGCCGACGGAAATGGTGCTCATGTTGCCTCCTAGTTTGAATGCAGTGATTCGGGGGAACCCGATTGGCAGGGTCAGAAACGGATGTGTGTAGACGCGTTCAGGTTGGCGCGCGCCCCACGCCAGTCGTCGATCAAGTACTTCGTAAAGGGCAGCCCCGTCTTCTCGAAAAAGCGGGGCCAGCCGATGCGATCGATCCAATCGGAGAGCCGCTCCCAGGCGCGCGCGTCTTCCTTGTATGTGTATAGGAT
>CAZSOI010000470.1:0-2292 GCA_964608115.1 uncultured Burkholderiaceae bacterium | reverse complement strand
ATACCTCACGTCGCATCAGAGGCGGCTGATCACGTGACCGTCAGCATCGGGGTCGCTTGCACGGTACCGCAGTGCGACGCCACTGCTGCCGACCTGCTAGCACAAGCCGACCGAGCGCTGTACCGCGCCAAATCAGAAGGGCGCAACCGCGTTTGCGAATCTGAAGGCAATGCACCACAAAAGGCTGGCGATCCGCGTGGCGAGTGCCGTCCTCACGAAAAGCCATGCAATCGTCAAAGCTAAGCGACGCGAATAACCAACTGGTCACCGACGGTAGCAAATGACAATCCTGCAATCGAGCGCATGGCTCTTGGAGACAAAATTGCGTCATGTTGCCGACACCGGCCGTTCTCAAGCAAATCGGCTCCAAGGTGACAATGGCATGGCACTGCTTTCCGGCATGGTGAATGAAGCGTTCCGAGAGCAGAGCTCATTAGACTCACCGCCAATTTCTAAGTGCGGCGCAGTTGTCGCCAGGATGACTTCTATCCTGTGGTGAACCTCGATCGCGCATGTTAAATTTGCTCGCCGCTCTTGGCGTCGTAACCGCGGTTCTTTTTGTGAGGGATTTTCGTGATGCGCCAATTCCGCGTGATCCTGTTGATGGCGATTGCCGCGATCTGCCTTATTGCCGAAGCCCGCGCAGACATCTTGTCGCTCGACTGTGCCGCCGGGCCGGATGGTAATGTGCTCCTGAACGTCTGGGTTGATCTCGACAAGTCAACAATCACGCTGCGGTACGTCGGGCGCGCTGATGTTCCGATCCAAACCTATCCGGTGGAGATTAATCCAACGATCTTCCATTGGACAATCATCGGAAAAGGCACCGCGATAGACTCATCGATCAATAGAACTACGGGCGTATTCTTCCAGACCTATAACTACTCAGCTGGCGGATCCGGCAGTACGGGACCATACAACTGCGAGAAAGGCGCCACGCCGTTGCCGGCCACGAAGTTTTGACGACGAAACGCAGGGAATGCGTGTGCCTGAAGCAGCGCGCTGACCAATCAGTCACGTGCATCCGGCGCCGTTCGCTTTGCAGATTGCTTTTGCTTCCTTGTCCTTATCTTTGTCCCATTTGACTCCATCCGTCCAAACGCTGCCGTTCCAGTACATCGACCCCGCCAGTTGGCCCGTATCGCAATAAACTTTGCATTCCTTCCCATTGCCGCCGCAACCGTCACCTTCAAGCCTGTAAGCGAACGAACTCGTCGAACCGAGTGAGAATCCGAGTACACAAAAGAGTCCAACAATCCGCTTCATGGAGTTTCCCTTCGTCTTTGTTCTATTGTGTTTGGTCGACAATGTCAGCGGGTGCCTACTTGTCGCTAAAAAACTGGCCCTTTCGCATTACCGGACACGCGAGAACAGAGAACAGTGCATCGTGCACGTGTTCCAACACCTCAGCAACAAGTGAATGATGATTTGAGAGAGGTTGATTCGACACTTCCCCGCCTTTAGTGCTAATGATTGGTAAGTGAAGTCCAAAGTTATCTCCTTCAAAAAACCGACTTTACAGGCTTTCCGTGGCACTGAAAGTTTGGCGCGGGTCATGCTACACGGTGGATCATGCTCAAGCGGGTGATGACGGCTTCCGGGCAACTGTTGGTATCCTAGAAAATCGAAAAACGCACCCCCTGTTAGCGGACCCTCGTCGAGCAAATGGCAATCTCCGCATTCGTACTTTCCATAGCGCTCGCCTCCGATCCGAGTGACGCTGCCCTCGCCGCGAAATGCCCGCGCGTCCTTTCGATCGTGGAGATTTCCCGCGATCGTTCAGAACTCGCCGGGAACACGGTATGCGTTAGAGGAATTTTGCACATCGAGTTCGAAGGAAGTTACGTCGCCTCGGACTCAGCACGACTGTGGGTAAATTTCTTCGATGGTCCGCCTTGGACGGACGAGGGCATTCGGAATGACAAAGAACGCATGGAGGATTGGAAACGCCGGTATCAGGACAGCTGCGTCGTAGTGCGTGGAACCTATGATCCGACCGACAAAGGTCACATGGGAATGTACCCGGCGGGCAGCATCACGCGACTTGACGGCATTTGGCCCGAATCAACATGCTGACTACGCCAAATGAGTGTTTTCCCTATTTGCCCCCGGCTTTGCTTGTGACCGAATCTGCCGGCAGCGGGGTTTTCGTCCAGTAATTCGCTAGAACGTCCTGCAAAAAGGCCTTTTTTGGCCGCAGTCAAAATGCCAAATGCGGTACAAATGCGCACCCCGCGCAAACCGCAAACTCGCCGACCTTCGGAAAATTGCCATGAGACTGAAGGCTTCGTT
>CAZSOI010000469.1:0-12257 GCA_964608115.1 uncultured Burkholderiaceae bacterium | reverse complement strand
CTTGCCCGTGCGGCGCTACGTGGCGCCGGAAGTATTTGCCCAATTCGAGCGCGAGGCTCGCGCGATGGGCTTTGCCCATGCCGCATGCGCTCCCCTAGTGCGAAGCTCCTACCACGCGGACCTGCAGGCACAGGGCCTTGTGCATGCTGACAGACAAAACGACGCGCCGGCGTGTGCACGGAAGAATCTAAACGAGCACGGGTAAACGGGCGCCACGGCTTGCATCAGCTGCTGGCGCCGAGCAAACACAAGAAAAGACGACTCAACTCAAAGCATTGCCTGCGCGGCTAGCCAGCTGGCCGGACGCGTTCGCCATTGCGCGCACCGAGCCGAGGCAAACCGGTCGTGTGAGCGGCTGGGCGCTCGAATTTACGTAGCACGGTCAAGGCAAGCATCGGTACAGGGCTCGATAGTCTGCTCCGAACTTTCGCCGGGCGGACTGACGCGGTGAACTGGTTCCAAAGGGCGTGGGAGCTGCAGCACCGCATTCTTACGGGCGAGGCTGTCACAAGACATACGCTCTTTAGGAAAAAGACGAGATGGCCGGGTTAGTACTATCGCGGCGATTATCCGAAGCTCGACGATAGCCAGTGGCATTGCTTCACTGCATTGCGCTATGACGAAAAGAGCGGCCAATGGCAAATGTCAAAGCTGCCGGTCCAACGTGTCGTCCCTGGTTTGGAACTCTTGACGTCTCCCGCAGGCTAACTGCGGTTGCTTAGCCCGGCGGTTCTACGCGGGCGTCTGCGGCTCGCCTGGGCACGTCAGCGGAAGGTCCGCGGTTTGGATTTCAGGATCTGTCGTATGCGCTCGGAGCTCCTGGCTGATCGGCGCGCGACCTATCGCACCGTCAGCTCTTTAGTCGGTAGCCGGTTCGAAAAATCCATACGACGATCGCAAGGCACGCCACGAAAAAACCCGTCGTCGCTACCAGGCTGATACCAACGCTGACGTCCGAGTTGCCATAAAAGCTCCAGCGAAAACCGCTGATCAAATAGACCACCGGGTTAAAGAGCGTGGCGCTGCGCCACGCAGGCGGCAACATATCAATCGAATAAAACGCGCCCCCCAGAAACGTCAGTGGCGTCACGACCAACATCGGAACAAACTGTAGTTGCTCGAAACTGTTGGCCCAGATACCAATGACGAAGCCAAAGAGACTGAAAGTGGCCGCCGTAAGCACAAGAAAACCGACCATCCACAGCGGGTGCAGAATCTGGATTGGGATGTAGAAGGCCGCCGTCGCCAAGATAATCAAGCCAAGCGCGATGGACTTGGTTGCAGCGGCACCAACGTAGGCGGTCACGATCTCGACGGGGGACACAGGCGCCGAGAGAATCTCGTAGATGGTCCCGGTGAATTTTGGAAGGTAGATGCCAAATGAGGCATTGGACAGGCTTTCCGTGAAAATCGCGAGCATGATCAGGCCAGGAACGATGAAGGCTCCGTAAGGCACACCCTGGACCTCACTCATACGCGCGCCAATTGCGGCGCCAAAGACCACAAAATAAAGCGACGTCGTAATCACGGGGGTAAGCAAGCTCTGTAGTAGCGTACGCAGCGCGCGCGCCATCTCCATCTTGTACAGGGCCCAAACACCGTAAGCGTTGATCGTTCGCGTACTCATTGCCGCATCGCCGGGCGCTCGCTCACCAGGCTGACAAAAATGTCCTCCAGGGAACTTTGCTGCGTGTTCAGGTCCTGAAAGCCGATACCCAGCTCGCCGAGGCGTTTGAGTAGCGCTGGCACGTCCGTGCCCTCTTGAGACGAATCAAACGAAAATTCGAGCTCGCGCCCGTGCTCCCTGAGGGTAAGGCACCACTGGCTCAGTTCTTCGGGGATCGCCGTCATGGGCTGTTGCAACTGAAGCGTCAATTGTTTCTTGCCGAGTTTTTGTATCAACTTTGCCTTGTCCTCGACCAAAATGAGTGTGCCCTTGTTGATTACACCGATCCGATCAGCCATATCCTCGGCTTCCTGGATGTAGTGTGTGGTCAAGATGATCGTCACACCGCTATCGCGCAGGGCGCGCACGAGCGCCCACATGTCCCGCCGCAGCTCCACGTCCACTCCCGCCGATGGCTCGTCAAGAAATAGGATCTGCGGCTCGTGGGCCAGCGCTTTGGCGATCATTACCCGGCGCTTCATTCCGCCGGACAGTGTCATGAGTCGCTCCGAGCGCTTGTCCCAAAGTGACAAATCGCGTAGCAGTTTTTCTATAAAGCGCGGATTCGGGGGGCGTCCGAAAAGCCCGCGAGAAAAGCTCACGGTGGCCCACACTGTTTCGAAGGCATTGATCGTCAGCTCCTGGGGCACGAGGCCCACGATCGAGCGGGTGTGGCGGTAGTCGCGCGCAATATCGTGCCCGTCAACGCGCACCGTTCCGCCCGAGGCCACTACCATGCCGCAGACGATGCCAATCAGGGTGGTCTTGCCGGCGCCGTTGGGTCCTAGCAGCGCGAATATCTCGCCGCGTTGAACCTCCAGATCGATACCCTGGAGCGCGTGCAGGCCGGACGCGTATGTTTTGGTCAGACCGGAAATACAAAGAATCGGCGCCATGGACGCGATGGTAGCGAACGCGCGCAAAGAACGCTCTGACCGGTCGCTATTGGGCAGCTTCTACCTGAGGGGGTAAGGGGGAGTCCAACGCTGCGCACAATGTGCGCAAGCAACTTGCTGCCTTCCAATGCGAGCTGCCATCGATGAAGGCAATCGCAACGCACGCCTTAATAATGATCGGTTTTTGCAGCGGCGCAAGCAGCGCGAGTCGATCAAATGCGGCCGATACCTGTGCGAGCGAGAGGGCATCTTGCGCGACGCGCGGGCCGGCCCCCGGAAAAACGGCCTTGCCAGCGTCAAATGCGTGCTGCGGGTCTTGCGGCACGCGAACGCAGGCGATGAGCGACATCACCACGCTTGCTTCTTTGCCGACCTCGTCCAGCTGTAGCGCGCGTCCCGGGCCATTTACGGCAACAGCCGGCTCCAGTCGCCGCTTTAGTACCGAAAACAACAAGAACTCCGCCAAGGTGACGCGCCCATCGGCGACGATCAGTTCGTGCGCAAGGCGCAGCAGCACTTGGCGCTGTGGCGGTGCCAGGGTTCGCAGCACCGGCATCGACAAGTCAAGCAACGGCAGTCGCCAGCCCGGCGGAAGGTTGCCTATGATGCGAGCGAATTGCTCGATCTGCGGCGCGGCGCTGCTGCCGAAGTGCTCAACGGCGGCGGCCAACTGGCGAGCGCGAATCTGCGCCTGGGTATCAAGCAACATCGATAGCACAAGCAGCTGGGCCTGCGTCGCATCGGCCAGGGCGCTTCGCAGCCCAAGGCCATCGACGCGCGCGGAGAGATTGGCGCCGAATGACACGGTTTCGGCACTTGCCTTTCCGATCGAGGCGTGCAGTGCGGTGGGTGTGCGCACCGGTGCATCCGCGGCACCTACGGCCCCAGATACGGGGCTAAGCAATGCCGCTGCCGCGCTCGAGGGCATCACGGGCTCGTATTGCAATGGTGGCAGCGGCGGCTGCGGCGGCTCAGGCTCGATGGGCAGTTCGTCGGCGGGCAGGTATTCGACAGCTCGGCCGTAGATCCGACGCAGCCGTTCAAGCAATGGCGGATGCGAGGCGAGCAGACCACTGGCCAGGGAAACGCTTACTGGGGCCATGAACATGTGAGAAAGTGTCTCGGCGTGAATGTGTTGCACAGCGCCGCCTGCCTCTGCGCCTAAGCCGCCGATCTTGCGCAGCGCTCCGCCGATTCCGTCGGGATTGCGGGTGAATTGCACGCTGCTCGCGTCGGCGAGAAATTCGCGCTGACGCGAAACGCTGGCCTTGATCAATCGCCCGAAGAAAACGCCGATATAGCCGATCGCCAGAACGGTCAAGCCAATGACCACGAGAATGCTGCCACCAGAATCGCGTGGGCGTCCGCGCGGGTTGCCAATCGCCGTCAAAAAACGTCCGAATAGGGCCAGCAGCAACAAACCTTGCAGCACACCGATCAGTCGCACGTTCAGGCCGATGTCGCCGTTTAGGATGTGACTGAACTCGTGACCCATGACA
Source organism: uncultured Burkholderiaceae bacterium (assembly GCA_964608115.1). Lineage (GTDB taxonomy): Bacteria > Pseudomonadota > Gammaproteobacteria > Burkholderiales > Burkholderiaceae_F > GJ-E10. The sequence goes on along the minus strand of CAZSOI010000469.1, from coordinate 8,196 downwards.
CCCTGCAATTCGTCGCGGTTCAGGCGCGTGAGCGCTCCTCGCGTGACGGTGACGATCGCGTCGCTTGTGTGCAGGCCCGCGGCAAAGGCATTGATGCCGTTTTCGCCGTCCAGAACGTAGGCGCGTGGTGCCGGTATGCCCGAAGCCAGGGACATCTCTTCAATTACATTGAGGAGCCGTCGCTCCAGTGGGTCGCGGGTCGCAGGATCGATCGCCCGTGCCCCCACCATCTGCGCAACTGCCTCTCCGCCGGCACGCAAGTCCAGAATCTGCTGTACCGTGCCGCCGACAATCATCAGCAGCACAACGACGCTCGTTGTTTCAAAAAAGTAGTTCGGAAGTGCGGAGAAGCCGTATCGTACCCAGGCTCCGTGCGGAGCGAGCGTTCCAAAGTAGATCGCAGCCAGGGCGGCATTGACTGCGATTACGATCGCGATCACGGCAAGCACGAACAAAGCGATCAGCACGCGACTGGAACGGCGCGCGGCCTCCTGGTGCTCGAAGAAATTCATTGCCATGAGGTTAACCGCCAAAGATTCGGCGCCTTGCCCGCAAGGCTAAGGAGCCGATCGGGGTGTTTCGCGACACCCGGGTGTTGCGCAGTTGCGCTCAGAACTGGACGTGCACCGCCTTACGTTCCTCGGGCGACTCGGTCGCCGCAAGCTGTTCTGCGGACTTGAACCCGAGGGCGTTGGCAATAACGTTCCCCGGAAACTGTTGCACCGCGTTGTTGTAGCTCATTACCGAATCGTTAAAGGCCTGGCGCGCAAAGGCGATCTTGTTCTCGGTGCTGGTCAGTTCCTCGCTTACTTGCATCATGTTTTGATTGGCCTTGAGGTCCGGATACGCCTCGGCGACCGCGAAAAAGCGCGTGAGGGTGCCGCGCAGGGCCTGTTCTGCCGCTCCCAACTGCTTGACTGCCTCCGCGTCCGTTGGATCGGCGCTCACGTTGGCATGCGCACTGACGGCAAGGTTGCGCGCCCGAGTCACGGCTTCGAGCGTTTCGCGTTCATGTTTGATGTAACCCTTTGCGGTTTCCACCAGGTTGGGTATCAGGTCGTAACGGCGCTTGAGCTGAACGTCGATCTGGGCAAAGGAATTTTTGACTTGATTGCGCAGGCCTACCAGCCCGTTGTAGGCCAAGATCGCCCATACCGCGATTGCTGCGACCAAACCCAGCACCAGATATCCGACCATTATTGGCTCCCTGGCGACTCATCGCCATCGTTTATGAAATTACGCAACTGCGAACAGCATGCCGGCTTGTACTTTCGGCCGCACATGCCTCGCTACCATACTATGGAGCCGCGCTCGCGCGTGCATCGCGGACTAGCGCAGCACCGTCAGCCTTGGTATGGCTTGCTCACGAATCGGCAAGTTGACCAGTGCTGCACCCAGCGCCAGCAAAATGTCGGCGTACCACATCCAGGAGTAGTTTCCGAATCGGCTCAAAGACTGGCCGCCGAGAAAGGCACCGAAAAATCCCCCAATTTGGTGCGATAGCAAGGTCAGGCCAAATAGTGTGGCCAGGTACCGGGTACCAAAGAGCTTTCCGACCAGGCCGGCGGTTGGCGGGACCGTCGAGAGCCAGGTGAATCCAAGGGCGCCTGCAAACAGGTAAAAGGTCAAAGCGCTTCGCGGCGATGTGAGGTACAAGGCAATCGCCACCGCGCGCGTGAAGTACACCCAAAACAGCAACCACTTGAGTCGCACGCGGTTGCCCAGAGTACCTACCCCAAGGCTGCCGGCGATATTGGCCAGGCCGATGATCGCAAGGGAAGTTGCGGCGATCGCGCTGCCAAGCCCGCACAGGTTGACCTCACTGGGTAAATGCGTAACGAGAAAGGCGACGTGGAATCCACAAGTGAAAAAACCCAGGTGCAGGCACCAGTAGCTCGGATCACGGGCCGCTGCGGATAGCTGTTGCCTGAGTCCTAGGGCCGACCCATCGGCGGCAGCAGCGCTGCGCTGGGGCAAGTTCGACGCGGACTCGCCGCGCAGCCACCAGGCCAGGGGGGCGGTGGAAAGCATGAGCAATGCCATCGTCGAAATGGCGCCGACCCAGCCGTACAGAACGATCAAAAACTGGTTCAAGGGCGCAAAGACGAATTGTCCGAAGCTGGCGCCCGCGTTGATGAAACCAGCGGCAAAGGCACGCCGTTGCGGGGCAAGCCGCTGCGCGGCTGCGCCGATGAGAATCGAGAAGCTGCCGGCGCCTGCGCCGGCTGCGCTGAGCACACCCAGTGTCCAGATAAGACCTGCCGTCGTATGCGCCAAAGGCGTTGTTGCAAAGCCAATTGCCAGTATGACGGCGCCGGCCACGATGACGCGTACCGGTCCGTAACGATCGGCGATGGCACCAAACAATGGCTGCGACGCACCCCAGACGAATTGTCCAACGGCCAATGCTAGGCTGATGTCCGCGATGCCTAAGCCGGTCGACTCGTTAAGTGGCGCGATGTACAGCCCCAGCGACTGGCGTGCACCAGTGGTAATGAGCAAGATTGTTGCCGCGGCGATCATCAATGGCCAGGCAGAAGCCGGCGCGCGTGCGATCGCAGCTTCGGTCATGACGGTGTGGGGATTTGGTGCAAGCGCGTGGGCACTAAAGCGTCTCCAAACGCCGGAAAATGCCGCGCACGAGTTCGGATTCTTCGCTGCTTGCCGTGCGCACCTCTACGCGCTCGACTCGCGCGGCCAGCGGTCCGCGGTGCGCCCAGCGCAGCAGCTCGGCGCAGGCATTGGGGGAGCCTCGCAGCACCGCTTCGACAGTGCCCTCGAAGCGGTTGCGAACCCAGCCGGCAACGCCGCGCTCGATCGCCTCCAGGACCATACTCTCACGAAATCCCACACCTTGGACGCGCCCGTGAACCATGATGTGCAGGTCACCGCGGCTGTCGCTTCTTACATGCCCAGAGTCGCTCATGCCCGATCACGCCGGCGCAAACGCCGGACGCTAAATGGGGATGCTACACGCTGTGTCGGAGAGTCAAAGTCCTCTGGCCGCTGCGATCAGCTGCCGGCATGACACAGCGATGCCAGCATGGTTAGTGTCGTGGCATCGGCACCTGCAAGCCGAGCGGCCTGCGCTAGGTTGGACACGGCAAAAAGCAATACGACGGCACCTGCGGCGGCTCGCAACCACCGGCGCAGCGCGCCCGAGGGCGCCAGAGCCGATATACGTGCCGCCCCAAACTCTAATGCGAGGAGATTGGGCAGCGTACCCAACCCAAAGGCCAGCATCACCATGGCACCGCCGAGCGCCCCACCCGCAAGCAAGGAAAGGGGCAGCACGGCATAGACCATTCCGCACGGAATCCAGCCCCAGGCAAAACCGGCAAGCATTGCCGCGGGCAGCGACCGCGGCGGCAAGAGTTTTTTTGCCAGTGGCTCGATCGTTTGCCACAGTGCGTTGCCGAGCGGCTCGAGCCGACGCAGCCAAACCATCGATCCGAGTAGCGAGCAGCCAATGGCGCCCAACAAAAGACTGGCCAGTATCAGTAAGCCAATCTGCAAGGGCAGTACATGGGCGGCAAACAGCGTGCCTCCGATCGCGCCGACAAGAAGACCAGCGCTTACGTAACCGACGACTCGACCGCCATGGTAGGACAGCGCAAACGCGATCGCGCTCATGTGGGTCGGCCGGCGCAGTTGCAACGCACTGACGAACCCGCCACACATGCCAGCGCAGTGAATTCCACCCAACAGGGCCATGGCGAAAGCAGTGCCAAGCGGAGCGGAGAGGCCGATCATGATTGGGGGAACGAATGTTTCTGAGTGCGGGTGTGCAGCTTCTCTCGGTTCTCTTGCGCGAGAGCTTGCAGCGCCGACGCTTTAGCGCGCCAGTATGTCATTGCGCCCCCGCGCGTCGCCCTCAACCTGCCAGTCGACACCTTGCAACGCGATGCGCCAGTTGATCGCGGTGGCAGGCGTTTGGCCGGCCGCGGGGACCAGAGCCTCATCGGGCCACTGCCCCGTGAATTCTGCGTCCGTATCGGCAGTGTTGGGTACGCGCCCCAAAATCGCAAGCCGGTCGGCACCGCTGCGCGTCGGGTGAATGAGGTGAATTTGCAGGGCAGTGTCATGGATGGGTTGCGCCGAGCGCACGCGCACCCAAACCGATTCGCCACGCGCAACGCCATCGTATTCGACGCTGGCGTGCACTCCCAGGTCGGCGGCGTGGTGCACTCGTTGCAAGGTGGTGTTGATGTCTAGTCCGCGCTGATAGTAATTGTCTTCGATGATCGGGTCTGCGCCCTGCAAGGCAAGAAAGGCGGAGACCAGGCTACCAATGACGGCGATTGCTGGTCCGGCGATGAGCAGCCACGGCCAGGGCTCGTGGTACCAGGGGGTTGGTGCTGGTTTCATAGCAGATCTCCTAGTGGGTGTTTGGCTGGCAGTCGGAGCAAGTCGCGATCGTTGCATTGGTCCAGGCGTGCATTGCTAGGGGCGTAGTCCGAAAAACACGGTCTTCTCGCGCACACGGATTGCGGGCTCCTCTTCGGACTGAACCAAAAGGGCAATGCGGTTGGAGCCCGGGGGCGCACTTTGTATCGCGGTTTGCAGGCGAACGATGACGACCAGGCTCGATGCGGCCGGCACTGCAAAGCGCGGGTTGGAGGCGACAGTGAGCCCCGCAAGGCCTTCGGCTTGCAAGTCGTAGGTCTGGTTTCGTGCGCTCGTATTCATTACCTGCAGGCGATAGACGTTCTCCACACGGCTATCTTCCACTTCGCGAGCAAAAGTTCCACGGTCGCGGATGACATCGACCTTAAGGGGCACCCGCAGACTTAAGGAAATCACCAGGGCGCTGATGATGGCAAGAAGGATTGCGCCATAGATGAGTACGCGCGGGCGAAAGACGTGGCGCCAGATCTGTACCCGCGATAGATGTTCGGCCAGCGCGTTCTTGGTCGTGTAGCGGATCAGTCCGGTGGGCAAACCCGTCTTGCGCATAACGTGCGCACAGGCATCGATGCAGGCCGCGCAGCCGATGCACTCATATTGCAGGCCTTTGCGAATGTCGATCCCGGTCGGACAAACCTGAACACAAAAACCACAGTCCACGCAGTCCCCGAGGCCCTCCTCGGCGCGCGCGCGGCTCTTGTGACCCGCGCCACGCGGCTCACCACGTGCTTCGTCATAGGTTACGATCAGCGTATCGCGGTCGAACATCGCGCTTTGGAAGCGTGCGTACGGACACAAGTACAAGCAGATTTGCTCGCGCATCCAGCCGGCATTGCCGTAAGTCGCAAAGCCGTAAAACAGTATCCAGAAGCTCTCCCATGGGCCCAGGCCCGCATGCCAAAGGGAATTACCGAGCTCACGGATGGGCGTGAAAAAGCCAACAAACGTAAATCCGGTCCACAGCCCAACGGCGGCCCAACTTGCATGTTTGCCGGCTTTGCGCAGCACCTTGCGCACGCTCATCGGCTGGCGGTCCAGCGCCATGCGCTGGGAGCGATCGCCCTCAAAGAGGCGTTCGATCCAAAGGAAAATCTCCGTGTAAACGGTTTGCGGACAAGCGTAACCGCACCACAGGCGGCCGCCGACTGCGGTAAACAAAAACAGCGACAGCGCGGATATCACCAAAATCGCGGTCAGATAGATGACATCCTGGGGCCAGAGCACAAGGTCGAAGAAGTAGAACTTGCGCGCGACCAGATCAAAAAGTATGGCCTGGCGATCCTTCCATTGCAGCCATGGGGTGCCGTAGAAAACCAGCTGTGTCAGCCAGACCATGACCCAGCGCCAGCGCGCGAACTGGCCCAGACTCGGACCGACCCGCGCACGCGGATAGATCTGCTGGCGCTTCTCGTACAGAGAAATGACGAGTTCGTGGGTGCCGCCGGGCGGCGCCGTGACAGCGCCGCCGGGGAGCAAAACCTTCCTACCCCCCGTCGGAGGCGCAACGTCGTTCATGCGAGCCGCGGGCCTACTACATTCGCGCGCCGCTGGGCGCCGCTGCAGCCCCGGGCGCCGGGTGGCTCAGCGAGTAGACGTACGCCGCGACCAGGTGAATCTGCGCTTTGGTGAGCACGTCCTTGTGGGCCGGCATCACACCGTGGTGCCCATGTTCGATCGCGTCGACGATTGCAGCCTGAGTGCCTCCATACGTCCAGATCTTGTTGCTTAGATCCGGCGCGCCGATCTGCTGGTTGCCTTTGGCATCGGCGCCGTGGCAGGCCGCACAAATGCTGGCAAATTTTTCTTGCCCTCGGGTGGCGCGCGCTGCGTCGTGCTGCGAGCCAGACAGCGACAGCACGTAATTGGCGACATCGACCGCGCTCTCGACCGAACCGACGTTATCGATCTGCGGCGGCATGATTGCTTCGCGTCCCTCGGTGATCGTCGTCTCTATCGCCTCGGGTGTGCCTCCCCAGATCCATTCTTCATCGGTAAGATTTGGGAAACCCTTGGCGCCGCGCGCATCCGAGCCGTGGCATTGGGAGCAGTTGTTCAAGAATATGCGCTCACCGATTTGGTGCGCGCGTGGATCGGCAGCCACGGAGACTAGGTCGCGCTGCAAGAAACTATCGAACAAGGGCCCAAACCGCGCCTCGGCGACCTGGTTCTCCGCTCGCAGTTCCTTCACTGAGGTCCACTGCAGTGCGCCCTTGTATTTGGTGCCCAGTCCCGGGAACAAGATCAGATAGCCCACCCCGAAGGCCACGGTGAGGTAGAACAAAACCACCCACCACCGCGGAAGGGGATGCTGGTACTCGCGCAGACTCTCATCCCATACGTGGCCAGTGCCTTCCGGTTTGCCATCTTCCAGGATCTTGACGCGGGTCTTGCTCTGTAACTTCAAAAAGATGGCGCAACCCACCACCGATACGATCGTGATGATCGCGACGTACCAGTCCCAAAATTCGCTGTAGAAGTCACTCATCGGGAGTTCTCCTCGGATAGCGGACCACCTTGTCTGGGAGCACAGTCGTCCTTAAACGGCAGTTGTGCGGCTTCATCAAAACCGCTACGAGCGCCACGGCTGTATGCCCAGACCACAATCGCGACGAAGACCAAAAAAGAGATCACGGTCCACGTGATCCGGATGTCATTGATGTCCATGCTCGCCTCTTTTAGTCGCGCACGTTACGCAGTTGCAGGCCAAGCTCTTGCAGGTAGGCGACGAGGGCGTCGACTTCCATAAATCCTTGCACCTGCTCGGGCGCGCTGGCAATGTCCGCGTCGTTATAGGGAACGCCCACGGCGCGCAGGGCGCGCATCCGTGCCTGAATATTGGATCCGTCCAGTTGGTTGGTCAGCAGCCAGGGGTAAGCCGGCATGTTGGACTCCGGGACGACATCGCGCGGATTGTTAAAGTGGATCTTGAGCCAATCGTCCGAGTAGCGACCGCCGACACGTGCCAGGTCGGGGCCGGTGCGCTTGCTACCCCACTGGAATGGGTGGTCGTACACGAACTCGCCAGCGACCGAGTAATGGCCGTAGCGCATGACCTCAGCACGGAACGGCCGAACCATCTGCGAGTGGCAGTTATAGCAACCTTCGCGGATGTAAATGTCGCGGCCTAAAAGGCGCAGCGGCGTATAGGGGTGCAAGCCCGCAATGGGCTCGGTTGTCTGGCGCTGAAAATACAGCGGCACGATCTCCACCAGGCCGCCAACGGCCACGACCAGCACGATCAAGACGATCAGCAGCGCCGTATGGCGTTCAATGAAATCATGGTTGAGCTTCATTGCTTGTCCTTACAGTTGCGTTGGCGTTTTTTCGACGGTGCTGGCCGGCCTCAGGCGTGCGCCACGGCGAGCGGGATGGGATCGTCTATGGACTTGCCCGCACCAATCGTCTTGATGACGTTGTAGGCCATCATCAACATGCCTGCGAGGTAGAGCAATCCGCCGGTGAGGCGAATTACGTAAAACGGATAGGTCGCCTTCACGCTCTCGACAAAAGTGTTGGTGAGCGTGCCGTCGTCATTGATTGCGCGCCACATCAGGCCTTGCATCACGCCAGCGATCCACATCGCGGCGATATACAGCACGATGCCAATGGTTGCCGTCCAAAAGTGCGTGTTGACTAGCCGAACCGAGTACATCTCGGTGCGGCCGTACAAGCGGGGCAACATGAAATAGACCGCGCCGAGCGACACCATGCCGACCCAGCCGAGTGCACCGGAGTGCACGTGACCGATCGTCCAGTCGGTGTAGTGGGACAACGCGTTGACGGTCTTGA
>CAZSOI010000468.1:0-2088 GCA_964608115.1 uncultured Burkholderiaceae bacterium | reverse complement strand
CGGTATCGGTTTGTACGTCCGATTTAAGGTTGCGGAGACCCCGGTCTTCCAGAACTTTCTCAATCACGACCGACGCGTAAGAGTGCCGATATTAAAAGTCGTTGGCCAGCATCCACGAGCGCTTATCCTGGGTACGATGGCGGCGCTGGCGACGTTCGTGCTTTTTTATCTCATGACCGTGTTTGCTTTGGGTTGGGGCACCAGCGCGCTGCGCTATACGCGCCACGATTTTTTGTTGATCCAGCTCTTTGCGGTAGTGTTTTTCGCTTTGACGATTCCGGCCTCGGCCTGGCTGGCGGATTGGCAAGGCCGGCGCGCAACGCTGATCGTGTCACTGATCGCGGTGTTTGCTTTTGGGTTTCTGATGGCGCCTATGTTTGTCTCCGGGAGCAAGCTGTACGTAACTTTCTATCTGGCTCTTGGTATGGCTTTGATCGGAATGACGTATGGGCCTCTGGGAACGTTTCTCTCGGAATTGTTTCCGACGGCTGTGCGCTACACCGGCACGTCCTTGAGCTTTAACTTGGCGGGAATCTTCGGCGCCTCTTTGGCACCTTATTTTGCTACGGCTCTGGCCACACGCTATGGTTTGACGGCAGTGGGTTACTACATGTCTGCGGCGGCGGCGATAAGCCTCGTGGCGCAATTGCTCTGTCGCAGCGTTGGGCAGCACGATTTCGAAGGCTGAATCGGCGAGCCGAAACGGTCACGCATGGCTGCGGGGGTCGGCGGCGCTCTGGCCCCCACGGCGCGCCCCGTGGATTTCTGCCCACTTTGGCTCCGAACCAAAGAAAATGCTTGTCGCCCGATTCGGCTCCGGACGATGTGTCCGCCTAGTAACCTAGTGCCTTGTCCAGCCAGTTGGGTAAGGATTGTTTGAGCCATTTTGCTGCATTGCAATGTGCGCGATGCTCGCTCCACGGATCGGAAATTTCCTCTTGTAAGTGGGTGTGGCCGTTTTGCGCAGCGGGACTGAAGAGGCAAAATCGGCGCATGCTGCTTCGATGCGTTGCTTTGGAATGGATTGCAAATGCAATCTAAGATAGGCCGATGCGAAGAAGTTGGAACGCAGAATTTGCTTCCTGTCGGCAACGCCTTGGCTCAAACGGCAAGCTGCTTCCAGAGGCCGGACGTCAATGTCCCAACGATTTGGAACTCGTGTAGTGGCACATCGCGGCCCGCTGGTTCATGTCCTCCGTGATCGAACTAGCAACTGTCGATAAACGCTTTGACAATGGCGTTGTGGCGGTTCAAGGAATGTCGGCTACGATTGCTGCGGGACAGTTCGTAGCTCTTCTCGGGCCATCGGGCTGCGGCAAGTCGACGCTGTTGCGCCTGATTGCGGGGTTGGAGCGGCCTACCGCGGGTAGTGTCCGAATAGGAGGCGCGCAAGCTGCAAACGGCGACGTTGCGATGTCGTACGTCTTCCAGGAGCCCACCCTGATGCCGTGGGCGAATCTGCTGGACAATGTTGCGCTGCCGCTTCGCATTGCTGGCGAACCGCGAGGCGCGGCGCGCACTGCAGCGCATAAGGCGCTTGCGGCGGTTGGACTGGCGGATCGAGCAAATGCGTACCCCGCCGAACTCTCGGGCGGAATGAAGATGCGCGCATCCATCGCACGGGCCCTGATCACTCGCCCGTCGGTCTTGCTGCTCGATGAACCGTTTGCCGCGTTGGACGAAATCACGCGCCACCGGCTCAACGATGAGTTGCTAGCGCAATGGAGCATTCAAGCACCCACGGCAGTGTTTGTGACCCATAGCATCTTTGAGGCGGTGTACCTGAGCCAACGTGTTCTTGTTATGGGCGGCCGACCAGGTCGCCTGGTTGCGGATTTGCCGATCGCATTTGAGTTTCCTCGTAGTGCCGCGCTTCGACTTGAACCCTCCTTTGTTCAGCAATGCCGACTAGTGTCCGATGCACTTGAGCGCGGTGTAAGGGAAGAGGCGCCGCCATGATCGAGTCGCACCGCACGCCCGTTTGGGTCCCGACGGTCGCCGGATTGAGCCTGCTCCTTGTCTGGGAAGTCGTGGTTCGAACGCGTGACATCCCATCGTTCATTCTTCCGGCGCCAAGTCTGATCATAA
>CAZSOI010000467.1:0-8996 GCA_964608115.1 uncultured Burkholderiaceae bacterium | reverse complement strand
GACGGTCCCTCTTCGTCCGAGGTGAGCAGCATGGCAATGGAGCCACAGTGCTCGGGTTGCTCAGCGACGAATTCCTCGGCAGCAACCGCAAACGCCGCAAGAGACGTCTTCATGTCGGCAGCCCCGCGCCCGAACAAATAGCCATCGCGCTCGACCGGCACAAACGGGTCGGAGTGCCAACGCTGAACCGGCCCTGGAGGAACGACATCGGTATGGCCGGCAAAAACGAAGGTGGGTCGCTTCGTACCACGCCGCAGCCAGGTATTGGAGACGCCGTTGCGATCAAAGCGTTCCGCAACAAATCCGCTTGCCCGCAGGCGATCGGCCAGCAATTGCTGACAGCCCGCGTCAACCGGAGTCACGGAGGTGCGAGCAACCAGCGCTTTTACCAAAGCTACCGTCGCCGACGGGGAAATGCTGTGCTCAGGGCGGGCTGGCGTGGTGGCGCTCATCAGATGTTTAAAGTGATCTCGGTGAAGGACGAAGAGCTGGCTTCGCCTTGGCCGGTGCTCGATGCGGACGGTCCGCGCGCCTTGCCCGCATTGTTGATAAACCACAGCAAGTTGTTCTGAGAATCGGCCGCGGCTAATGCATCGTCGCGTGTGATGACCTCGGCTTTGAGCAGACTGTATAGGCTCTGTTCGAAAGACTGGTTTTCGGGCACCAAGCTCTGGGCCAGAGCCTCTTTGATGCCCGAAACATCTCCACGGACAATCAGATCGCGTGTGTGGCCGGTATTCATCAGCACCTCGACCGAGGGCACGCGGCCACCTTTGCGCGAACGCACCAGGCGTTGGCAGATCACGGCCCGTAGTGAAGCGGCAATGTCCTCAAAAAGGGCAGCGCGCGTCTCGGGCGTATAAAAGTTGATGATCCGGTTTAGGGCGTTGGCACTGTTGGTTGCGTGCATGGTTGCAATGAGAAAGTGGCCGGACATTGCATAGGCAAGGGCCGCGGCCATGGTTTCGCGATCCCGGATCTCGCCGATAAACATGACATCGGGCGCCTGGCGCATCGCGCTGCGCATTGCGGTTTGCAGCGACTGAGCGTCGGTGCCAATTTCGCGCTGATTGACGATCGACTTCTTGTTTTGAAACAGATACTCAATCGGGTCCTCAAACGTCAATATATGACCCGTCTGCAATTCATTGCGATAGTCAATCATCGAGGCAATGGAAGTCGACTTGCCGGAGCCGGCAGCGCCGACAACCAGGACCAGACCCCGGCGCGAAAGCGCAAGATCCTTAAATACCGGCGGCAGCTGCAGTTCGTCCAGACGCGGGATCTCACTAGGTATGTAGCGCAGAACGGCCGATATCGAACCACGCTGGCGAAAAGCGCTCAGTCGAAAACTTCCCAATCCCTGCACGGGAAGGCCGATGTTTAGTTCATTGGTCTCCTCGAGCTCGCGAAACTGTGCGTCGCTCAATCGCTCGGTGAGTAGCTCGATGACGTTTTGCGGCAGCAGGCGGTCCTGGTTGATGGGAACACACACGCCGTTAATCTTTATGGTGATGGGCGAACCCACGGCCAAGAAAAGATCGGAGGCCTTTTTTTCGGCCATCAGCGCAAAAAGTCGTTCCAGCGTCATCATTAATTGGTCCTCCTTTTGCTCGATGCTACGCCACGCGGCGGCCCTAGGCGCTGGCCTCGCGTAGCAGGTCATTGATCGCGGTCTTCGCACGTGTTTGCGCATCGACCCGCTTGACGATCACCGCACAGTACAGGCTGTGCGTTGCGTCCTTCGATGGTATCGACCCGGGAACCACGACGGCACCGCGTGGCACGCGACCGTACAGGACTTGTCCACTTTCGCGATCATAAATCCGCGTGCTCGCCCCGATGTACACCCCCATCGACAGGACTGCGTCTTGTTCAACGACGACACCTTCGACCACTTCGGAGCGTGCGCCGATAAAGCAATTATCTTCGATGATGGTCGGGGCGGCCTGCACCGGTTCGAGCACACCCCCGATTCCGACACCTCCAGATAGGTGCACATTGCGGCCGATCTGCGCGCAGGAGCCAACTGTGGCCCAGGTGTCGACCATGGTGCCCTCATCCACATAGGCGCCAATATTTACGAACGATGGCATTAGAACAACATTGCGTGCGATATACGCGCCACGGCGCGCCACCGCAGGGGGAACGATGCGTATGCCGCTTGTCCGAAATTGTGCCTCATCAAAACGCGCAAACTTGGAATCAACCTTGTCGTAAAAGCGCAAGGCCGTGTCGGATGGATGGCCCAGCACCTTATTGTTCTGCAACCGAAAGGACAGCAAAACCGCCTTCTTGAGCCATTGATGAACGATCCAGCTGCCCTCACGCTTCTCAGCGACGCGCAACCGCCCGGCGTCGAGTTCGGTCAGGATGTGGTCGATTGCGTCGCGCAGCAACTGGGGTGAGGATTCACTGGTCAACTGGCCACGTTGCTCCCAGGCCTGCTCAATTACTTCTTGATGCGTCATGGCAACTCCGCTCAAATTTGCGCTGCTCGGGACCGCTCAGGCACAGGCGACAATGCGTTGGGTCGCGTCCAAGACCTCGGCTTCCTCAGCGACGAGCGCGATGCGAATATAACCCGCCCCCGGATTGCTGCCGTCGGCTGTGCGCGCTAAAAAGCTGCCCGGCAGCACCGTTACGTTTTGCTCTGCGTAGAGCCTGCTCGCAAACTGCACGTCATCGCCGGGCGTCTTGGCCCACAGATAAAACGCGCCTTGGGGCATGGCAGCAGGCAGCACTCGGTTGATTTGAGGTTGCGCCTGTTGGAACTTGTAGGCGTACCGGCGCCGGTTCTCAATTACGTGGGCTTCGTCGTTCCACGCCGCGATGCTGGCCGCTTGCGTCGCGGGACTCATTGCGCATCCGTGGTAGGTCCGGTAGGCAAGAAAGCGCTCCAGGGCGCGCGCATCGCCGGCGACAAAACCCGAACGCAGTCCCGGGGCGTTGGAACGCTTGGATAGACTGCTAAAGCAAACCAGGCGCTCAAAACCTTTGCGCCCCAGGGTCTCTGAGGCCTGCAGCGCACCCAGAGGGGGTTGGGTTTCGTCAAAATAGATCTCCGAATAGCACTCGTCAGCGGCAATAAGAAAGTGATGGCGATCGGCAAGTTCAAAGAGCTCTGCCCACTCCTGCAGCGACATCGCGTGTCCCGTGGGATTACCGGGGGAACAGGCGTAGACCAGCCGAACTCGATCCCAGTCCTGCGCGCCCACACTTTCAAATGGCATGCGCCAGCCGTTGGACTGGGTCGTCGCCAGATGCTGAAGCTGGGCTCCGGCCAGCAGCGCGGCTCCTTCATAAATCTGGTAACCCGGGTTGGGCATCAGCACTAGATCGTGTCCGCGCGGGTCGATCGCCGCCTGGGCGAAAGCGAACAAGGCCTCGCGCGAACCATTAACGGGAAGCACCTGCGTGTGCGGGTCAATGTGCCGCAGGCCATAACGGCGCATCAGCCAGGTTGCGATGGCTGCACGCAACTCATCCGTGCCCTTTGTGGCGGGGTAGCGAGAAAGCGTCGCAAGTGCGCCAGCCAGCGCCTCAAGGAGCAATCGGGGCGTTGCGTGCTTAGGCTCACCGATCGAAAGATTAATCGGGGTTCGGTCTTGCGGGGGAGTCAGCGGCGCGAGCACGGCACGCAGCCGCTCAAAGGGATAGGGCCGCAGCAGCTCCAGTGCGGGGTTCATCCGCGCCGTCAAGATCCGAGCGCCTCGATCCGGTGTGCCCGGAGGGTTTGCAGACCCAGTTCGATGGGCACCGGCGGCCTCCAGCCTCGCTTGCGGTGCTCGGCGATCACCGTGGTATAGATTCCACCGCGCACGTTCCAACGCGCCGTGATGCGCAAGAAGCGGGGCGCCATGCTGGCAACGAGATCGTCGAGCACGCGATTGGTTACCGCTTCGTGGAAGGCTCCTTGATTGCGGTAGTTGCCCATATAAAGCTTCAGGCTCTTGAGTTCCACATTGCGCCGGTCGGGAACAAACTCGAGCTCAAAATGGGCAAAATCGGGTTGCCCGGTTCTGGGACACAGGCAGGTGAACTCCGGAATTTGAATTCGAACCAAATAATCGCGGCCGGGGTACGGATTAGCAAAGGACTCCAGGATGTCGGAAACGCGCTTTTTCATGGCTACCGTAATCAATCTCATCGCCCGCTGGCCGGGACCAGAGCTGTAGCCGGACGGCGGACCGAGCGTTTCGCTATCATTATAGTTTCGTCCGCCCGATCCAAGCACAAACAGCTGCGAGTGTGAACTAGGCAGTAGGCCCCAGGGGCCGCTGCAGCGCAACTACCGCATGAGTGCGCCGCCGACCGGGTTTGGAGAAAGAAAGCGAGGCCACCACTGGGGCCGGGGAATACAAGGTGCGATTGCGGCAGATAAAACTGGCCGGTTTTAAATCATTTATCGATCCGACGCAGATCGATTTGCCCGGCCGCCTTGTGGGCGTTGTCGGACCCAATGGTTGCGGCAAGTCCAATGTCATCGACGCCGTACGCTGGGTGTTGGGCGAGAGTAAGGCTGCGGAACTGCGTGGCGAGTCCATGCAGGATGTGATTTTCAATGGCGCTGCGGATCGCAAGCCCGCTGGGCGGGCAAGCGTGGAACTTGTGTTCGACAACAGCGACGGGCGTCTAGGCGGCGAATGGGGCCGCTTCGGCGAACTGTCGGTCAAGCGCATTCTCACGCGAGATAACTCTGCGGCCTACCTCATCAACAACCAGCAAGTCCGTCGACGCGATGTGCATGACCTGTTTTTGGGCACGGGTTTGGGGCCGCGCGCCTACGCCATCATCGGCCAGGGAATGATTTCGCGCATTGTGGAAGCCCGGCCAGAGGAATTGCGCATCTTTCTAGAAGAGGCTGCCGGGGTCACGAAATACAAAGAGCGCCGACGCGAGACGGAGACGCGGCTGGCCGATACGCGCTAGAACTTATTGCGGGTCGGCGATGTCGTGCGGGAACTCGACGGGCAAATCGAGCACCTGCGACAACAGGCGCAAGTTGCCCGCCAGTACCGCGATTTGACGGCACGTCATGGGCAGGCGCAGGCGCTACTGTGGCTCACACGTCAACAGCAGGCTGTGGTCGAGCGCAATCGGTTTGCTCGCGACATCGAGCAAGGAGAGGCGCAGATCGAGGCCCAGTTGGCCGAGCTGCGGGCTGTCGAGTTGCGCCTTGAGCAGGAGCGTGATGCCCAGTACCGCGCCAATGATGCGGCCAATGCGGCGCACGCAGAACTTGCACGGATCAACACCGAGATCGGGCGCCTGGAAGCGGAGATTCGTGCGACGCTGGAAGCGCGCGCGCGGCTGACGGCTCGAGCCGAAAGTCTCACCCAGTCGCGCACGCGGCGTCAGGAAGAAGAGGTTCAGCTTCGCCAGCGCGCAACGGAGCTGCGACAAACCGCCGAGTCAGTTTCGATGCGCCTACAACAGGCGCGCGAAACCGCCCGCGCTTTTGAGAGCGAGTTGCCCCAATTTGAGGCCGCAAGCCAGGCCGCGCGCGAAGCATTGACCGCGGCGCGCGCTCAGGCGGCCTCTTCGGCGCAAGAAATCGCCAACGCGAGCCAGCAGATGCAAGCCTTTGAGCGTCAAGGCAGCGGGTTGCTCATGCGCCGAGAGCGCCTGGCTGACGAGCAAAAACAACTCGGTCGGCCCGATGCGGATCGTTTGGCACGCTTGCAGGCGGATGCTGCTGCGGCGCAAAGTGAATACGAAAGTGCACAAGAGCGCGGTTCCCGGGCGGAAGCGCGCGAACAAGAACTGCAGTCGCAGCGACAAGAGCAGATCCAGCGACGCAGCCAGGCCTCGGGCGAACTGCATAAGTTGGAGGCACGCTTGCACGCAGTCCAGGAGACCCTGGTCAACATCGAGGCTGACGAGCGGCTCGATCCCTGGTTGCGCAAACAAGGCTTGGAGTCGCTGCCACGTTTGTTTCGTTTCTTAGACGTGGAGGCCGGTTGGGAAACGGCAATGGAAGCGGTTCTGCGCGAGCGCGTGGACGCCATTGAAGTTGGTCGGCTGGATCCTATGGCGGCGTTTGGTCAGCTAGCGCCGCCGGCGCGGGTCAGTTTTTTTTCCGGGGAGAGCGACAGTGCTGCGGCATCGCAGACGCGCCAACCCAAACCCGAGTGGCAACGCTTAAGCGAACTGGCAACCGTGCGCAATGGGGCTGATGCGCAGGCGGTCCGGGCGGTATTGGAAGACTGGCTTTGCGGCACCTTTGTGCAACCCGATTTGCAAAGTGCGCTCGCCGCGCGCCGGCAACTTGCGCCAGGTGAACAGTTCGTTGTGGCTGCCGGGCACCTGGTATCGCGGCATGCCGTCCGCTTTTTCGCAGCCGACGACCGCAAGTCGGGTCTATTGGCGCGAAAGCGCGAGGCCGAAAATCTGGAGCGGCAGATCAAGGCGCAACGTTTGATCGACGAGCAGGCGGCAGAGGACTTAGCGCGTTTTGATGCGCAGGTACGCCAGGCACAACAAGACGCGCAAAGTGCCAGAGAAAATGCGGGGCGCCTGCGCACGCGGGTTCATGAGCTCCAACTCGAAGCGGTGCGCCTGGGCGAACTGATTGAAAGAATTCGCTACCGCGGCGGGCAAATTGAGACGGAGCTTGAAGAACTCGCGGTTGAAGAGCAGGAGCTCAACGGCCAGCGTGATGCGGCCGAGCGGCGTTTTGCCGAGCTCGATCAAGCGTTAGGACAAATGCAAGAGGCAGTGGAAGGCGCGCGCCTGCAAGAAGAGCGCTCAAGCGAGGATTTGCGGCAGCATCGCGAGCGCCTGCGCCAGCAAGAGGCCGAGCGCCAGCGCCTTGAGTTTGAGTCAGCAGCAACGCTCGAGCGCATCGCCGATGTGGAACATGCTATAGGGGTTGCAACAAGCGACGCCGAGCGCATCGGATCGGAAATTGAACAAGCTCAGCTGGAAGTTGCCAAGCTGGACGACACCGCGGCGCGGGGTGGTTTGGAGCAGTGGCTGCAACAGCGTCTGACGGCCGAGCAGGCGCTAGCTAGCGCGCGGGCGCTTGTGGACGAGTCGATGCAAAAATCCCGCATCAGCGAGGAACAGCGGCAAAAAATCGAACGAGGATTACAGCCTCGACGCGACCGGATCACAGAGCTCAAACTCAAGGAACAAGCGGCACGCCTTGCGGTGGAACAATTCGAACGGCAGCTGCTCGAATCGGGTACCGATGTTGAGGCATTGCGTACGCAGCTGCCCGGCGCAGCCGGCGTCAGCGAACAGGAGGCCGAGATCGTGCGTTTGGCACAGGCGATTGCCGACCTGGGCGCCGTGAACCTGGCAGCCCTAGAGGAGCTCGAAACTGCGACGCAGCGCCAAGGTTTTTTGCATGCGCAGTCTGAGGATTTGCAAGCAGCGGTGTCGACCCTGGAGGATGCGATTCGCAAAATCGACCGGGAAACCAGGCAGCTGCTGCAGCAAACTTTCGATGAGGTCAACCGGCATTTCGGTGAGCTCTTTCCGCGCCTGTTTGGCGGCGGAGAGGCTCGCTTGTCGATGACCGGCGAAGAGATACTCGATGCCGGCGTGTTGGTGACCGCGCAACCTCCTGGCAAGCGCAACAGTTCCATTCACCTGCTTTCGGGCGGAGAAAAGGCCCTTGCGGCAACCGCGCTGGTTTTTGCGCTCTTTAAGCTGAACCCGGCACCGTTTTGCTTGCTCGATGAGGTCGACGCCCCACTGGACGATGCCAATACCGAGCGGTTTTGCGAGTTGGTACGCTCGATGACGGACGCAACGCAATTCTTATTCATCACGCACAACAAGCTTGCCATGGAAATGGCCGAGCAGCTCATTGGCGTGACGATGCAGGAACAGGGGGTATCGCGTATCGTTGCGGTGGACATCGATAGCGCGGTGCAGCTAACCGCGGAGGCGGCGTGATCTGTTCTTCTTGATGGTCTGCTTGTGAGCGATCTGCATCTGGCCTTGTTTGCGGTTGCGGCGCTCTTACTGCTGGCGCTGTATCTGAGCGAAAAGTGGAAGGAGCGGCGCTTGCTGCGCCGCCTGCGCGAACGATTGCACGGTGGCGTAGGCGATGCCCTACTGGGGGCCGGGACAACGCAGTTGCGAGACACGCCTCCAATTGGCGATGTCGGCTCCGTGCCCGTGCGAGTGCGCCCGGGCAGAGTGGAACCCAGCCTGGGCACACATTTGCCGCCGTCGGCCGAGACCGCGACGAGCGTACACGCCGGGAGCGAAGAAGGGCGACAGACATTGCCGGAGGACGCGTCCGCGGCTGTTGCGCAACCTCAGGTCTTGTCAGAAGCCTTGCGCGCCCCGGTGCCATTGCTTCGTCCCGACTGGGTAGAGGATCCGTTGCTCGACTGTTCGCTCGAGATTCGCTGCGCGCGGGCAGTCGACGGTGTGAGCGTAATTGATGCGGCAGCAGTCTTGGCTCACACGGCCTGGCGTTTGCCGGTGCACTTCGTCGTCTGGGACGGCCGTCACCAGCAATGGGTCCTTCCCGACCGGTTTGGCTACTACACGGACGCCCTGGCCTCGATCCAGCTCGCAGACCGCCATGGGCGGATCGAGGAGGCCGAGCTCATCCGCTTCGTTCAGGTCGTCCAGCAGGTGGCCAACACGCTCGATGCCGACGTTGACGCTCCTGACATCCAGAAGCTGCTTGAGCAGGCGCAGGAACTCGATCGACTTTGTGCCCGCTTTGACATGAAAATCGGCCTGACGGTTGAATCCTCCGGTGCGGCGTGGACGGGTCCGCAGATTCTCCGCGCGGCGCAGCAGGCGTATTTCGTGGCCATGAATGGACAGCGATGGGTTCATTACGTCGTTCAGGGCGCGGCGCTCTATGCCTTGGAGGCGGATACGGTTTCCATGAAGCGACTGATGCTCGAGTTCGACATCGCTGTGGCTCCCATCGCCGCAAATGGTTTTGGCTCGATGGTCGAGAGCGCAACGGCCCTGGCGGCGATGCTCGGCGGGCGCGTGGTCGACGACAATGGAGATCC
>CAZSOI010000466.1:0-35224 GCA_964608115.1 uncultured Burkholderiaceae bacterium | reverse complement strand
TGTATACGATCGTTCGAGTGGACATCGAGGCAACGTAGTACTCCTTGCCATGCTGCAATTGCAGGGCCTGAATCTTGTGGCTAGCCGCCTTGCGGATGACGTACAGCTTGCGCTCGAGAGCATCGGGGACCATGATGTCGGGTCCGCGGCCGATAAAGATCTGCCGTATCACCGGCTCGCGCTCGCGTACCAGCGGCGACATCGGCATGTCTCGATCCACAGGCACGTCGCGCCAGCCCAATACCACCTGTCCCTCGGCGCGAACCGTGCGCTCGAGTTCTTGTTCGCAGGCCAGCCGCGAGGCGCTCTCGCGTGGTAGAAAAATCATGCCCACGCCGTACTCGCCTGGCGGCGGCAGCACCAAGCCTTTGGCCGCCAGTTCGCTGCGATAAAACGCGTCCGGAATCTGCAGCAGGATTCCGGCGCCATCGCCAAACAGAGGATCGGCGCCGACCGCGCCCCGGTGATCGAGATTGCGCAAGATCAGCAAGGCCTGCTCCACCAGGGCATGGCTGCGCTCACCACGAATATTGGCCACAAAGCCAACGCCACAAGCGTCATGTTCCTGGCTGCGCGAATACAAACCCGCCTCCTCGGCTGCACCGCGGGCCTGCTCGGCCCGATGCATGGCTTGCCCCGCTTGGCGCGCGAGAACTTGTTGCTGACCCTCGATCGCTTCGCTCGTATGCCCCATTTAGCGCTCCTCGCCCCGGGACGGTGGCCACCTTGACCCGCGTCCGCAGCTAGCCCGCGGCTCGTGTGGGCCGCAAAACTCAAGCAGTCAACTGTATCGCAATGCACCAATGTACTCAATGAATTTAAATAGGGTCGGAGTACTTTTTTGCGGTAGCCGGCCTGTAGAACGCTTTAATAGGGACAGAGTAATGGAACCGCCGCCCGGACTGCCATTTAGGGCGCTCCCGGGGGTGGGGCCGAGTCGGCGCCGGATCGGTCCACAGCCGACGTATAGTTCGCAACCTGCACAACAAGATCGCAAAGCCGAGCATGTCTGAGCTTTTTGCCAACAAGCCCGTAGCAGGCGCCCTTGCCCGGGCGGCATCGGGCGAGGCCACGCACGAAGCAATCAAGCCCGCAAGCGACCAACCGCGCCTTACCTCTCTGGCGCACGGCGGTGGCTGCGGATGCAAGGTCGCCCCGGGGCTTTTGGCGCAAATTCTGCGCGGCACGGCGCGCCTGCCCGTTCCCCCCAATCTTTTGGTGGGCATCGAAACGGCTGACGACGCGGCTGTGTACCAAATTAGCGAGGAGCAGGCACTCGTTGCCACCACCGACTTTTTCATGCCTATCGTGGACGATCCTTTCGATTTTGGCCGCATCGCCGCCGCCAACGCGATATCCGACGTCTACGCAATGGGCGCCAGACCCGTCTTGGCTCTTGCACTTGTCGGCATGCCCGTAAAAGTGTTGTCGACGCAAACCATCGCCGCGATCATGGAAGGTGGCGCGCGCGTGTGTGCAAACGCCGGTATTCCTGTTGCCGGGGGCCACACCATCGATTCGGTGGAACCGATCTACGGCCTTGTTGTGATCGGCCTCGTGCATCCACGGCGGGTTGCACGCAACAGCGGCGCTCGTCCGGGCGATCGACTCGTACTGGGTAAGCCGCTGGGCGTGGGTATCTACTCGGCGGCACTCAAAAAGGATGCGCTCGATGCCGATGGCTATGCCTGCCTGATTGACACGACCACACGCCTAAATACGCCAGGACCTGAGCTCGCCGCAATCGAGGGCGTGCACGCTTTATCGGACGTCACCGGATTTGGACTCGCTGGACACGTGCTCGAATTCGCGCAGGGCGCCTCTTGCGTGTTGCAGATCGATTGGCAGCGCGTGCCATTGCTGCCATACGCGCGCGATCTAGCGCAACAGGGTTTCGTTACTGGGGCATCGGCGCGCAACTGGGACAGCTATGGTGAGCAAGTGCAACTGCCCCACGGCTTTTCGCCGGTCGATCAAGCACTGCTGACTGATCCACAAACAAGTGGCGGACTGCTGGTGAGCTGCGCACCGAGTGCGGTTGGGTCGGTGCTGCAGACATTTCGGCGCCACGGTTTGTCTGCGGCCGCCGAATGTGGCCTCGTACTGGCGGGCGCCGGCCCTGCAGGGTTGATCGTCGCCTAGCTAACGTACACCGTACATCCAACGGCGCAGCAGCGGGCTCGCCAACAGCGCTAGCACCGCCGAGGCCAAACCCAGCCAGACCATGTGATGAAACAAGTTGCCGTATTTCTCCGCGGCCTGTGCCATGTCCACGCGCGCGCCGGGAGCAATCTGAAGCGATGCGAAGCTCGAAAACAGGGCGGCAAGCTGCTCGGAAAATGAAGTGGCCAGCAGCCATCCGCTCATCATCACCGCCGCGACTTTCGGCATCGTGAGTTCGGAAACAGCAGCCAGCGTGATGGGAGAAAGACATACCTCGCCGACTTCCAAAATGACGTATGCGAGCGCCAGCCACCAGACGCTGGCCATTTGTCCACTCGCCGCCACCTCATCAGCCCAAACCAAAGGCAAAAACGACAAACCCGCCAGTGCCAAGCCAATCACGCATTTTGTGCTCTTGCGAGGGTTTGCGCCGAAGCGGTCCAAAAAAGGCCAAAGCCAGGAGAAAAGCGGCGCGAGCAAAACGATAAACAAGGCACCCAAGTAGGTAAGAGAGCCGGCCGTCTGAGGCAAAACGACGCTATCGCGCAAGATGAGTGCAAAGCCCGCGATCGTCAACAAGGCCAGTGCGCCTGCGGCTACACGCGAGGAGTGCTGGCGCAAGGCAAAAGCAGCAACTAGCGGCGAGGCAGCAAGCGGCGCAACGGACCACGGCAAGGGTTTGCCCTCGCGGATCACGAAATCGGGAAACAGGTCCTTGTTGAGCATGCGGTCCGTAAACGTCACCCACGATGCGTAGGTTTGCTCATATAGCGCAAAGAAAAGCAGCACGAAAGTGATGAAAAAGATGATGCTGATCATGCGCGCGCGCTGCACCCGGTCCGCGTGGGTGCGTAAGTACCACCCCAACCAAAGAAGCCAGATCGCCAACATCGCGCCTTGCACGCTGGCAACGATGCGCGGCGCGTTTAGCAACAGCGCAATGAGCACGACCGCAAGCAGCGTCCCGCCATACACCGCGGTTTGCACGCGAATGAGTCCGAGCAGCTTCGTGCTCAGCCGCTGCGGATCGGGCGGCTCACCGATGCCAAGCAGATATCGCTGGCCGGTACTAAAAACCGCAAGGCCCGCAAGCATGCCGACACCTGCCGCACCAAAGCCGTAGCGCCATCCATAGACCTCGCCGATATACCCACAGATCAGGCTCGAGAACAACGCTCCCAGGTTGATGCCGGCGTAATACAGCGTAAAACCCGAATCGCGCCGCGGGTCATTGGATGAATACAGCAGACCGACGATGGTTGCGACGTTGGGTTTAAGAAAACCCACGCCGCAAATGATCAGGGACAAAGACAGGTAAAACGCCGCCAATGCGCCTTCATCGCGCGTGACGACACCCGCGGCATCGACGCTCGCTGCCTGTCCCTCGTATGCCATGCCCAGGTGTCCGAAACACAACAAAATTCCGCCGAAGATAACCGCCTTGCGCATCCCCAGCAGTCGATCGGCGATCATGCCGCCGAGAACCGGCACCGCGTACACGAGACCCGCATACGCACCGAGCACGAGATAACCGAGCTCGTCGCCAAATAAGTGATGCTTGAGCATGTACAGCAGCAGCAGGGCCTTCATCCCGTAAAAGGAAAAGCGCTCCCACATCTCCGTGAAAAAGCACACGAACAAACCTTTGGGATGCCCAAACAACTCGCCCACACCAGCCTTGGTGCGAACGCCTATGCCGGGTGGGGCTACGGAGATGGGGGCGCTGCTTGGATCCATAAGGCATTGGCTAGTACGACAAAGACGGCGCAAGGGTACTTGCTGTCCCACGCGATGGCTACCACACGAGGCAGGCGCGCCGCCGCTAGCCAGGCAGGGCAGGTGAAGCCGCCAGGGCGGCGCCCTCGCGCTCTGTGCTGGGCAGGCTGCGCAAGTTGCGCAGAATCGGCTGGCGCATCGCGAAAAACGCGAGCAACAGTCCGACACTGCCGGAAAATCCCATCGCTGTCTGCAATCCGAGGTGCTCGCCTAGCCAGCCGCCAAGTAGCGCCCCGGGGGGACCTGGCAGCAAAATCAACCACCGCATGGTGGTAGTCATGCGCCCGAGCAAAGGTGCCGGTGTCACCGCCTGCCTCAGGGCCAGAAAATTGACGAAAAGAAATACGGCGCCAAATCCAAAGCAGGTGAGCATGAGCGTAAAGGCAACAACCCCCAGCGCGCCGCCTGGTGCGAGCGCCAATAGCAGCCAGCCCGTCGCGCAAAGCGCGATGCCCAGCACGAGCGCAGGGCCCGGGCCGATGCGTCGCGCGAGCGCGTGACCCATCGAGCTGGCAAATATGGTGCCCACGCCTTGCGCCACGTAGCAAAGTCCGATCGCGTGCTCCGATAAGTGCAGCAGCCGCGTGGCAATCAGGATCTGCACCACCGCTGCGCCCTGAAAGCACATCTGGAACGTCCCAACCACAATCGCCATGGTCAGCAGCAAGCGATTTCGGCGGACAAAGCTCAGGCCCGCGCGCATCGAACGCCAAAAGTGCGTGCGCCGGTGGCGCGGACCCTCCGGAACCCCGATGCCGCGCAGTACTCCTGCGGAAATTGCCAGTAAAACGATGTTGGCCAGTAACGCTAGGGGCGCGCCGGTAAGTTTGATCAGTGCCCCGGCGGCGCCCGGTCCCGCGACCTCGGCAGCCGAGGAGGCAAGCGCGTTTCTTGCGTGGGCCTCCACAAGGCGCACGCGCGGCACGATCTGTGTCAACACAATCTGCGCCGCGCTGCCAGCCATCGTATAAATGGACCCGATAAGAAACGCAATGACGTACAGCCAGGGCATTGACAGCCATCCTCGCCACCAAGCCAGGGGCACACTGCCGATAACCAGCGCTAACAGCACCTCGCCACCGACGTAGACGGGCAGTTTTCGAATGCGATCCAACCATACCCCCGCAGGTAGCGAGAACAGAACCAAAGGCACGGACTCCATCGCTGTGAGCCATCCCATTTGTGTCGGCGAGGCATTAAGTAGCGCCGCGGCTGTCAGCGGCACGGCAAGCAGCGTAATTTGTCCCGCCAACGAACTGATAAGGATCGACGCCCAAAGGCGCCGATACAGCGCATTGCGCAACAAGTCGTCGGCTCCGAGCTTCACGCGCGAGAAGCTCTCGCGCAAGAATGCCGACAGCGGGGGGACACTCATGACATCGGCGAAATGGCGCACCGTCCCTTCTATGGTGCTGGGGCTGCGCTTTTGCGCCGCGGCCTTCCAAGCGGTCGGCGTGTCAGCCGTCGGGCTGTCTTGCGTCTTAGCGCATCGATGAAATCGCGCGTTCCCAGGGGCCAGCCATGATGGATGCTCGAGCGCAGCTGTTCCAATACCGTCGGGTCCAGCGGCGCAGCGCACAGGCCCCGATATGCGGCCTGCCGCTCAAAGGGCGTGTTGCCCAGGGACCAAAATTGCGGATGGTCGCTCACCAGTGGGTCCACACGCAGACCCAGATGGTGCGCCATGCTCGACCACGGATAGCTTGCCGCGTCGGCAACCAGGGCCGAGCGTGCGGGGTTTAGCTCGATGTAGCGCATGCAATCGACAAGATAGCGCTCGGGCTCGAGCACCGTACTGCGGAAGCGACCTTCCCAAAGCGTGCCGCGGCGACCATGTCGCTCGTTAAACCAACGCACGTAGCGCCGTCCCAGCGCCTGCATGCCGCGGCTCAATGCCTGGGCATCGGCCGGAGTGAGCAGCAAGTGAAAGTGATCCGGCATCAGAACGTATGCATGAATCGCAAAAGGGCCTTGTCGGCCCACAGCTGCCAGATCGTCCAACATCCGGGAAAAATCCTTCGTATCTCGAAAAATCGGTCGACGGTCAATGCCCCGCTGCAGCACATGATGCACGCAGCCGGCCAGTGCGAGTCGAGCAAGACGTGCCATGACGGTCAGCCGGCCCGGCCTTGGCGCGAGAGCGCGCTCATGGCAGTGGTCTCAGAATTCCCCCACGGCAAACAGGCGGCGATGTTCGCGAATCGCGAATCGATCAGTCATCCCGGCAATGTAGTCGGCGATTGCGCGTGGGCCTTCGTGTTCAACGCGCGTGCAATGCTCCAGTGGCAGCAGGCGCGGTTCGGCCTGAAAGGCAGCAAACAGTTCGCGCACGATGCGTCCGGCCTTTGTCGTCATGCGCACAACCTGGGGATGTCGGTACAAATTGCGGTGCAAAAACGCTTTGAGCGCGTCGGCTTCACTGCGAAGTGGCGCGGAAAATGCCACCAGCGCAGGAGCTTTGCGCACCTCCTCAATTCCGGCGGGCGCAGCGGCCGCGATGCGCCGTCCGGATTCCTCAATCAAATCCAAGACCAGGGCGTCGATAATGCGCCGCACGGTTTCGTGTACCGCGCGCCGGGCGCTGATCGTTGGCATTTGCTGCAGCACCATGTGATGGTGGCGTGCGTACAGCGAGACTTGTTCCAATTGCACCGATTCGATCAGGCCCGAGCGTATGCCATCGTCGATGTCGTGATTGCTATAGGCGATCTCATCGGCCAGATTGGCGACCTGGGCCTCGATGCTCGCCTGCTGGCGCAGCAAAAAGCGCTCGCCAACGGCCCCGAGCCGGCGGGCGTTGTCGGGGGAACAATGCTTGAGGATGCCCTCGCGTGTCTCGAAGCACAGGTTCAGCCCATCGAAAGCGCCGTAGCGCTCTTCGAGCGTGTCCACAACTCGCAGCGACTGCAAATTGTGCTCAAAACCCCCAAATGGCAACATGCACTCGTTGAGCGCGTCCTGCCCCGCGTGCCCAAATGGGGTGTGCCCCAGATCGTGTGCCAGCGAAATCGCCTCCACCAGGTCTTCATTAACGCGCAGGCAACGCGCCACGGAGCGCGCGATCTGGGCCACCTCCAGCGAGTGCGTCAAGCGAGTGCGAAATAAGTCACCCTCGTGGTTTACGAAGACCTGGGTCTTGTACTCCAGTCGGCGAAAGGCCGTCGAATGCACGATGCGATCGCGGTCGCGTTGAAATTGCGTGCGCGAGCGCGGTGGCTCTTCTGCACGCTGACGCCCTCGGCTGCTTGCCGAGCGCGCAGCAAAGCAGGCCAAGTGCTCTTCGCGATCGACGTTCAAACGAATCCTCCGTCAGCCAGCGTTGCCTGCACCGCAGCGTCATCGACCTGCCGGCGAACCGCCTGGCCGATGCGCTCGAGCAACACAAAATCGATTTTTCCGGCAAAGGCCTTTTTGTCAGCACGCATTGCCTCAAAGGCCGCCGCGCGCGAGATGCCGGGTATACGCGTTGGCAGTCCCGCGCCTGCCACGGCACCGCGGACTTGCTCGAGCGCATCTGGCCCGATCATGCCCAAGCGCGCGGACAGATCCGCGGCCAGGCAAAGACCGCAGGCCACGGCTTCTCCGTGCAGCCACTGCGTATAGCCGGTCAAGGCCTCGATTGCGTGACCGAACGTGTGCCCGAGGTTCAGCAAGGCGCGTTCGCCGTTTTCGCGCTCATCGCGCCCGACAACGGCGGCCTTAATCTCGCAGGAGACCGCAACTGCCTGCACCAGCGCGTCGGCGTCGAGGGCAAGCAACTGGGGAAGCGCCTCGACCGTGCGTTCGAAGTACTGCCGATCGGCAAGCAGTCCGTGCTTGAGAATTTCCGCCAAACCCGCACGAACTTCGCGCGCAGGCAAGGTCTTTAGCGTCGCGGTGTCGGAGACGACCACACTGGGCTGATGAAAAGCGCCGATCAGATTCTTTCCACTAGGGTGATTGACGCCGGTCTTGCCGCCGACCGAAGAATCCACCTGCGCGAGCAGCGTTGTTGGCACTTGAACAAAGCGGATGCCGCGCATGTAAATGGCAGCGGCAAAACCGGCGATATCACCGAGTACTCCGCCACCGAGCGCGACAACAACGCTTCGACGGTCGGCGCGCCCACTGACCAAAGCATCGAGGATGGTCGAGACGGTCGACAGGTTCTTAACGCTTTCCCCGTCGGCGATCGTGCACAGCTGTGTGGGCGCCACGCCTCCACAGGCGGCAAGCACCGCCGATGCGTACAAAGGAGCGACGACATCGGTGCAGGCGACATGGATCGACGTCGGGTGAAGCGGCGCCAGGCATTCGCCCAGCTGCCCGATCATTCCGGGGCCAATCAGGATGTCGTACGAGCGTCCCGCAAGATTGACGGTGATACGGCGCATGCAACGATTTTACGTCTCCCGGCCTTCGACCGGCGCCGAACCGGGTAGCAAAGGCGCGAGCGCAGCGTGGGCCAGGATCGTGGCGGCCAAGCGCCGTGGATTGCGCGCCGGCGAGCGAAAGCGCAGATGGGCTGTGGCCAGATACAACGGGCCGCGCTCCTGAAGCAGTGTCTCGATGCGCGCCTGCCGGTCCGCGACTTGCAGCAGCGGCCGGCCGACGTCGTGCTGCGTGCGCCGCGCGATCTCGCTGGCCGACGCATCCAGGAAAATCACCAGGCCGCGCTCGCGCAGCCGGGCGCGGTTCTCAGCGCGCAACACCACCCCACCGCCGGTTGCCAAGACGATATCGGATCGGGCAGTCAACTCCTCGAGCAGCATCGCTTCGCGCTCCCGAAATGCCGCTTCGCCCTCGAGCTCGAACATGGTTGCAATTCGCACACCGGCGCGTCGCTCCAGTTCGGTGTCGCAATCGATGAACGTGTAGTGCAGCGCCTGTGCAAGCAAGCGCCCCACCGTGGTCTTGCCCGCGCCCATCATGCCGATCAGAAAGATCGGGGTGTGCCTGCGAGCGGGAGCCTGCGCGGCCTTGGCAGCCGCAAGCTTCCCGCCGCCCGGCATCAGAGCGCGGCGCGAAGTTACTGCGCGGCCTGGTTGACCACGCGCTCGGAGAGGATCCGCGGCGTGATAAAGATCAGCAACTCGGTGCGGTTGTTGGTCTTTGCCTGGTCGCGGAATAAGGCTCCAATGAAGGGAATTTCACCCAACAGCGGAATGCGCGTTGTCGTCACCTGCACCGTCTGCTGGTAGATACCACCGAGCACGACCGTGCCGCCGTTTTCCACCAGAACCTGAGTTGCCACATTCTTGGTGTCGATCGCGATTCCGCCGCTGCCGCTGACCGTAGCGCTTGGTGTGTCCTTGTTGACCTTGACGTCCAGGAAAATCGCACCCTCCGGCGTAATCTGCGGCGTCACATCCAGCGCCAGCACCGCCTTGCGGAACTGCACCTGACCGATACCGCCGCCCGCCGATACGCTCTGATATGGGATCTCCGTGCCCTGCTCGATGTGGGCCTTGACTTTGTCGGCGGTTACCACGCGCGGACTGGAGATGACCTTGCCGCGTCCATCGAGCTCAAGCGCCGTGATCTCCAGGTTCAGCAGGTTGGTCACCGCACTGTTAAAGAGCGTAAAGCCGACGGTTCCGGGGTTGTACCCATTGAGTTGCCCCGCGGGTAAGTTCACAAAGTTCGGATTCGTGATGGTCACACCATTTACGGTCATGGTGCTGGTGCCCGAAGAGGCGCCCGTACTTGTGCCGTAGGTAGAACCAGCCCCGCCGTTGAGCCAGGAATGCGAGCTGGCGTGCACCGCGCCAAGACGCGCGCCGATGTCCGAACTAAAAGAGTCCTGGGCCTCGACGATGCGCGCCTCGATCATCACTTGCGGCACGGGTATGTCAATGCGGGTGATGAGGCGGCGGATTTCCTCAAGACGCGGCGATGTCTCGCGGATAAACAGCTGATTGGTACGAACGTCCACCACAATGCTGCCGCGCTTGGTCAGCAAAGATTGCTTAGGATCGCCGGTGAGCAACTTTCTCACGTCGTCGGCCTTTTGGTAATTGACGACGAAGTTCTCGGTGTGCAGCGGCTCGAGCTCGGCGATCTGGCTGCGCGCCTCTAGGTCAAGCTTTTCCTTCGTGGCCAGTTCGTCGCGCGGGGCAACCAGGATGACGTTGCCGTTCTTGCGCATGTCCAGTCCCTTGCTTTGCAAGATGATGTCCAGCGCCTGGTCCCACGGAACGTCCTTCAGGCGCAAGGTGATCGAGCCCGCCACCGAATCGCTCGTAATGATGTTCAGATTCGTAAAGTCCGCGATCACTTGAAGCAGCGAACGCACATCGACGTTTTGGAAATTCAACGACAGGCGTTCCCCCTGATAGCCCTTGCGAGTTCCTTGGAAAAGCCGCGTCGGGTCCTCCTTGACGGGCTTGACTTCCACTACGAAGCGGTTGTCGCTCTGATAGGCGTTTTGCTCCCACTGACCGCGCGGTTCGATGACCAAGTGTGCGTTGGCCCCGATCTGGCTTCCGGTGATCTGCGCCACGGGTGTTCCAAAATCGGTCACATCCAGATGCTTGCGCAACGATTCAGGCAGGAACGTGCCGACAAAATCGACCACTACCGTTTGTCCCTGTTGGTGCACGTCCACGCTCGTATTCGGATCGCTTAGGTCGACAACCACCCGTCCCTCGCCCTCGGCGCCGCGGCGAAAGTCGAGCGTACGTATCGAGCGTGGCTCAGGCGTCGATGCCGCGGCGGGCGCCGCAGGCGCCGCAGCAGCTGCGACGGCCGGTGCCGCCGCAGGTGCCGCAGGCGCCGCCGCCGTGGTCGCGGGAGCCGGCTTGGCAGGGAAAGTTGGCGATTCGGGATTGACTCCCAGCGCGACCTGCACCGCATTGCCTTTCAGGCTCACGGTATAGGTCAACGTGCGGCGCAAATTCAGCACGACTCGCGCGCGACCTTGGGCTTGGACCACGTTGACCGAGCGCAGGTCACCTTGGTTGATCTCAATTGCGCTACGGCCGAGATTATTTACGGTACCGGGAAGGTCCAAGGCAACGCGCGCCGGATTGGTAACCGAAAAACTATTAGGCAAAGCAGTAGCTGCGCCCTTGAGTTCGATGGTCAGAAACACCCCGGCGCCCGTTTGCGTCGCGTCGATCCGTTCGATGCTGTTGCTGGCGGCAACCTCGGGGGCGTCCTGGGCTAGCGCCACGCCCATCAACACCAGGGCGGCTGCACCGGCACACAGTGCTGCGCGAATCGAACGCTTGTTGGAAAAAATCATCGCTTACTCCCTTGGCCGGAGCCGGCCTGGCTCTCCTGCAACTCGAGTTTCTGGGGTCGCTCGACCCATTCGCCGGCGGCGTCCTGGTAGATTTCCTTGAGTACGACCTCGGTCTCCGAAATACGCGTCACCAGGCCAAAGTTCTGCCCCGCGTAATTGCCCACGCGCACGAGGTGGGTTGTGCCGTTGGTTTCCAGCAATGCGACATTGGTGCCGCCCTTGCGCATCATTCCGACCATCCGGATTTGATCCAGGGGAAAGCCTTCCAGCACTTCGCGCCGGCGCTCCAGATCGGGCTTAATTGCGCTTGCGCTGCCGCGCTCCTCACGCTGGCGTGCAACGACCATCAAGATCTTTTGTGGGTCGAAGGGATCGGGCTGCCCATGCGCCTCATACACGTAGGGGGCAAACTCCTTGGGCTCTTCGACCTTTTGCGCCGTCGGTCGCATTGCCTGGCGCTGCTCGGCCATCCATTGTTGGATCTCTCCCTCGTCCGAGAGACCGCAAGCCCCGAGCAAGCTGGTCATTACCAGGGCTAAGACCCCAGCGAGCAGCCGACCGGCGCCATTTGCTGCGCCGGCCCCACTGCGCGAGACCCGATTCACAGCGCTAGTGCGACACCCCGTCATTTTTTGCCTGCCTTCGAGGCCTCGCGCGCGCGACGTTGCGCCGCGATCTCGTCTTCATCAAAGTAGCGATACGTCTTAGCGGTCGCATCCAGCGTCAGAGTCAGATCCTTCGTCGTCTGAATATTCAGATTGTTCAGCGTGACAATGCGTGGCAAGTTGGCAATATCGCTGGCAAAAGCGCCCAGGTCGTGATAGCGCCCCGAGACCTTCACGCTGATTGGCAGCTCCGCGTAGTACTCCCGTAAATTCACCTGTCCCGGCCGAAACAACTCAAACTGCAATCCGCGGCCAATTCCGGCCTGATTGATATCGGAGAGCAGGGCGTCCATTTCGGCCTTGCTCGGCAGCTGCTTCTCCAGGGTAATCACGTACTGGTTTACTTGTTCTTTTTGCCGCCGCAATTCATCCAAGTTAATGGACTGCTGCAACTTCACACGGTACTGCTCTTTGAGCTTGACCTCCTCCTGGCGCAACGTGTCAAGCTCTTCCATCTGACCGCGCCAGACGGCGAAGTACCCGAGTGCCGCACAGGCCACGACCACCGCACCCCATAGGGTCATGCGCGGCAACATCGGCCAGCTGGCTAAGTTTTCCAGCGTCAGACCACGGAATTTCGCCGTAATGTCGTTAATGTTCGCCATGGTTACTTGAGCTAACCCTCGGTCTTTCGTCTTCGGTCAGATCTTCTTGACTCCCGGATTGGCGCCAGGCGCATTTCCGGCTTTTGCAGCGCCTTGGCGTTCGGGATTTTGCTTCATGGTGAAATTGAGCGAAAACTCGAAAAGACGCCGTTGAATGCTTTGCGGCTCTTTCGTGGCGAGTTTGATTTCGACAAGCTCCGGCCGCTCCAGGTACCGTCCATTGTTCTGCAGGTTGCGCAAGAACTCGGAGACACGTTCATTGGACGCGGCCCAACCGACCACGTTGACTTTGCGGTCGTCTTGCTTGACGGACTTCAGGTAAATGCCTTCGGGTGTCTGACGGGTCAGCTCATCGAGCAGGTACACCGGTTGATTGCGGTCGGACTGCAGATCTTCCACGGCTTTTTGCCGCGAGCGCAGTCCCTCGATTTCCTGGCGCAAGGAGGCAATCTCCTTGATCTGAATATCGAGTTTTTCGTTCTCCCGCGAGATCAGCTGGTTGCGATCCTTTTGATTGCCCAAGTACCCCTCGAGCACGGACCACACCAAGAGCACGAGCGCTGCGCCCGCAACCACGCTCAGACCGGTAAGAAAATAAAACGCGTTCTTCTGGCGCCGGCGCCGGGCCTCCCGGTGCGGCAGCAGGTTAATCCGGACTGTCATTTGTCAAATCTCCGCATCGCCAGGCCGCACGGCGTCAACAGCGCAGGCGCATCCAGCCGCAGCTGGCGCTCGCGCAGATTCGATGCCAACTCCATGCCCTTGAACGGGGAGATCACCGAGGTGGGAACTTGCGCCCGATCCATCAGCGCCTCCGGCAGCCCAGTAAGCACAGAGGAGCCGCCGGCAAGCATCAGTTGATCCACCCGGGTATACGGAGTGGAAGTAAAGAAAAACTGCAAGGCCCGCGTGATTTCGGTCGTTGTCGAGTCGATAAACGGTTTGAGTACGTCGGCCTCGTAATTGGCGGGCAAGTCACCGCTGCGCTTTTTGTGTTCGGCCTCCTCCGGCGAAATTCCGTATGCCCGTGCGATGTCCGCGGTGAGCTGTTGCCCGCCAAAGGGCTGCTCGCGCTCGTAAATCGCCTCTCCATCAAGCAGCACGGTCACGCTGGTGGTATTGGCACCAATATAAAAAACGGCAATAACCAAGCCCTCGCCGCGATTGGGCAGTTGCTCCACCAATCGCGCAAGGGCCGCGCGCGCGGCGAACGATTCCACATCGATGACGACCGCGGAAAGGCCCGCCGCCTGCGCCACCGCCATGCGGTCCTCGACCTTTTCCTTGCGCGAGGCGGCGATGAGCACCTCGACGTCCTCCGGCGAGTTGGGTATCGGTCCTAGGACCTGAAAATCCAGGCTGACTTCGTCAAGCGCAAACGGAATGTACTGATTGGCCTCGCTCTCGACCTGCATCTCCATCTCTTCCTCGCGCAAGTTGCCTGGCAAGGCAATGCGCTTGGTGATGACGGCCGAAGCTGGCAGCGCCATGGCGACGTTTTTCACACGCGAGCCGGCACGCCGCCATACCCGTTTGACTGCATCGGCAACCACGTCAATCTTGTCGATGTTGCCATCGACTACGGCCCCGCGCGGTATCGACTCAATGGCGTATCGCTCGAGCCGCAGCACACCGGAGCCGGCGTCGGCAAGTTCGACCAGTTTTACGCTTGACGAGCCGATGTCCAATCCCAGCAGCGGCGGTGTCTTGGACGAAAAAAACGGCAACTCGAAGGCCAAACCGCCACTCCTTGTAAAACCGGCAATCCCGGACGATACATGTGTTAGCCCGTTCGGGCATCATCCGGCGCTTTAGGAGCCCGAGAAACCGTCCTTTGTCCGATTCAAGACGGCCCAGCAACCGGCCATTTCCCTTACGTTGCGAGAAGTTACCGATGCAGCATCCAACGCCGCGGCAGATCCTAGCAAGAGCGACCAATCGAGCCAAGTCCATTGAACGGTCGAGCAGTGGCAGTTTTCCGGTATTGCGAATTGTCTATGGCGGCGAGCACCGTATCGCTGCGCTCGCTGCAGGTGCCAGTCAGCCCGGTCAACCCCGCCAAATGCGCCAGCGCCCCTGCCTATAATCCGCGGCCATTGTGCAAATTCGCATCTTTGAGGGTTAATTGGCGTCCGCCGCAACTACCGTTCTGGTCCAAATGCGCCAATGGCTGCTTGAGCAGGCACGCACACGCTCAGCGCGCGTAGTCGGTTTTGCCGTCATCCTCGTGGCTGCAGCACTGATCTGCGTGCTGCTTTTGGCGACGCTGGTTTTTTCTATCGCCTACTACAACTTGCCATCAATCGAAACGCTTACCGATTACCGGCCCAAAGTGCCGCTGCGGGTGTGGAGCGCCGACGGGGTCCTGCTGGGGGAATTTGGCGAGGAGCGGCGCAGCCTGGTCACCATACATGAAGTGCCCGAGCGCCTAAAGCAGGCGATTCTTGCCGCCGAGGACACCAATTTTTACCACCACGGTGGCGTCGACGCCCTGGGAATCTTGCGAGCGACCCTGGTAAACCTCGTCTCGGGCCACCGCGTGCAAGGCGCAAGCACCATCACGATGCAGGTGGCGCGCAATTTCTTTCTTAGTTCGGAGCGCAGCTACCTGCGCAAGGTCTACGAGATCGCCCTGGCGGTCAAGATCGAATCCTCGCTGACCAAGGATCGGATTTTGGAGGTCTACATCAATCAGATCTACCTTGGTCAGCGGGCCTACGGCTTTGCCTCCGCGGCCCAGGTCTACTTCGGCAAATCTCTCTCTGACCTGACGTTGGGCGAATGCGCCATGCTTGCCGAGCTGCCCAAAGCGCCCAGCACCGGCAATCCGCTGACCAACCCCAAGGGTGCGCAGGCGCGCCAGCACTATGTCCTAGGGCGCATGCTCGCGATCCATGCGATCAGCCGCAAAGAGTACGACGCCGCTATGGCCGAAGAAGTGCATGCGCGCGCGGAGGGGGCCACAGTTGCCAACATCACCCATTCACGGGTACGCGCCGAGTACGTCGCCGAGCTCGCCCGCCAGTTGGTGGCGGAGATCTTTCACGAGGAAGCCTATACGCGCGGACTAAGTGTCTACACGACGATATCGAGCGGTGATCAGCAACTAGCCTACGAGGCTTTGCGTGCGCAGGTGCTGAACTATGACCAGCGCTACGGTTACCGCGGACCCGAGCGGCAAGTCGATATGAGTGGCGAAACCGAGCAACGCGCGCGGCGCATCAGCGACGCGCTGGCGGCCGCGCCCGACGTCGCCGGTTTCCCAGCGGCGATCGTCCTGGAGGCGAGCACCCGCGCCGTAAAGGCGCAGCTTGCCGGGGGCGCCACCGTCCGCGTCGACGGCGAGGGCCTGCGCTTTGCGGCTGCCGCGCTCAGCTCCAAAACCGCGCCAGCGCACCGCATTGCGCCCGGCTCCCTTATTCGCCTGGTACGCGGGCCAAAAGACAGCTGGACCATCGCGCAACTGCCGCAAGTGGAAGCCGCATTCGTCTCGGCTGATTCGCGCGACGGTGCGATTCGAGCGCTCGTGGGAGGTTTTGATTTCAATTTGAATAAGTTTGATCACGTTCTGCAAGCCTGGCGGCAACCCGGTTCAAGCTTCAAGCCGTTTATTTATGCCGCGGCGTTGGAAAAAGGAATCATGACGAGCACGCTCGTCAACGATGCTCCGGTGAGCGTTGCGCCGGAGCTCACCGGTGGGCAGTTATGGGAACCGAAAAACTACGATGGCGGCTTCGAAGGCCCCATGCGGTTGCGCCAGGGACTGGCCAAATCCAAGAACATGGTCTCGATCCGCGTGCTGCAGGCCATCGGCCCAGTTTACGCGCGGCAATACATCGCGCGCTTTGGTTTCGATCCCGAACGGCATCCACCGTATCTGACGATGGCCCTGGGGGCTGGATCGGTAACCCCCTGGCAGGAGCTGGGTGCTTATGCGATTTTTGCCAACGGCGGTTTTGGTATTCATCCCTACGTGATCAGTCGCGTCGTCGACGCCAACGGTAAGGTCCTCATGGAAGCCAAACCGCAGGTCGCTGGCGATTCGGCGCCGCGCGTGCTCGATTCACGCACTGCCTACATCGTCGACACGATGCTCAAAGACGTAGCACGCACTGGCACTGCGGCGCGCGCTGCGAGCCTGAACCGTATCGATGTGGCAGGCAAAACGGGTACGACCAACGAGTCCCACGACGCATGGTTTGCGGGTTACGCAGGTGGGCTCGTCGCGGTCGGCTGGGTCGGCTTTGACCAGCCCCGTCAGTTGGGAGTGCGCGAGACCGGCGGCGGTCTGGCACTGCCGATCTGGATCGACTATATGGCCGGTGCGCTAAAGGGAGTTCCAGAAGTCGTACGCGAAATTCCCCCGGGCGTGGTGCAGCTCAATGGCGAGGTGTACTTGGAAGAATTCCAGCCCGGACAGGGCGTGGCGAGTCTGGGGCTAGACGATCGCGCGCCGGACGAAACCAAACCGCCTGGTGTGCCCGGGACTACCCCTGGGGAACCGGTCTTTTGATGTGCTCGTGCGCCTAGCGCGGGTGCAGGCGCAATTCCCGCCCCAAATGTTCTGAAACGACCCGCGAGAGAGCATCAAAGAACTCCTCGCCACTGCGAAGGTCGCACCAGTTACGGCCGTCAAAGCCAAAGTGCATGCCCCCGGCGCGCGTTGCCAGCCACAGCTGGCGCATTGGCGTTTGCGCGTTGACCACCATCCGGGCACCGTCGTCAAAATCGAGCGTCAGCACCAGTGCGCTGAGGTTGCATTCGGCCTCAATCGCGGCGCGGTCGACGGACGATGCAACCTGCTCCAGTGTTGCTTCAGCGCGGTCCAAGAACTCGGTTTCGGTCATGTTAGATTGGGACTATGAAAAGACTTTCTGCCGGCACGATGCTCGCTCAGGCAGGGCGGGGCTGCGCATCACTTCTCGCCGCGTTGCTGCTGCTTAGCGCCTGCGGTCAAAAGGGTCCCCTGTACTTGCCGGGACACGGCAAGGATACGCCCTGGCCGGTTCGTTCCAACCCTTCTGCCGCCGGTACGGCCGCGGGGGAAGGTGCTCCAGCGCCGGGCACCTCGCCAAGCAACTCCGCTCAGGCTCTGACCGCGCCCGAGGGCCGCAACGATGTCGGGGGCGCAAGCCCAACGGGCGGCTCCGGCAACGGTGGCGACGTCCCCGCTGGTACGCCGGAAAAACCCAACAACGCTCCTCAGGCTCCGCAATGACCGCGCAACACAGCGCAGCATTTGTCTACGAAGACGGCGCACTGTGCTGCGAGAAGCTTGCCTTGACGCAGATCGCGCAGCAATTTGGCACTCCCACTTACGTGTATTCCAAGCGCGCCATATTGGCAGCCTACCGGCGCTATGCCCAGGCCCTCGCGGCTCGCCCGGCCTGGATTTGCTACGCGGTCAAAGCCAACGCGAATCTGGCGGTTTTGAATCTTTTGGCGCGAGCGGGCAGTGGCTTTGACATCGTTTCCGGCGGAGAGCTGGCGCGCGCCCTGGCCGCTGGGGCTAGTGCCGGGCGGATTGTGTTTTCAGGGGTAGGAAAGAGCGAGCAAGAAATTGGCGCCGCACTGCAAGCGGGGATCGCCTGCTTTAACGTGGAGTCGGCCTCCGAACTCGAGACGATCGACCGTGTCGCGCGGACCTTGGCAAGGCGCGCACCAATTTCTTTTCGCATCAACCCGGATGTCGATCCGCAAACGCACCAGTACATCTCAACGGGTTTGAAACTTAACAAGTTCGGAATTCCTGCAGCCGAGGCCGAGGCCTTGTATCTGTACGCAGCTCGCCTGCCCGCGATCGAAGTCACCGGAATCGACTGTCACATTGGCTCGCAGATCACCAGCGTTGAGCCCTACGTTGAGGCCGCCGAGCGCGTGTTTGATCTCGTCGATCGCGTCCAAGCGCGGGGTATTCGGTTGCGGCACATAGATTTTGGGGGCGGATTAGGCATTGCCTACCGTGATGAGCGCGCCCCCACCATCGAGGAGCTCATCACCGCTTTGCTTGCGTGCACGGATCGGCGCGGACACCGCGATAAGACGCTAATCCTGGAACCCGGTCGCTCGATCGTAGGGGCGGCGGGAGCGCTGCTCACCCGGGTGGAAGTGGTAAAGACGGGATTGGTAAAAAACTTCGCGATTGTCGATGCAGGGATGAACGATTTGCTGCGACCGGCTCTGTACGAGGCCTGGATGGAGGTGCGCCCGGTTGTGCCGAGAGCCGAAGAGCAGCGGGTCTATGACGTTGTCGGTCCGGTCTGTGAAAGTGCGGACTGGCTCGCGCGGGATCGTTCCCTGGCGTTGGCTGCGGGAGACCTTCTTGCGATCCTATCGGCCGGCGCCTACGGCATGAGCATGGCCAGCAATTACAACAGCCGAGGTCGGCCCGCCGAGGTCATTGTTGACGGCGAGAGCTGCCATCTCGTGCGTCGGCGCGAATCGGCCGCTGACCTGTTCGCAACCGAAACGCTGCTGCCCTGATGGGCCGAGCGCTACGGACGTGCGCTCGGGCTTGGACTTACTGCGCGCGCAATCCCGCGACGAAATCGGCCAAGGCCTTGATTTCCGGGTCAGAGAGGCGAAATGCGATCTGTCCCATCGCTTCGCTGTTGTGGCGTGATCCCTCGCGAAAAGCGCGCAGCTGCGCCTCGACATAGTCGCTGTGCTGACCGCTAATCTTCGGATACAGCGCGGGCAAGCCATTGCCCGCGGGACCATGGCAGCCGGCGCAGGCGGGGACGGCCTTGGCCGGCAGTCCCGCTTTGTACAGCCGCTCGCCCATTTGCGTGGCGTCGGCACCCGCGGCGGAACCAGGGGTCGCAGTTTGCGAAGCAAACCAGGCGGCAACGTTTTGCCGGTCCGCCGGCGAAAGTGACGCAGCAAAGCCACTCATGACAGCACTTTCACGCCCTGTTTTGTCACCCGAGGGCTTGGCCAGATCGGCGAGCTGTTTGATGAGGTACTCGGGACTTTGACCGGCGAGTTTAGGATTGGTCGAAATCGTCGAGTTTCCATCTGCGTTGTGACAGGCTGCGCAGACCTGGGCTGCAATTTGTTTGCCCTTGGACGCGTCGGGCCGCGGGGCTGCTGTGGAGGCCGCGAGCGCGGCTGTGGCCGCACCCAAAAAGCTGAGCGCAAGCACAAGCTTCCCCAAGCTATGACCGTCTACCCCGCTCGCCTGCCGGCACTGCGACATCGCCATTTTTTTTCGCTCCTGGAGTCTATTGCGGCGTCCGGGTTGCTAACCGCCCGGACGGCTATGCTGCGGATTTTACCGAGGAGCGCCGTGTTGCGTTTGCGCACGACAAGGTTGCGATCGTGTCTCACTCCCCGAGCTTTCCTTCTGCCGAATTTGTCACTTCCGTAGCCGAGCTCACGGCCCTGCCCTTGGCACCGCTCGCCATGTTGCCGGAACTGGCATTTGTCGGGCGCTCAAACTCGGGCAAGTCTACGGCCATTAACCTGCTGACCCAACGGCGCCGGCTGGCTTTTTCGTCCAAAACCCCAGGGCGCACACAAATGCTCAACTTTTTCTCTGTAATGAACGACGCTGCTGCGCCCCGGTGCAAGATCTGCGCCTACTTGGTTGATCTACCCGGTTACGGATTTGCCAGGGCCGATGCAATGACGCGCAAGCGCTGGGATGGTCTTGTTGGCGGATATTTGCTCGCGCGCCGAATGCTTCGTGGCGTCGTACTGGTAATGGATGCGCGACGGCCTTTGTTGCGTGTGGACGAAGACTTGCTTGGCTGGATCTGTGGCCGCGAGGATCTTGAGCGTTTTCGTCTGCACATGCTCCTTAGTAAAGCCGACCAGATTAGCGCCACCGAGCGCCGCGCGGTGATACAGCGCGCCGAGCAGCGGGCCGAGGAACTGCCTATCGCCACATCAGTTCAGCTTTTCTCCGCACATGATCGCAGCGGCGTAGAAGAGCTGCGTGAGGCCGCAGCCGAAATTTTGAGCAGCTAAGCGGCTCGGACCGGTAAAATTGCCCCGTTGAGCCGTCCTCGACGCGGCCTTGACCTTGCACGGCGCTCTGTACGCCGCGGAGATTTCCGATGTCCGCCTCTATCGCTTCATTTGCTGGTTTTCCCGCAACCCGTATGCGGCGTATGCGGCGCGATGATTTTTCGCGCCGCATGATGCGCGAGACCCGCCTGACCCCCGACGACCTCATCTACCCGGTGTTCGTCATCGGCGGGCCTACGCGCCGCGAGGCTGTGGCGTCGATGCCCGGCATAGAGCGCATGACGCTCGAACCGCTGCTTCGCGTTGCAGAAGAATGCCTTGCGCTGCGGATTCCTGTACTGGCGCTTTTTCCGGTTCTGGAGGCAAATCAAAAAAGCGCCGACGGCCGCGAGGCGTGCAACCCGGAAGGCCTGGTTCCCAGAACGGTCCGGGCCTTGAAGGCACGCTTTCCCGAGCTCGGCATACTCACCGACGTGGCACTCGATCCGTACACCACGCACGGGCAAGACGGACTAATCGACGCGAGCGGCTACGTGCTCAATGATGAGACGATCGAGGTGCTCAAAGTGCAGGCACTAGTACAGGCCCAGGCCGGCGTGGATATTGTCGCTCCTAGTGACATGATGGATGGGCGAATCGGGGCGATACGCGAGTGCCTGGAGACAAACAAGCACATTCACACGCGCATCATGGCCTACTCGGCAAAGTACGCGAGCGCTTTTTACGGACCGTTTCGTGAGGCCGTCGGCTCACGCTCCAACCTTGGCAAAGCCAATAAGGCCGTTTATCAGATGGACCCGGCCAACAGCGACGAAGCATTGCGCGAGGTCGGACTTGACCTGCTGGAGGGCGCGGACATGGTCATGGTCAAACCCGGCATGCCGTACCTCGATATCGTTCGACGGGTCAAAGAAACGTTTCACGCACCCACGTTCGTCTACCAGGTAAGTGGCGAGTACGCGATGCTCAAAGCCGCTAGCGCCAATGGCTGGCTCGATGAGCGGGCCGTTGCGATGGAGTCCCTGGTCGCGTGCAAGCGCGCGGGCGCGGACGGCATTTTGAGTTATTTCTCCTTGCAGGCCGCCAGATGGTTGCGCGAGGAGGCAGGTGGCTGACGAACAACGGGCAGCGTTAATGCGGCGCTGACCCCGCGCTGCTTGCACCCTCGTCGCTGACGTGGGCTGCGGCGTGCCTTGCTGCCGCGGCGGGGGGAGCCGAGCACAGTGACTGGCGCTCCAGAAATTGCTGTGTAGCCGCCGCCCAAGAAAAGCGTTCTGCGTAAGGACGACAGGCCTGCCGATCAACGCGTAGCGCCGCAAGAGCGGCTTTGCGCAAATCCTCGTCCAGAACTGCCACTGCCGAGCCGCCTACGACGTCCAGCGGGCCCTGCACCGGGTACGCCGCAACTGGTGTGCCACAGGCCAGGGCTTCAAGCAGGACAAGACCAAAGGTGTCGGTTCTGCTTGGAAAGACAAAGACATCGACGCTCGAATACAGTTGGGCCAGCTCCTCGCGGCTTAAGATGCCCAAGAACCGCACCTCAGGGTGCCGGTCCCGCAAGAGGTGCAGCTCGGGACCGATGCCGGCCACGACTTTCGTTCCGGGCAGATCCAGGTCAAGGAAGGCGTCGATGTTCTTTTCCACCGACACGCGCCCGACAAAAAGGAAAATCGGTCGCGGAGAACCCTGAACAAACGGCGAGGGTTCAGCAACAGGGTGAAAGACGTCCAAATCGACCCCGCGCGTCCAGCGGGCAAAATTGTCGATTCGCCATTGCGCAAGCTCGCGTTCGACGTGTGCGGTCGGAGTGAGCATGAAGTGCGCGGGCCGGTGAAACCAGCGCAAGAACCGATAGACCCACACCTCGGGAATACCGTACATAGCCTTCAAGTACTGGGGAAACCGCGTGTGGTAGGCGGTCGTAAACGCCATGCCACGGCTCAAGCAGTAGCGTCGTGCGGCCAATCCCAAGGGACCTTCGGTCGCGATGTGGACAGCATCCGGTGCGATCGCGCGAACCATTCGGGCCAGCCTTCGGTATGGCAACACAGAGAGCCGAATCTCCCCGTAGCCGGGACATGCAACCGTGAAGAACAATTGCGGCGAAATCACGTGGACTTCGTGGCCGGCGCGGGCCAGTTCGCGGTTTGTTGCTTCGATCGTGCGCACGACGCCATTGACCTGCGGGTGCCAGGCGTCCGTCACGGTCAGTATTTTCATAGCCGCCTCACACTAGTTAACCGCACGGCTCCACAGCCGGTGCAACGGGCGCCGGCACCTCATGCTCGTCCAGGCTCCAATGCGGCGATGGCAGATCGGGCGCGAGGATCTGGTCCCAGACCATGATGCGCAGCTCACCGTCGTGTGTTTCGACCAGCGCCGTAAGGCTTTCCACCCAATCGCCATCGTTTACGTACAGCGCGCCATCGACGGTGCGTATCTGTGCATGGTGGATGTGTCCACAAACGACACCGTCGTAGCCGCGACGACGCGCTTCGCGCACAAGCACTGCCTCAAAGTCACTGATGAAGCTAACTGCATTCTTGACCTTGTACTTCAGATATTGCGACAGCGACCAGTAGCCAAATCCGAGCCGGGCTCGCAGGTTGTTTAGGTGCCGGTTCAGCCACAGCAGCCAGTCGTACAGCGCGTCGCCAAGGTGCGCCAGCCACTTCACATGGCGGATCACCCCGTCGGCGATATCCCCATGCACCACCCACAGCCTTCGGCCGTCTCTTAGTTGGTACTCGGCATCTTCACAAATGCTGACGTCGCCAAATTTCAGACCGCAGAATTGGCGTGCGATTTCATCATGGTTGCCCGGAACGTAATACACCTTTGTGCCCTTGCGCGCCTTGCGCAAAATTTTCTGGATGACGTCGTTATGCGATTGAGGCCAATAAAAACGCGAGCGCAGCGCCCAGCCGTCGATAATGTCGCCAACAAGGTACAGGCACTCGGACTCGTTGTGCCGAAGAAAATCGAGCAGGTGCGC
Source organism: uncultured Burkholderiaceae bacterium (assembly GCA_964608115.1). Lineage (GTDB taxonomy): Bacteria > Pseudomonadota > Gammaproteobacteria > Burkholderiales > Burkholderiaceae_F > GJ-E10. The sequence continues at coordinate 11,824 of CAZSOI010000466.1, read as the reverse complement.
AGCCTTGCAGCCGGCAGTACCCAGATGGATATCGGAGAGAAAAATAGCCCGAAAGTGATTGCCCGCCTTCGTGCTAGGAGGCTTGTGTTGGGCCGGCCCATCGGACTTGCGCGACATCGCGCGCAGGGTACGAAAATCATGTTACAAAATCATGACATGTCATGCAACAGTGCGTTGGACCGATCTAACGCAAGAGCCTGCGGCGGCTTAGCCCGAGCGCGATAAAAAAAGACCCAAGGGCGTAACACAGCAGCAACGCCAAATGAAACGCGGCGTCCTGCGGGACGCGTTCGAGCATTAACGGGCGCACAAGCTGCACGAGCGCCGTAAGGGGCAAAAAACCCGAAATTTCCTGCAGCCACGGCGGAAGACGCGAGAGCGGGAAAAAGACCCCGCCTAAGAAGATCATCGGCGTGACAACGACCGTGAAATAAGTCGATAGCGTGTCCCAGCCCTTGGCCAACGCATTGACGATCAGGGCCATCGCCGAAAAGGACAGGCCGGCGATAAAAGAAAGCGGCAGGACAAATAGCGCCCAGGGAGTGCGCGCAAGGCCCAACGCCCATACGATCAGCAGCATCGCCGTACCAGTTAGCAGGGACTTTGTCGCGGCCCACGCCAGTTCTCCCAACAAGATGTCGTCGATGGCCACCGGTGCATTCATGATTGCGCCCCAGGTGTGCTGGACCTCCATGCGGCTGTATGCGCCCCAAAGCGACTCGAACTTGGCCGAATACATCACGCTGACGCACAGTGTGCCTGCGGCGAGGTAGGGAAGATATGCCACACCGTCGATCTGGGGCAGCAAGGTCCCAAGACCATAGCCGAACGCCACCAAAGTGATGGCCGGCTCGACGATATTGGAGAGGATTCGTTCGAGCAGGTAACGGCGCCAAACCAGCAGATTGCGCTGCCAGACGGGAATGAAGCGGCGCGAGATGCGCGGAACGCGCCAAAAAGCTGCGGGGTCCGTCATTACCACTCTGCCCGCATTTCACGTCCCGTGAGTTTTAAGAAAACGTCCTCCAGATTGGCCGGCCGATACAGGTGGTGTAATTCGGGATGTTGCTCCAGTTCGCGCAAAATCGCGCTGGCATCCGTGAGGTAGCAAAACGCGGTCTCCCCTGCGATCTCCACTCGCGAAGCCATGGCCGCGGCACGATTGCGGGCCCATTGAACTGCACCTTCGCCAAAGACCTCCACCACCTCGCGTTCGATCTGCCCGCGTATGAGTTCACGCGGGCTGCCTTCGGCGATTTTGCGCCCTCGATCGAGAATTGCAAGGCGGCCGGCCAGACGTTCGGCCTCGTCCATGAAGTGCGTGGTTAGCAAAATCGTCTTGCCACGCGCAACCAATTGCTTGAGCCGCTCCCAGATCAAATGCCGGGCCTGCGGATCAAGACCCGTCGTAGGTTCATCCATTAGTATCAGGCTTGGATCGTTCAGCAGGGAGCGTGCCAGCATCAGCCTGCGCTTCATTCCTCCCGAGAGTTCGCTGATGCGCGCATGCACCTTCTGGCCAAGGCTGGCAAATTCGAGCAGTTCCGGGATGCGGCGCCGGATCGTCTGCCGGTCGATGCCAAAGTAGCGGCCATAGACGACGAGATTTTCCTCGACGGTGAAGTCCGGATCCAGGTTATCCATCTGCGATACGACGCCGGTGCGCTGGCGCGCAAGGCGGGCCTGCGAGGGAATGTGGTATCCGAGCAGATCGATGGCACCGGAATCGTACGCGGTCAGGCCCAGGCAGCAGCGCAAAATGGATGTCTTGCCAGCGCCGTTGGGTCCGAGCAAGGCGTAGCACTCACCGGCACGGACCGCGAAAGACACCCCATCGACCGCCGCGACCGTGCCGTACGTCTTGCGCAGTTCACGCACGCACAGGGCTACCGCCGCTGCGTCGGCGGCGGCCATGCTCGGCTCAGGCGCCGGGCTTGGTTTCGCTTGCGGTGCCTGCGGTGGCTTGCGGCCGGTCGACGAGTTCCATTAGCGCCATGGGCGCGTTGTCGCCCAAACGAAAGCCGAATTTGAGTATGCGGGTATATCCGCCCTGGCGGGACTTGTAGCGTGGGCCAATTTCGGAAAAGAGCTTGACCACCATTTCGCGATCACGCAACCGGTTAAAAGCCAGACGCCGGTTGGCGAGCGTCGGCTCCTTGGCCAAGGTGATCAAGGGCTCCACCAATCGACGCAGTTCCTTGGCCTTGGGCAGCGTGGTCTTGATCAGCTCATGGCGCAACAGCGAATTGGACATGTTGCGCAACATTGCCAAGCGGTGGCTGCTCGTGCGGTTGAGCTTTCGCAGACCGTGTCCGTGACGCATGAAAGTTTCCTTCGTATGTCTTGTTTCGGCTTCTTCGATCCCCGTCCGAGCCGTTGTTGCCGTGCTCGATGCGGGGCGGTCCGATCGTCGATGCAATGTGAATCGGCTCCGGCCATGCGGCCGGAGGTTTGCTTTACTTATCCAAGCCAACGGGCGGCCAGTTCTCCAGCTTCATCCCCAGCGTCAGGCCACGTGCCGCAAGCACTTCCTTGATCTCGTTAAGCGACTTGCGGCCAAGGTTCGGGGTTTTTAAGAGTTCATTTTCCGTGCGCTGGATCAGATCGCCGATGTAGTAGATGTTCTCGGCCTTCAGGCAGTTTGCGGAGCGCACGGTAAGCTCCAGGTCATCGACAGGACGCAGAAGAATCGGATCGACGTCCGGCGAAGCACGTTGCGCGTGTACCGGTTCCGTGACCCCCTCGAGCGCCGCGAAAACCGAAAGTTGCTCGATAAGGATACGCGCGGATTGCCGCACCGCCTCTTCGGGAGTCATCGCGCCGTTGGTTTCGATCGTCATCACGAGCTTGTCAAGATCGGTGCGCTGCTCCACTCGTGCGCTCTCGACCGTGTAGCTAACACGCCGCACGGGGGAAAAAGAGGCGTCCATCACCACTTTGCCGATCGTCGTGGAGTGGTCCTCACGGAACGCACGCATTGTTCCCGGAACGTACCCACGCCCCTTCTCGACTTTGATCTGCATTTCGAGTTTGCCACCGGTTGTCAGGCGAGCAATCATGTGATCCGGATTGACGACCTCCACATCGTGCGGCAGTTCGATGTCTGCGGCCGTAACGACACCCTCGCCGTCCTTGCGCAGATTCAAGGTGACTTCGTCGCGATTGTGCAGTTTAAAGACGATGCCCTTGAGGTTGAGCAGGACGTCGACTACATCCTCACGTACCCCGTCAATCGTCGAATATTCGTGAACCACACCTTCGATTTGCGCTTCTGTCGGCGCGTATCCCACCATGGACGACAGAAGGATTCTGCGCAGGGCGTTGCCCAGCGTATGTCCGTAACCGCGCTCGAACGGCTCCATTGTGACAATGGCGCTGTGCGGGCCAGTTGACTCGACCTCGATGGCACGGGGCTTTAACAAACCTGTTGCACTCATAGACGATCCCTTTCAATACCCTCGGCTCGTTACACCGATAAGGCTGCTGGATGGTCGCGGGACTTTATTGAAACAAAGAACCGGCCTCCCACAAAACTCCGGCTCTCGAAAACCGTCCCACCGCGGCGATGCGGTGGGAACCGAAAATCAGCGCGAATACAACTCCACCACGAGCGACTCGTTGATGTCCTGCGCGACGTCACCACGGTCCGGCACGGCCTTGAACTTGCCGACCATCTTTTGCGTGTCGACGTCAACCCACGAGGGAAACCCGCTCTGGGCGGCCAGCTGCAGCGCGTCCTGAACGCGCGTTTGTTTGCGGGCCGCCTCACGCACCGCGATCTGATCGCCTGCCCGTAGCAGCATGGACGAAACGTTCGCGACGCGCCCGTTTACCTCGATAGCGCAATGCGAGACGAGCTGCCTTGCCTCCGCCCGCGTCGAGCCAAAGCCCATACGGTAGACAATGTTGTCCAGGCGCGACTCGAGCAGCGCAATGAGGTTCGCACCAGTATTGCCACGCCGGCGCTCGGCCTCCGCAAAATAGCGGCGAAATTGCCGCTCGAGCAGGCCATAGGTCCTCTTGACCTTTTGCTTTTCACGCAGCTGAACACCGTAGTCGGATAAGCGCGCCCCGGACATGCGCCCGTGCTGTCCAGGCTTGCTGTCGGCCTTGCACTTCGAATCAAGCGTGCGCCGTGCGCTCTTAAGAAACAGGTCCGTGCCCTCGCGACGCGAAAGCTTAAGTTTTGCTCTGGTATAGCGGGCCATATCGATTCCTATCGCACCGAACAAGGTGCGTTCATTTGACGGCAGGCAGGCGCCGACCGTTTGCCTGCGGCCGGGCACTCACGAGATTGTCCAACCCCACCGGGGGTTCCTGCTGGCGGTGCGGTTCAGACACGGCGACGCTTCGGCGCGCGGCAGCCGTTATGCGGCACCGGCGTGATGTCCTGGATCGAGGTAATGCGAAAACCACAGGCGTTAAGCGCCCGTACCGAGGATTCTCGGCCAGGCCCCGGGCCTTTGATTCGCACTTCAAGATTCTTGACGCCGCACTCCAAGGCGGCACGCCCGGCCGCCTCGGCAGCCACTTGGGCTGCAAATGGGGTGGACTTGCGCGAACCTTTGAAACCCGCGCCACCGCTGGTGGACCAGGACAGCGCATTGCCCTGTCGATCCGTAATCGTGATGATCGTGTTGTTAAACGACGCGTGTATATGGGCAATGCCCTCGGCGACGTTCTTCTTAACCTTCTTGCGCACTCGCTGGCTGGCGAGCTGCTGCGCGGTCGGAGCTGTCCTAGTTGCCATGCTGTAATGCCTCGTTCATCTGCTGTGCTGGGAATCTCGGTTGCGGCGGTACCGCAGGTGCGGCGGCAAACCGGCGTACATGGGTTCGATCATGCGGGCTTTTTGAGCGCAACGCCCGCCTTGCGTGGTCCTTTGCGAGTGCGCGCGTTGGTCCGGGTGCGCTGCCCGCGCACGGGCAAGCCGCGACGGTGTCGCACCCCGCGGTAGCAGCCCAAATCAATCAGACGTTTGATCGAGAGCTGAATCTCCCGACGCAGGTCACCTTCCACCGCCAGGCGGCTGACGGCTTCCCGAATACGTTCGAGTTCCGCGTCCGTGAGCTCCTTGACCTTGCGATCGTGCGGCACCTTAACCGCATCGAGGATCGCGCGTGCGCGAGCGCGCCCGATCCCGTAAATCGCCGTCAGGCCGATCTCGGCGTGCTGGTGCGGGGGAATGTTGATACCGGCTATGCGTGCCATCAGAAAATTTCTCCGTCGTTTTGCGCCAAGAGATCCTCAGCCCTGCCGCTGCTTGTGCCGCGGGTCGGTACAAATCACCCGTACGACGCCCTTGCGCCGAATCACTTTGCACTTGCGACACATCTTCTTTACCGAAGCTAGCACCTTCATTGTCTTGCTCCTATCGTGCCTGAGCACGCCTGCGTCCGTTTACTTGGCGCGAAATACGATCCTTGCGCGCGTCAGGTCGTACGGCGTCAATTCGACCGTCACCTTGTCGCCGGGCAGGATGCGAATGTAGTGCATGCGCATCTTGCCCGAAATATGTCCCAGAACGATGTGACCATTTTCGAGCTTGACGCGAAACGTCGCGTTAGGGAGATTTTCAAGGATCTCGCCCTGCATTTGAATGACGTCGTCTCGTGCCATCGCTACCGCGTCATTCCCGCCGCACCACCCCGAAAATTGGCCTTCTTCAACAGCGATTCGTACTGGTGCGTCATCATGTACGCCTGCACCTGAGCCATGAAATCCATCGTCACGACAACGACGATCAGCAGCGAGGTGCCGCCAAAATAAAAGGGCACGCTCCAGCGTAAGTACAAAAACTCCGGCACCAGGCAAACGAGTGTGATGTAGATGGCGCCGGCCAAGGTCAGGCGCAGCAAAATCTTGTCAATATGCCGCGCCGTCTGCTCTCCGGGCCGAATGCCTGGCACGAAGGCGCCGCTCTTCTTAAGGTTATCGGCCTGCTCTTTGCTATTGAAAACCAGTGCCGTGTAGAAAAAACAGAAAAATATGATCAGCGAAGCGTACAAAACCAGATATAGCGGCTGCCCGTGCTGCAACGCTGCGGCCAAATCGCGTATCCAGCGCGCGGCATCGCCCGTCGTGAACCAGCCCGCGATCGTTGCCGGAAACAGCACGATGGAGGAAGCAAAAATGGGCGGAATCACACCTGACATGTTCAACTTCAGCGGCAAATAGGAGCTTTGTCCCCCAAAGACCTTGTTGCCCACCTGGCGCTTCGCGTAATTGACCACGATGCGCCGCTGACCGCGTTCGATGAAGACCACAACTCCCGTTACGGCCACGATCAGAGCGGCGATCGTGAAAAACGCCAGATAACCCAGCGCCCCATTGGCCACCAGCTCAAAAAGGCGTCCCAACGCGCTCGGCAACCCGGCCACGATGCCCGAGAAGATGACAATGGAGATTCCGTTGCCCAGTCCGCGCTCGGTGATCTGCTCGCCAAGCCACATCAAAAACAGGCAACCCGTAACCAGCGACACCACACCGATGAACCGAAACAGCAGGCCCGGCTCGATCACCAGGTTGGGCACGGACTCGATGGCCACGATCGCAAGGTAGGACTGGACCGCAGCAAGCCCCACGGTTGCGTAGCGTGTGTATTGCGTGACCTTGCGCCGACCCGACTCGCCCTCCTTGCGCAATGCCTCGAGCGAAGGCACCACATAGGTGAGCATCTGCATGATGATCGATGCGGAGATGTAGGGCATGATCCCGATCGAGAAAATCGAAAAGCGCGACAGCGCACCACCGGAGAACATGTTCAGCAGACCCAAGATCCCGCCTTGCTGAGACTGGAACGCCTGACGGAACTGGTCAGGATCGATCAGTGGCACGGGGATGTGCGTTCCCAGCCGATAGACGACCAGCGCGAGCACCAGGAAGACGGCGCGACGCTTGAGGTCGGCGTACTTTCCGCTGCTGGAGAGTTTGCCCTGTTGGGTCGCCACGTTGCTGCTCCCGCCCGCGCTCGCTTCAGTCTTCGACCGTGCCGCCGGCGGCCTCGATTGCCGCCCGTGCCGCCGCACTCACACCAACTCCGCGCACTTTCACCTTGCGCGAGAACTCACCCGTTTTCACGATTCGCGCGCTTTGTGCCAGCGTCGGCACCACGCCTGCGCGCCGCAGGGTGGCCAAATCGATTTGCTCGGCATCCAAACGCTGCAGCTCCGACAGGCGCACGGTGGCCACGTAGCGGCGCGTGAGCGAAGTAAAGCCGCGCTTGGGCAGGCGCCGATGCAGTGGCATCTGTCCGCCCTCGAAACCGACCTTGTGAAAGCCGCCAGAGCGCGAGCTCTGTCCCTTGTGTCCGCGACCAGCGGTTTTGCCCCAGCCGCTGCCAATGCCGCGGCCGACACGGTGGCGCACGCTGCGTGATCCCGGCGGGCTTTTCAGGGAGTTAAGACGCATAGTGGACTCCGTTTGCTTAGTCGATCCGAACCAAATACGCGACCTTGTTAATCATGCCGCGCACCGCAGGGGTGTCCTCCAGTTCACGCGTGCTGTGCAGGCGCTTTAGCCCCAAGCCGAGCACCGTCGCGCGATGACCCGCCTTGGTTCCCGCCACGCTCTTGACGAGCGTCACCTTGAGCGATTTTTTGGCTCCGGTCGTCTTGGCGCTAGCCGTTTTGTTCGCCGCTTTTGTCGCCATCGTGCGTCCTTAGCCCAGAATTTCTTCGACGGTTTTGCCGCGTTTGGCGGCAATTTCTGCCGGAGTGCGCAGCCGCTCAAGCGCCTTGAGCGTGGCACGCACCATGTTGTAAGGGTTCGTTGAGCCGTGCGACTTGGCAACCACGTTGCGCACACCCATCACGTCAAAAATTGCGCGCAATGGTCCGCCCGCGATGATGCCGGTACCCTCGGCCGCGGGCGCGAGTAGGACTTTGGCAGCGCCGTGCTTGGCCTCGACGCCGTGTTGCACCGTTCCGTTGCGCAGCGGAACGCGGCCCATGCCGCGCCGCGCGCGCTCCATCGCCTTTTGCACCGCGACAGGCACCTCCCGCGCCTTGCCCTTGCCCATACCGATACGCCCGTCGCCGTCGCCTACCACGGTAAGCGCCGCAAAAGCCAGAATGCGGCCACCTTTGACCACCTTCGTTACGCGGTTTACCGCGATCATCTTCTCGCGCATGCCGTCGTCACGCGCCTCGCCGAGATTCTTCGCTTGGATTCTGGCCATCGTTTGCTCCTAGAGCTTTAAGCCGGCTTCGCGCGCTGCATCGGCAAGCGCCTTGACCCGGCCGTGGTAATGAAAACCCGAGCGATCGAAGGCGACCAGCTCGATGCCGGCCGCAGCCGCTTTGCGTGCCAATCGTGCACCGACAATCTTGGCCGCAGCAACGTTGCCGCCGCGACCTTTGGCTCCCGCGAGCTCGTTGCGCACCTCCTGCTCGAGCGTAGAGGCCGACACCAGTACCTTGTCGCCGGATTCCGAAATCACGGCCGCATAGATGTGGTGGTTGGAGCGGTGCACCGTGAGCCGGTGTGCGCCTTTTAGTTTGATGCGTTCGCGCGTAGCGCGGGAACGGCGAAGCCGCGATTGCTTCTTGTCGATCATGGCGTAGCTCTTGGCAAGTTCACTTCTTCTTGGTCTCTTTCAAGACCACCGTCTCGTTGTCATAACGTACCCCCTTGCCCTTGTAGGGCTCCGGCGGGCGATGGGCGCGGATTTCCGCAGCAACTTGTCCGACCCGCTGCTTGTCGGCGCCTCGGATCACGATCTCGGTCTGGCTGGGCGTTTCAACTTTGATGCCGGGCGGCATGCGGTGCTCGATGGGGTGCGAGAAGCCCAGTGAGAGGCTGATCTTGTCGCCTTGCGCCTGAGCGCGATAGCCCACGCCGACCAGATTCAGGCGGCGCTCAAATCCCTTGCTCACCCCCTGGACCATTCCCGCGACCAGCGAGCGCATCGTGCCGCTCATGGCATTGGCTTCGCGCGAATCGTCGACGGCCGCAAAGCGGATCTTGCCCTCGCCGATCGTAATCGTGACCAGCTGCGACAAACTGTGCTGCAGTGTGCCTTGCGGACCCTTGACGGTGATGCGGTCCGCCCCCAACTGCGCGTCAACCCCTTTGGCAAGGGCAACCGGTATGCGTGCAACTCGTGACATGATCGGTCCCCGGATCAGGCGACGTAACAAAGAACCTCGCCGCCCACACCCTGGCTGCGTGCCTTGCGGTCGGTCATGACGCCACGCGGCGTAGAGACGATTGCTACGCCCAGTCCGTTCATCACCTGCGGCAGGTCATTGCGGCGACGATAGATCCGCAAGCCCGGACGCGAGACGCGCTCGAGGCGCTCGATCACCGGACGGCCGGCGTAGTACTTCAGACCGATGCGTAACTCGCTGTGGCCCGCGCCCTTGCCACTTGGGGCAGGCGCATTGGCAATTTGAAAGCCCTCGATGTAGCCCTCGTCGCGCAACACCTGCGCAATCGCCACCTTCAGCTTGGACGACGGCATCGCCACTTCCGTCTTTTCAACACGCTGCGCATTACGAATACGCGTCAGCATGTCAGCGATCGGATCACTCATGCTCATCTGCAAGCTCCGCGTTACCAGCTTGCCTTGATCAGGCCAGGAATATCACCACGCATTGCCGCCTCACGAATCTTGCTGCGACCCAGGCCGAACTTGCGGAAATTGCCACGTGGGCGGCCCGTAATGGCGCAGCGGTTGCGCAGGCGAGTCGGATTGGCGTTGCGCGGCAACGCCTGCAGCTGCTGCTGAGCGTGCAAGCGCTCCTCCATCGACAAGGTCTGATCGGAAAACGTCGTCTTCAGGGCGGCGCGCTTGGCGGCAAATTTCTTTACCAGCGCCGCTCGTTTGGCTTCACGATTTTTCAAGGCTAGCTTTGCCAACGTGTACCTCGCTCAATTACGGAACGGGAACCGAAATGCGGCGAGCAGCGCCTTGGCTTCCTCGTCGGATTTCGCAGTGGTTGTAATGCTGATGTTCATCCCCCGCAGCTTGTCGATCTTGTCGTACTCAATCTCGGGGAAAATGATCTGTTCCTTCAGACCGATGCTGTAGTTGCCGCGGCCATCGAAAGCGCGGCCCGACACGCCGCGAAAGTCGCGCATGCGGGGAAAGGCGATCGTGATCAGGCGATCGAGGAATTCGTACATCCGCTCGCCGCGCAAGGTCACCATACAGCCAATCGGCAGCCCCTGGCGCACCTTGAAGTTCGCAATGGCCTTTCGGGTCTTGGTCACTACCGGCTTTTGCCCCGCGATGCGGGTCATGTCGGCGACGGCTGCCTCAATGTTCTTTTTGTCGTTAACTGCCTCGCCCACCCCCATGTTCAGAGTGATCTTGGTGATGCGGGGCACTTGCATCGAAGTCTGGTAGCCGAATTTCTTCGTCAGCTCAGGAACGATCTTCTCGCGATATTGTTGTTGTAAACGGACCATAGTTGCCTTGCCTCCCGAGCTCAAGAGCGCTCGCCGACCAAGGCGCCGCTGCTCTTAAAGACGCGCAGCTTCCTGCCGTCGACCACCTTGAAGCCGACCCGCTCGCCCTTGCCGGTGGCGGGGTTGTAGAGCATCACATTGGACTCATCGATTGGCAGCGTCTTGTCGGAGATGCCGCCCGTAACGCCCTTCATCGGGTTGGGCCGAACGTGCTTCTTGACCATATTCACGCCCTCGACCCGAACATAGCGCTCGTCGACTCGATCGAGCACCACCCCGCGCTTGCCGCGGTCCCTGCCGGCGATTACGACGACTTCGTCGCCCTTGCGAATCCTTTGCATCGGGGATCTTCCCTGCCTTCCTGCTTATATGCGCCCTGCGCCTAGAGCACTTCCGGTGCAAGCGACACGATCTTCATAAAACGCTCGGTGCGCAGTTCTCTGGTCACCGGCCCGAAGATGCGGGTGCCGATCGGTTCGAGCTTGCTGCTCAGCAAAACCGCGGCGTTGCTGTCGAACTTGAGCAGCGAGCCGTCCTGCCGTCGTACACCGCGGGTGGTGCGTACGACCACCGCGTGGTAGATCTCGCCCTTCTTGACGCGCCCGCGCGGGGCGGCATCCTTGACCGTCACCTTGATGACGTCGCCGATGTTGGCATAGCGGCGCTTGGAGCCCCCGAGCACCTTGATACACATCACTGCCCGCGCGCCGGTGTTGTCGGCCACGTCGAGCATCGTCTGCATTTGAATCATCGCTCTTCCCAACTTTTCCCGCCGCCGACCCGCGAAGCTCGCGCTTCCGCGGTGCGGCCGATCCGGCGGTCAGTCTTGGTCCCGTTCGGGGAGGCGAAGCGCGCCTTGCGGCCCGCTCCGGGAAAACGCGGCGCGCCGAATGGGGCGCCGACGGTCATGCATCCTGCCGTGTTTCCGGGGCCAGGCGCGCGCCCACGAAAGCTTTGTATTCTAGCCCAAAAATTCTTTCCAATGCAAGCGGTCCGCCTTCGCCCTCCTGCGCCCGGCCGGGCCGGGCTACGGAGGGCTGCGGCGGACAGCCCGTGGGCTAGCCGCGGGCTGCCTCCACCACGCGGGTGACGGTCCAGAACTTGGTGCGCGACAGGGGGCGCGTCTCGGCGATCTCGACGAGGTCGCCTTCGTTGATCCGGTTGCTGTCGTCGTGGGCGTGCAGCTTGGTCGAGCGCACGATGTACTTGCCGTAGATCGGGTGCTTGACGCGGCGCTCGACCAGCACCGTGACGGTCTTGTCCATCTTGTTGCTGACCACGCGCCCCACCAGGGTCCGCTTGGGGGCGGTCTGGCCGGCGGCCGCGGCGGCTGGGTCCGTGGAGATCATTTGGCGTTCGCTTTCTCGTTCATGACGGTGCGCACGCGCGCGATGTCGCGGCGCAGCTTGCG
>CAZSOI010000465.1:0-1792 GCA_964608115.1 uncultured Burkholderiaceae bacterium | reverse complement strand
ACCGCGGCACCTAAAAACAGCACTAATTTCTGCGCTGACCCGCGGCGGCCCATTGATTTGATCATGTCGCTACCTCCTTGGAAACGGCTGTTATCGTCCCGATGAGACGACCCCTAAGTGCAGTTTATCTCATGTTTTTTGCGCAGCAAGCCTCGCTCGGGCGACGATCTCGCGGGATTAGGTCGCCTCGCGAAAAAGGCGTGCCCCGGGTGCCCTCGACATAGGGCTAAAATCGCACGTCACGGTTGCCGGCCGATTAAAGATCCATCCCTTCGACCGGAACCGCAGCTTCTTTCGATGTCCACAGTTTGAGCGTTGTGCGCGACGGATTGTGCGTTGCAAAATCACGATGTAGTCGTTGGCTTATGACGAAGATCATTCAGTACGCACCGATTGAACAATCCGAAAGATGTGTTCGAGTTTCATGGTGAAATTAGCTCGATAGAAGGCGTCGCAAGTGACATTCACTGGAGCGGCTACGTAGTCCAGACATTCGCGGCGGATCGTGCCGATCAATCGCTCACAAAAAGCGTTTGCTTGGGGAGCTTGGTATGGTGTCCTTAGTATCGCTAACTCCATAGCCCTCAAGGCAGCATCAAAATCGGACGAGTAAATGCTGCCACGGTCATGAATCACAAAGTGCTGCGCCTGTTCACCGTTGATTACCTCCCGGAATTGTTGCAGCGTCCAGGCTGCCGTGGGATGCGCGGTGACATTGGAATGTGCGATCCGCCGGCTTCCGACTTCCATAATCACAAACACGTAGAGCCGACGGAAAGTGGCCGTAACCGTCACGAAGAAGTCGCAGGCGAGAATCGCTAGAGCATGGTTGCGGACAAAGGTCGTCCAACGCTGAGACCGACGCCCGCCTCCAGCTCCTCGATCCTTGGGCAGGTAGCGTCTGACCGTTCGCGGTGACAGGCGAATGCCAAGTTTCAAGAGCAGTTCGGCGGCAATCCGCTCTTCACCCCACGTGGGATTGCTCCGCGCCATTTCGCTAATCAGCTCTCGCAGCTCTGCAGGCATACGCGGCCTCCCGAGCGGCTTCGATTTGTAACGCCAGAACAGCCGAAATCCCTTGCGATGCCAGCGCACCAAAGTCTCCGGCCCGACAATGACGAGTGCGTCTTTCCAGACAAACAACCTGGAGAGCAGTGCCAAACTAAGGCGAGTGGCGTTATCGGCACGCCGCGGCTTCGCTTTGCGTTCCAGATACAGGGTCAGTTGCTTGCGCAGAAAAAGATTCTCCGCCTTCAACGCCGCGCTTGAGCGTGTCCCCAGCAGCAAGCGGATGGCGTCTTGGAGCAGAAGCGCGAGCGCAGAGATTAAGCGCAGCCAGGCGATGCGCGTAGACATGGTACGGCACAATGCCACGCCCCGCTCCCAGCGACAACTTCCTTTTCGCTCTTAATCCCGTCGTACCGAATTCTTGCGGATCACAGGCCACTCGCCGGGTAGAGATCAAAGCGCGCATTCTATGCCAGGTTCCTATTGATGATGCTCGACGGCGAAGCAATGCAAATCGCCCGGAAGCGGCTCAGCGCCGAAGCCCCACGTCGCCACCATCTTTTCCATGCCAAACTTCAGCGAGTTCAGAGCGAACTCGCGATGAAAGGATCCGGACGATCCAGCGCACTCGTTCAGGTCGTTGCCGACGTGTGCGCAAAAGAGATCGAGGACGCGGCGGTGCGGCCGTGGCAAGTCGTTGTAGGAGCTGCTTCGCGAGACGCGGAGCATGCCTTCGGACGAAGCGGTTAAAGGTTTGCACAGTCAGATCGACGAACTGTGGACC
>CAZSOI010000464.1:0-1696 GCA_964608115.1 uncultured Burkholderiaceae bacterium | reverse complement strand
CCGCCAGCCGCGCCCTGGTGACTGGGCTAGCGTGATCGCGCAAGTCACCGATGCGCTGCGCTTGCGGTTCACCGAAGAATACTTTGCGGCCACGACCGCTCGATCACAGTCATGAAGATCGAATTGATCTGTCCCGACGAGCGCATGCCCCGCACCGAATACTGGGCGCAAATGCTCAAGAGCATTGAGACCATCAACTGCGAAGCCACCGGGCCCGAGGGCATGGTGTACATGCCGGCCGAGGACATCGCCGTCGAGACCAACTGGCCCCGGTACGCGCGGGGCGCTACGGCCTATTTGCGGGGCCAAGGGCACAACTACAGCCCCCAGGGCGAGACGCTGGCCTATATCCAGCGCCTCGCCGCCTGGGCAAGCGAGAATCGCGACAAGCGCCTGCTGATTGTCAACATGCACCCTTTCGTGAGGCTGCCCTTCTACCTGCGGCAGCATGCCAACATCTATATTGCGGACGGTTGCCTGTCCGGCTTCGATCGCTGCGTCAATCCACGCACCATCAGCATGCCTGCGCTGCCCGTGAATACGTGCCGCGCGGTGCGCACGCAGGGCCGGACAGTTTTTGCGTCGTTTCAGGGTATGCCCTCGCACCCCGTACGTCGAGAGCTGCTGTCCTTTCATGACAGCCGGGCCATCGTCATCGTGCTAACCGAAAAGAACAAGCACGAGCAGCTGCGCCTGGACGCCAGCCGTGGCGTGGGCGACGCCGATTACCAGGCACTGCTCGAGCGATCGGTTTTCGCGTTCGTACCGCGGGGCGACGCCCTGTTTTCATACCGCTTGCTCGAAGTTCTGTCGTTTGGATGCATCCCGATCATTCTTTCCGACGGGTGGGTGCTACCGTTGGACCGCACCGTTCGGTGGAGCGATGTTTGCTACTCGATGCACCGCGAAGCGCTGACTGACTGCATGAACTTCCTCAAGGAAATTAGTATCGAGGAAGTTTCGGCTCGGCGCGAGCGCGTCATGCACACGTACACGCAGCACTTCGCCGAACTTACGACGATCATGATCCGCGTTCTGGCGGAATTGGACGCGCTGCCGCAAGCTTGATTCGGCCATATCAGGCAACCTCTTCGAGCAGCCATTTCTTGAGCGCCGCGGCATGGGCGCGCCAGGTTCTTCCATTGTCGATCAGCCACTGGCGCCCTACCAAGCCGATCCGCCGGGCCGCGTCGCGGTTCTCATACACGAACTCGAGCTTTGCCACAATTTCCTCGACATCGCTCTCGCCCCAGCCGCGCGTTTCCCAACCGGGGGGCGAACGCACCTCCGACTGGCGCGTCAACACCAGCGAGTTCTCCTCGGTGAGGAGGTCGCGCATCCCAGTGTTCAGACCCGCGATTACGGGCACCCCGCTTGCCATTGCCTCCTTGACCGGCAGGTTCGTACACGCCTCGCCGCGTGAAGGCTGCAGGCACACGTCGACCTCTCGCAATACGTGCGGCACAAGCGGATTGGGCATGCGCCCCAGGTCGATCACCTTGGTCGGATCGATGCTGTTTTCCCGGATCCAGCGCTCCACGTCAAGTTGGCCATTTGCGTTCAATCGCACTGGGTGATCGAGCTTGCCCGCAAAGCCCTCGGAGAGTTTCGGCCACGGTGAATGCCAGGCCGTGACCAGTAGCGCATCGGGATGGTTTTGGCTAAAACGCCGAAAAGCAAGCAGCACGAGGTCCTG
>CAZSOI010000463.1:0-18387 GCA_964608115.1 uncultured Burkholderiaceae bacterium | reverse complement strand
TGGGCGATGATCGAAAAATTGCGGATTTGGAGCATATGAGATGGCGCAAATGGCACCAACTGGGCGAAGCGCGCCCGGTGCCGTTCGATGTTCCGTCTGCACAACACAAAGGGGGCGAGACCGTGGCCTCACCCCCTGCTTTCGGGCACGCAAAGAAAAAGGAGGATTTTACCCCGCCGCGTTGACCGGCCTATCAGTTATCGCCCACATGCAAGATCAAGCGCTGTGATTGATCGCCCCGGCGCACGAGTACAGCGATTGGTTTTTTCAGATCGAGCTTTGCAATTAACTCATTGAATTGTTTGGCGTTTTTTACTCGCGCAACATTTACACTGAGAATCAGATCACCCGGCCGAACTCCTGCAGCGCCTGCTGGGCCTTCGGCGCTGTCTACTTGCACCGCACCGCCTTCGATGTGCAGATCTTTGAGCTGGCTTGCCGCCAGATCCGAAACAACGAGTCCCAACACATCCGGATGGCCTTGGGGGGCACGCCCCGAGCCCGGGCCGCGCCAACCTGGCCGCACCGGCTCCTGGGGCATTTCCCCTACTGTGACCAGGAGGTCGCGTGCTGCGCCGTCGCGCCAAACTGTTGTCGTTACCTTTGTGCCCGGCGTAGTCGAAGCCACCATCCGGCGCAAATCCGCCGAACTTTCTACGGCTTTGCCGTCGTACTTGATGATCACGTCTCCGGGCTGGACCCCGGCCTTATCCGCAGGCCCATCGGACTCGACGCTCGAGACGGCGGCTCCTGCAGCCCTGGGCAAGCCAATAGCATCGGCCACTTCGCGGGTAACCTCGCCGATCAGCACGCCAATCTTGCCGCGAACCACCTTACCCTGGGTGCGCAAAATCTTGGCAATCTTCTGCGCCTCATCGATCGGAATCGCGAAGGAAATTCCCGCATAGGACCCGGAGGTCGTAAAAATCTGCGAGTTGATCCCGACGACCTCGCCACGCATATTGATTAGCGGGCCACCGGAGTTTCCCGGATTTACGGCAGCATCGGTCTGAATAAAGGGCAGCAGTTCACCGGTTTCGCGGCTCTTTGCACTCACGATGCCGGCCGTGACAGTGTTTTGCAGATTAAACGGTGAGCCGATTGCGATCACCCATTCGCCAACGCGTAATTTCGCTGGGTCGCCGATTTTTAACGTCGGTAGATCCGTTCCGCCTTCGATCTTGACCAATGCCACGTCGCTTCGAGGATCCGACCCGATGAGCTTGCCCTTGAATTCACGCTTGTCCGGCAAGGTCACCGTGATCTCATCGGCACCTTCGACAACGTGGTGATTGGTGAGCAGGTAGCCGTCGGAGGAAATAAGGAACCCCGAGCCCACTCCGCGCGGAACTTCTTGTTCGCCGTGAGGCGAACGCGGTGAGGGGTTGCGCTGTCCAGGGCCTGGTTGCGGGAAGAAACGATGGAAGAACTCGTAGAACGGATCGTTCTCGTCGAGCTCCGGGATCTGCGGTTGCTGGCCCGGAGCGAATGTAGGCACACGCGCCGCAGTGCGAATGTTCACGACCGCAGGTGCCGTGCGCTCAACCAAATCGGCGAAATCGGGCACCGTCGCTGGCTGCGCACTCGTTACCTGAACCGTGGCAGTCAGTAGTGCGACGACAAGCATTCGCGCAAGAGTGACTCTCATCATGTCTTCGTCTTCGTTTGCAGTAAAAGAAAAAGGATACGCCGCCAGCGGCTAACGCGGCGGCGAGGTATAGACAACGGACTCGGCAATAGATTGCGCCGTTTCCGGAGGAACCTCGCCGACGACCGTTACGCGGGTGTCACCGACCTGCCGGGAAAACGCAGTAATCGAACCACGTCGCTGCGTTTCCTCGGGCTCGGCAGGTAGTGGTCCGTCGCGCTCAATAAATACTGAGACCGTTGCCAGACCATCGGAATACACTGCCTGCAGTGCCGCCCGAGGCGCCGAGTCGCCCTCCCCGATGAGGTGGCGCATTACCTCCGCTAACCGGTGAAACCCGCTGGGAGCCGTTACGCTCCAGCCTTGCAGGCGCAGTTCAACAGCCTTTGACTGTGGCCGATCGATGGTCCATCCAGCAGTTGGCCAGGAAGGTTTGAGCAAAGCCGGGTCGACCGTTTCTCCGACGTGCACGTCGGTAAATGCAATTTGCTCGAGCACTGCACCGCGCTCATTGAGCGTTTGCGCCTTAAAAAGCAAACCGCTCGTTGGTTCCACCCAAAGTCGGTAGCCATAGCGCAGCTTGTCACGTGGAAGCAATTCGACCACATCGCACATGCTGCCGGCGACGCGCTCGGCGCCCTGTCGATGCAGTGAATAATGGCTCAGCAAATCGGCCGGAAGCGGTTCGGCGAAGGCCGGAAACGCGCGCACGCCGCCATGCTCGACGACAATTCGGTGAAGGTGCGGATACAAGCACTGCACTTCCTCGCCGTTGCGAATGAATTCACGTGGCTGACCATCGAGGGGGACCACCCGCTCGCGCGATTGCACGCCATCGTAGACTTGCACAACGCGCGAGGCGTGAACCTCGTCACCGCGTTGATAAACGATAGTGCCCGAGAAACTCTGATTGCGCGCCGCCTTTTGAATCGCCTGCAGCCAGTTGGCATCGACACGGCCGTCCTCAGGTTTTGTCGATTCGCCGGCGCAAACCGTCAACGGAAGTGCCAGGATCAGCAGCGCTATAAGACCTTGCCAGCCGGGGACAAGAGTCGTCAAGCCAGTTCGCAACATCGGCCGCTCGCTATCGTACCGGTCCAAAATCACCGTTCGTTCTCATTGCCCGAGCGCAGGTAAATTGCTGCGGCCGGCATTACGCCCTCGGCCGTAAAGTCGCGATGCGCCTGAAAGTACGGATCCAACCGAGGTCGGCGAGCGGCAGATGCTTGGCTAGCGACCTGTCCCGCGCTATTGCGATTGGCCAAATCGGCCCCGGGTGTGGTGGAGTTTCGAACCACCGTCGGTTCGCCGCGCACACCGCTGATTGAACCCGAGCCCCGCAAAAGAGGTACCGCAACGAGCACGAGGACCGCCATCGCAGCTGCCACAGCAAGGCCGCTCGCCAAATGATGTCGCAGCCGCGAGCTCAGGGCGCGCGGCGCGAGCAGTCTCGGTTCGTCGCGCAGCGCACGGCAAATCCGCGCACACAGCTGTGGCGAGTGCTCCGCCGCAACCTGTTCAGAACGCAGCGCGTCGCCAACAAAACACCACGACTGGTACTTACTTTGCAGGGCTTTTTCGCTTAGCAGCTCTCGCACCAGCGGTTCGGCCATCGGCGCGTTCAGCTCGCCGTCGAGCCACGCCGAAAGGCGTTCAGCCTGGCTATTTGCGTCCTGCGTGCCCTCCGAAACGCTCTCGGGCTTGGGATCGGTCTTCATTTCCAAACTCCCTGAAATGTGTGCATCGATTTCGCCCCGACCTACCAGCGTTCGTCCTCGCGGGTCCCCAGCAATGGCCGCAATTCCTGCGCGATCGCTTCGCGCGCCCGAAAAATTCGCGAGCGCACAGTACCCACTGGGCAGTTCATTGCTGCCGCAATTTCGTCGTAGCTCAGACCCTCGAGTTCGCGCAAGACAATCGCCGTGCGCAGATCTTCAGGCAACTGCTCAATCGCCCGATTTACCGCCAAGCCAACTTGCTTGGACTGATACAGCGAATCCGGTGTCGCCGTATCACTTAGACGCAACTCCTCTTCGGCACCTTCCTGGTCCTCGATATCAGTAGCGGCCACCGTCGGAGCTCGCCGCCCTAGGGCGGCAAAGTGATTTTTCGCGGTGTTGATCGCGATTCGGTACAACCAGGTATAAAAAGCGCTTTCGCCCCGGAAATTCGGCAGTGCCCGGTAGGCCTTGATGAAAGCCTCCTGGGCCACATCCTCTATATCCGCTGGATCCCGAATCATGCGTGACAACAACCGAGAGATTCTGCGCTGGTACTTGGCTACTAGTAGTTCAAAGGCACGCTTATCGCCCTGCTGAACGCGACGCACCAACTGCAAGTCGGCATCGCGCTCACTCATACGAGCCCACACTCCGGGCCACCGACTTCGCCTGTTCCGCCATTCTGACAGCCGCCCGTTTGATTAGTTCTGAGGATCGAGAAAAAAACAACGCACTAAAACGCTAGGAAACTGCGGCACTGACCTCTGGTACCCCACGTGCAACCGCAGCAAACCCGCCCGAGTTTTTCCAATTGATCGCTTCCAACAGAAAAATCTTGTCCCGGTGTCGTGCCCGATGATTTGCGCGGTTCGCCCAGAACTTGTTCCACGATGGTGCGCCGATCGTCCGCAGCGGCCCGGTTTGCGCCGTACTCTCGGGTTTATTCCTTGTCTTGAGCCCGAGCTTGCACGGTTTGCCCGTCGTCAAGACGGGCGTCCAGCCAGCGCCCCTGAGCAAGCATACAAGTTCGAAGCCTCTCCCGTATCCGAGGTTGGAGGCGACGCACCGGCCGTCGCTGGCGTAGGCGCTTGCGACGCATCCGGGACGGCAACCGCCGCCGGCCGCGGCGTAGAACTCGTTAGTGGACCAAAGCGCCGGCAGAATGTTCGCGGCTTGGAAATCAGACACGCTTGAAAACGAGCGTACCGTTGGTGCCACCGAATCCAAAGGAGTTCTTCATTGCGTAGTTGATACGCATGGGCCGGGCCGCGTTGGCGCAGTAATCGAGGTCGCATTCGGGGTCCGGCGATTGCAAATTAATCGTCGGGGGCGACACCTGCTGGTGAACGGCTAAGACAGTGAAGACAGATTCGACCCCACCAGCACCTCCGAGCAGGTGCCCCGTCATGGACTTTGTCGAATTCGCCACCAGCGAGCGCGCCGCCGGGCCAAATGCGAGCTTGATGGCGTTGGTTTCGTTGACATCGCCCAAAGGGGTAGAAGTTCCGTGGGCATTCAGGTACTGGATTTGATCCGCGTTAATTTGCGCGCTGCGCAGTGCCGCCTGCATGCAGCGACGCGGGCCCTCAACGTCGGGCGCGGTCATGTGAAAGGCATCCGCGCTCATCCCGAATCCAGCGAGCTCACAATAAATCCGCGCGCCCCGCGCGCGCGCATGCGACAACTCTTCCAAAACAACGACCCCTGCGCCTTCCCCAAGGACAAATCCGTCCCGATCCTTGTCGAAGGGCCGACTGGCCGCGGTCGGATCATCGTTGCGCACCGATAAGGCCTGCATCGCCGCAAAACCGCCCACACCCAAGGAACAGACCGATCCTTCTGCGCCACCGGCAAGCATGACGTCCGCATCATCGTGCTCGATTAGGCGAGCAGCGATCCCCAAGGAGTGAAGCCCGGTCGTGCAGGCCGAAACAATCGCGAAATTGGGGCCCTGCAATCCGTACATAATGGAAACGTTGCCCGCGATCATGTTGATGATCGCCCCCGGGATGAGAAATGGGGAGATGCGGCGTGGCCCGCGCGCCACCACCTCATTGTGATTGTCCTCAATCATCGGCAGACCACCGATGCCGGAACCAACCATGCACCCGATCCGCTGGCGATTGGCGTCAGTTACCTCGATGCCCGAATCGCGAAGCGCTTGTGCCGAGGCCGCGACGCCATAGTGAATGAAGGCGTCCATACGCCGCACTTCTTTGGCCGGCACATAGTCGGTGATCTTGAAATCGCGCACTTCGCCCGCGATTTGCGAACGGTACGCAGTGGGGTCAAAACGGCTAATGCGTGCGACACCCGATTTGCCCGCCAAAATGTTGGCCCAGGCTGTCGTAACGTCATTGCCTACGGGGGACACCACTCCAAGGCCTGTGACAACGACCCGTCGCTGCGCGCTCATTTGCTAACCTCGTACCTGCCGACCTCGTTGGCCCTCCGCCAATGCCGCGCGAGATTTACGACTCGCTCAACCTCAGGCCTTCTTCAGGTGGGCGCTGACGTAATCTATCGCCTGCTGGACCGTCCGAATCTTCTCAGCCTCTTCGTCCGGAATCTCGCATTCGAACTCGTCCTCGAGCGCCATGACAAGTTCCACGGTGTCGAGCGAGTCCGCCCCCAGATCATCAACGAACGCCGATTCGTTCTTGATGTCGGCTTCGTTGACCCCGAGCTGCTCGGCGACGATTTTTTTGACCCGCTGTTCTATGCTATCCATACCTTCTCCTCCGTTGCGCGGCTGCATCAGGCAATTGGCAACCGCCGAACAACCCCAAGTGCCAAGCGGGCAAACGACCTGGCTCCGCGGCGAAAATAGCGCGCGATTCTAACAGAGCAACACCGCCAGCGGCGATTTAGCCCATATACATTCCGCCATTAACGTGCAATGTTGTCCCGGTAATGTACGCCCCGGCCGCCGAGACAAGAAACAGGACCGCTGCAGCCACCTCCGAGGCGTGTCCGAGGCGACCGAGCGGAATCTGTCCCAATAGCGCTTGCTGCTGCTGTTGCGTCAGCGCCCGGGTCATGTCGGTATCAATAAATCCGGGCGCAACGCAGTTAACCGTAATGTTGCGCCCACCCAGTTCGCGCGCCAAAGCGCGGGTCATACCCTCGAGCCCGGCTTTCGCCGCAGCGTAGTTGGCTTGCCCTGCGTTCCCACTTGATCCAACGACCGACGAGATGTTGACGACTCTGCCCCACTTGCCTTTCATCATGCCACGCACGCACGCACGAGCCAGGCGAAATGCGGCAGTCAAGTTCGTATCAATTACCGCGTCCCAATCTTCGTCGCGCATGCGCATTGCCAGCGTATCGGCGGTAATGCCGGCGTTGTTCACCAGTATGGAGAGCTTGCCAAAACGCGCCGTGACCTGCTCAACGAGTGCATCACATCCGGCTCGATCGCGCACATTTACCATCAAACCGCAGCCACCGGCGCCTAACTCTTGCAGGCGCTGGGTAATTGCCTGCGCGCCGGCATCACTTGTGGCAGTTCCAACCACAGTCGCACCGGCCTGCGCCAAGCGCTCCAGAATGGCCCTGCCAATACCCCGCGACGCGCCGGTGACGAGCGCCACCTCGCCGCGCAAAGCGTCGGCAGCAAACGCATTTGCTTCGTTCACGATGCGCCTCCGATCTTTGACAACGCTTCTTGCAGGCTAGGCCGATCGCAGATTGACATGCTGTTGATTGACGGCGCGATGCGCTTGTTCAGGCCCGTGAGAACTCTTCCGGGACCGCATTCGACGATGTGTGTTACGCCCTGATCAACCAGTTGCTGGATGATTTCGCTCCAACGCACCGGGCCGGCAACTTGTCGCGCAAGGGCGTCGCGGATTCGATCCGGTTGGTACTCAACTGCCACATCAATGTTGTTAATTACCGGGACGGCCGGCGTTCGAATCTCGGTTTGCGACAACCGCTCACGCAGACGCAAGCGCGCGGGCTCCAGTAGCGAGGAGTGAAAGGCAACCGATACCGGTAGCGGCAAAGCTCGCTTGGCGCCGAGTTCGCGCGCAATTTCGCAGGCTCGCGCAAGGGCGGCCGTGTGCCCGGCGATAACCACTTGTGCCGGCGCATTGAAATTGACCGCTTCGACCACCGCGCCTGGCATCTCGGACGATGCCCGGATGCAGGCCCGCCGCACGCTCTCATCTTCCAGGCCCAAAATCGCTGCCATCCCACTGGTGCCCACCGGAACCGCCTCCTGCATTGCCCGAGCGCGGAAGCGAACCAGTGGAACGGCTTGCTCTAGCGTCAGCGCCCCAGCCGCCACCAGCGCGGCGTACTCACCCAGACTGTGTCCTGCAAGAACCTGTGGTTCGACCCCACCGACCGCTCGCCAGACCCGGTACATGGCCACGGAGGCGGTGAGCATGCACGGCTGCGTATTGACGGTCAGGTCAAGCTCGGCCGCAGGGCCTTGGGCAATCAGTCGCCCAATATCCTGCCCCAGAGCGGCAGAGGCCTGGCGCAACACATCCTCAACGATCGTATCGCCGGCAAATGATGCGAGCATGCCGACAGACTGCGATCCTTGTCCCGGAAAAACAAACGCCAGCTTCATTGCAAACGCCCCTTGGTCGAACGCTCGCCCTGGCGAGCTGGATCGGATGTGCGCAGTTTTTTCTCCACGCTACATTCGCAGCAGCACAGATCCCCAAGTAAACCCGCCACCAACGCCCTGCAGCAAAACGTAGTGCCCCGGACGGATGCGTCCATCCATCCGCGCTACATCCAGGGCCAATGGCACGGAAGCGGCCGATGTGTTGCCATGCTGATCCACGGTAACTACCACACGCTCAGTTGGCAAACCCAAGCGTTTGGCGCTTGCCGCGAGAATTCGCACGTTGGCCTGGTGAGGAACGAGCCAGTCAATTTTCTCCGGGCCCAGCCCCGCAAGCGCCAGAACCTCTCGAGCGGAGGATTCAAGCACATCGACGGCCAACTTGAACACCGCCTTGCCATCCATGCGCAGATACGGGTCACCGACCGCAGTTCCTTGGTTAAGACGCCCGGCCACAGTAAGGATGGATCCGCGCGCGCCATCGGCATGCATTCGGGATGCCAAAATCCCTGGGGCCGAGGCCGCCTCCAGGACTGCAGCCCCCGCGCCGTCGCCAAATAGCACACAAGTTGACCGATCGTTCCAATCGAGAATGCGCGAATAAACCTCCGCACCAATCACCAAAGCGCGACGATGCGCGCCAGTGCGGATTAGCGCATCGGCCAGCGACATCGCGTATACGAAGCCGCTGCACGCCGCCTGAACGTCGAAGGCCGCCGCACCAGCCGCACCCAGGCGCGACTGAACGCAGCAAGCCGTGCTCGGGAAGACCTGGTCGGGAGTCGAAGTCGCCACGATGACAAGATCAACCGATTCGGCTGGGGCATTGGCCGCGGCAAGCGCGGCACGCGCCGCGCGCTCGGCCAAGTCCACAGTGCCCGTACCCTCAGCCGCCAGATGTCGCTGGCGAATCCCGGTGCGGCTTACGATCCATTCATCGGAGGTCTGAACGTTGCGCGCCGCCAGTTCGCGCACCAGCTCATCGTTGGATACGGGGCGTCCCGGCAAAGCCGATCCAGTGCCCACCACGCGGGCGAAAGGTGCAGTCGCGGAACGAATCTCAGGCACGCTCGGCGCTCGCACTTACAACAGGCGCCTCGGCGCTCGCCGTTACTCGGGCCAGCAGGGCCGCCATAGCTTTTGCTGTGCGCTCGATCAGCTGATGGCTGCTGGCCTCGTAGCCGCGAGCAATCGCGCACTCAAAGGCGTAGGCATCCGACGAACCATGGCTTTTGATGACCACCCCACGCAGACCCAGAAGCGCCGCGCCGTTGTAGCGCCGATGATCCACGCGATTGCGGATCCGATTAAGGACGGGGAGAGCCAAAATGGCAATCAGTTTTGAGGTCCAGCCGCGCGTGAACTCCTCGCGGATGAATCCGGCCAGCATTTGCGCCAGTCCCTCGGACGTCTTTAGCGCCACATTGCCGACAAAGCCATCGCAGACGATCACGTCCACCGTCCCGCGGAAAATATCGTCGCCCTCCACGTTGCCGTAAAAATTCAAGCCGCTAGCGCGCAACAGTTCGCCCGCGCGCTTGACGACTTCGTTTCCCTTGATTACCTCTTCTCCGACATTTAGCAAACCCACACTCGGTCGCACCGTGCCCTGCAAGGATTCTTCATAGGCACAGCCCAGAATCGCAAACTGCAAAAGGTGTTCGGCTTCGCAGTCCACATTGGCCCCCAGATCCAGGCACGTAGTAAGCCCGCCCTTTTGGTTGGGTAGTGCGTGCGCAATTGCTGGCCGGTCGATTCCCTCTTGCGTCTTCAGGACATAACGCGCAATGGCCATCAGGGCCCCTGTGTTGCCGGCACTGACGGCCACATCGGCCATCGCGTCCTTGACACACTCGAGGGCAACGCGCATGGACGAATTTTTCTTTGATCGAAGGGCGATGGCCAGCGAATCGGTCATCTCCACCACTTCGGCCGCATGCATGACCCGCACACGATCGCGCAGCGGCGAATACTCCAATCGCTTTTGCAGTTCGGCCTCGACCTGCGGCCCCCGTCCAACGAGCAGCAACTGCGCGTCCGGATGCCGTTGGGCAAAAGATAAGGCCGCGGGGACCGTTACCGCAAGACCGTGGTCTCCTCCCATGCAGTCGATCGCGATGCGAACCGTCATTGGGCCGACGCCATCGATGCAATTCGGTCTGCCGATTTCATCCTGCAAGCTTTTCCGTAGCCAACCGGTGACGAAACTCAAGCACCGATCGGCGTGCACGGCGCTGTGCGCCGATCCTTACTCGTCGGACTTTGTCGCGACAACCTTCTTGCCGCGATAAAAGCCGGTAGGACTGACATGATGTCGGCGAATGATTTCGCCGGTAGCCGGCTCGATCGCTAGCGGCGGATTGTTAAGAAAGTCGTGCGCCCGATGCATGTTGCGCTTGGACGCAGACTTCTTATTCTGTTGCACTGCCATGGCGTGCTTCCCGATAATTTGTCAAATTCGCCATTTTAAACGATGCTGGGATCGAGCGAAAGCTCAAGCTCACTGCCTGCGGCCCGTCGGAGGTTTATTGCTTACCGCGAGGTGGCTTGCGGCCAGCGGCCGTGCGCCTGGCGCCCGTTTGCCCGTGTGCTGATGATCGCTGTAGCATCGGACGAGAAGTGCGCAGGCGCTCACGCAGTGCTGCCAGCGGAGCAAACGGATGGGGACGCTTGGACGGCAGCGCCACACTGGCCGGCCCAGTCGCTGAAACGCACAGTTCGTGCCGCGGCGAAATCGGCAGCTGCAGGATGGCCTCGTCTTCGATCAAAGCCTGCAGGTCAAAGCGGCTGCTGCCTAACAGGGCTTCCTCAGGTGCATCGTCGATTGGGATCCCCGTGAGCTCAGATTCTGTGCGAACAAAAAAGAATCTCTTGTGCGCCTGTAGCGTTAAGTCAAGCTCTTCACCGCATCGGTCGCAACGCACGGGCAACACGGCGTCGATTCGTAACTCCAAGGACGGACGGCCGAGCTCGTCGATTTGACCTGCGCACTCGTAGCGAAGTACTCCCCGGCTGTGCACCAGGGTGCCGGCTAGGCGCGGCATGTCCGCAATGGCGATACTGCCCTGCAGCGATGAGCCCAGGCGGGCCAGTTGAAAAACGTCAACGGTGTTCATAGCCTGCGCAACGCTTAAGGACCCGTGGTCCTTTTTAATTGAATACACTGACCCCATGCAACGCCAAATCGTACTCGCGTCGTCTTCACGCTATCGACAGGAGCTGCTCGAACGCCTGCAGTTGCCCTTCGTCGTTGAAGTGCCCGCAATCGAAGAAACGCCACTGGCCGGCGAATCGCTTCGGCAAACCACCGAGCGTCTGTCTTTGCTAAAGGCTACCGCCGCCGCCCAGCGCCAGCCCGGAGCGATCGTCATCGGTGCAGACCAGCTCGCCGAACTCGATGGAACGACGATCGGAAAACCAGCAACGCCCGCGGCTGCGCGCGAGCAGCTCCGAGCGATGCGCGGCCGCACGGTGTGTTTTCACAGCGGGATTGCGGTCCTCGACAGTAGAGACGGACAACGCATCGTTGACTGCGTGGACACGGATGTAACTTTTCGGCAATTATCTGAACAAACCATTGATGCGTACCTGCGCCTGGATCAGCCCTACGATTGCGCCGGTTCGGCCAAGATCGAAGGCCTTGGGATATGTCTCGTGGAGTCGGTGCGAAGCGATGATCCAACCGCACTGATTGGGCTGCCGCTAATCCGTCTGACATCGATGCTGGCCGCGTTGGGCCTCGTCTTACCTGTGCAAGGTCTTGCCTAGGTCCGCCTTGGAGACCCTGCATTTGGTGCCGGTGCCGATTGTCGAAGGTCCATCCGATGGATCGGCACTGCGCGTCTTGCCTCCTGATACGGTCGAGATTGCGCGGCAATGCCGGTATTTTCTGGTGGAAAATGCTCGTAGCGCACGCGCCTTCTTAAAAGCCGTCGGCCACCCTGGACTGATCGCCGATTTGCAAATCGTCGAAATCGGCCATGAACCCGACGCCTCGGCCATCGATGGCTGGCTTGCGCCTCTTTGCCGTTCGGGCGTTGCGCCAGGCACTGACGGGGTACTGCTTTCTGAGGCTGGTTGCCCTGGTATCGCCGACCCTGGCGCCACTTTGGTGGCGCGCGCACACGAGTTGGGCATTCGGGTTACGCCCTGGGTCGGACCTTCCTCGATCGTCCTGGCACTAATGGGTGCAGGAATGAACGGTCAGCAGTTTCGTTTTTTGGGGTATCTGCCCCAAGCCCGCGACGCGCTGTTTGAGCGATTACGCGCCGTTCAGGCGGATGCAAATCGCGGCGAAACGCAGATCTTCATCGAAACCCCCTATCGCAACATCCGACTCTTTGAGGCGATTTTAGAGGTGTGCGATGCCAACACGCGGCTTGGATTGGCCGTTGAACTGACCGCAGCAAACCAAAGTGTCGTCACCCGTTCGATCGGGCAGTGGCGAAGCATGCGCGCGTCGGTTTTGCCAGCGCTGGACCGGCGCGCCGCCGTCTTTCTTCTGCACGGCTCCACCATCCATTCGCTTGCGTCTGCGGCGCGATCGCGGCATCGTAGGCGCTCGCCATCGCGCTCATAAAACTAACAGCGCTCCATCAGCCAGTCGCGCAGCGTTGCCAAAGAATCAAACACCGCGAGCGGCTGCAGCCGTTCGAGTTCGGCGCGCGGATGCGCACCGTAGGCAACCCCGACCGCCGCCACTCCGGCTGAGGCGGCCATCTGCAGATCGTGCGATGTGTCACCGATCATCAACATGTTCGCAAGATCCACGTTGAGCTCTTGGGATAGCTCCTGCAGCATCGCCGGATGCGGCTTGGGATGGGTCTGGTCGGCACAACGCACCGACGAAAAGTGCCCTTGCAGTCCGGAGTTCCTCAGCGCACGATCCAGGCCAGCACGTGTCTTGCCAGTCGCAATGGCCAGGCGCACGCCCCGCTCGCGCAAGGTGTCGAGCATTTCCACCGCGCCGTCAAACAACTGAATGGCATTCTCGCTGCCGCTGTAGTGTGCGCGGTAGCGCGCGGCAAACTCGCCAATTCGCTCCGGCGGCAAGTAGGGCACGACCCGTGCCAAGGCCTGCGCCAGACCCAGACCAATCACGTGCGAGGCCAAGGAGCGATCAGGCACCGGCGTGCCGATATCCTCCGCAGCTCCGAGGATGGCTTGCGCAATTGCCCCGGTTGAATCGACGAGCGTTCCATCCCAGTCAAAGACCAGCAGCTCGTAGCGCTTCTTATCCATTACTCCGGTCGGGGACCGACCGCCCCGCCTTGCGTCGCAAGCCACTGGGCGCACTCTAATGGCAGGGGCGATTCAATGAGCAGGGGCGCATGGCTGACCGGGTGCGCCAAGCGCACCAGGCAAGCGTGCAGAAACATTCGCCCCAAGCGCGAACCGAAGGCTCCCTTGGCGGCTAGTCGATTTTTTTCAAAATCCCCGTATTTTTCGTCGCCTAGAATCGGAAACCCTAAGTGTGCCAAGTGCACGCGAATCTGATGCGTTCGCCCCGTTTTGAGCTGCGCTTCGAGCAGCGAAAACCCCTTAAGTCGCGACCGCAATTCGATGATCGTATGAGCCTGGGCGCCTTGCTGCGGATCAACGAATACGCGCCGTTCGCCTCCGGCAAGCGTACGTTTGGTCAACGCAGCACGGACGTGCTGGCGTTCGTTTACCCACTCACCCGCGACCAATGCCAGATAGCGCTTTTCCACCTCCCCCGCGCGCAATTGTCGATGCAAAGCGAGCAAACACCGCCGGGTCTTGGCCAGAAGCAACACTCCTGAAGTCTCCCGATCCAGTCGGTGCCCAAGTTCAAGGAACGGTTGATTCGGACGAGCCGCCCGCACGCGCTCGATGATGCCCGAGGCAATTCCACTGCCGCCGTGCGCGGCAACGCCACTGGGTTTGTCTAAGACCAGCAGATGCTCGTCCTCATACAGGATGGCCGGCATTTGCGCGGGAGCTTGGCTTGGTGCCCGAGCCGTAATCCGCAGCGGCGGAATTCGTAATTCGTCACCCTTGGCAAGCCGGTACGCGGCGCTCGAGCGGCCTCCGTTGACCCGCACTTCTCCGCTACGAACGACGCGGTAGACATGGCTCTTGGGAACGCCCTTTGCCAGACGCAGCAGGAAGTTGTCCAGTCGCTGCCCTGCATGTTCTTCACCCACAATGACCTTGCGAACGGCCGGCGCCGAACTCTGGACCGCCTTGCGTGAGCCAGCGCCAGGAATCACGGTCGAAGAGTCACCCTTTCCCGGTTTTCGTGAAGGCGGGTGCGTTTTGCTTTGCGGGAGCATGTTGCCTATACTGACAGGAGTTGAACTCCGCCGGGGCGGGCAGGTTCGGTGCTCAGCGGTACATCGTGCGATGAACTCGCGCTTTGTGCCGCGCAACGGTTGCCAGGTACTACGCGGGCGGTTTTCAACAGGCCTCGATTGTAGCGGCGCTCAGTGCGCCCTAGCTGGAAGACCTGAACTTGTCCTCCAGGCTCGGATTCGAGGCGCAAGGAGCGTGCGGCGCCGTTGCGGGGTTGCGCGCCTGAGTGCGGGTTTTGGGCATCTTAGGAAGGTTCTTCCGGGACGTCTGCGGCCCGTAAAGGGAAACTAGGCACCCGTCGCGCATTTTTGCCGCCGGTGCCTGCCGAATTCGGATGTAAGCCGTGCCGCGCCTTTGGCGCGGCTGCCAGTAACGCACAACACCATATAGTTACTTTTACCGTTGCCTTCTTCCGTGCTACCGCGTCCTCGATTGCTGGTCGTCCTGGCCTGCGTCCGGGGGTCCTGCTCGCCCGTCGTTGCTGCGCAAATTTGCGCGGGCACACGCAGCGCAGACGCGGGTGCGGGGATTGCCGGCAACGAGTTGTTGCGCGCCTGATCTGATTCGGCACGGTCTGCGCCCCGGAAGCGGCGCAAGGAGTGCTGATGAAGCGCATGTTGTTTAACGCGACGCACGCCGAGCAGTTGCGCGTGGCGATTGTCGACGGTCAAAAGCTGCTGGACCTTGACATCGAAACGAGCGGTCGGGAGCAGCGCAAGTCCAATATCTACAAAGGCGTGGTAACCCGCGTCGAACCCAGCCTTGAGGCGTGTTTCGTCGATTACGGCGAGGAGCGCCACGGCTTTCTGCCCTTCAAGGAGATTTCGCGCCAGTACTTCAAGGCCGGCGTCGATATCGGCCGCGCCCGAATCAATGAGGTGATCTCCGAAGGCCAGGAAATGATCGTTCAGGTCGAGAAGGAAGAGCGCGGCAACAAGGGAGCCGCGCTTACCACCTTTATCTCTCTCGCCGGGCGCTACTTGGTGTTAATGCCTAACAACCCACGGGGCGGGGGCGTGTCACGTCGTGTCGAAGGCGAGGACCGTCAGGAGCTGCGCGAGGCGATCGACCAGCTTGATTTGCCCAGCGGCATGAGTGTGATTGCGCGCACCGCCGGAATTGGCCGTGCGGTGGAGGAGTTACAGTGGGACCTCAAGTACCTGCTGCAGCTGTGGAAGGCGATCACCGATGCGGTCGAACATGTAAAGGCGCCGGAACTGATCTACCTCGAATCGAGTCTGGTCATTCGCGCAATTCGAGACTATTTCAATCCCGACATCGGCGAAATACTGATCGACACTGAGGACGTGTACGAGCAAGCCAAAACGTTTGTGGATCTGGTCATGCCCGATGTAGCGCCGAGGGTAAAGCGCTACAAGGACGACGTGCCCCTGTTTTCGCGCTTTCAGATCGAACACCAGATCGAGACGGCACACTCTCGCACCGTTTCCCTTCCTTCGGGCGGCGCGATCGTAATCGACCATACGGAAGCGCTCGTGGCGGTCGACGTCAATTCTGCGCAAGCCACACGTGGATCGGACATTGAGGAAACGGCTACCCGCACCAACGTTGAAGCCGCCGACGAAGTTGCGCGGCAGTTGCGGCTGCGCGATCTTGGCGGGCTCATCGTGATCGCTTTCATCGACATGGAGGAAGGTCGCAACCAACGTGCGGTCGAGCTGCGACTAAAGGACGCACTGCATTACGACCGCGCCCGAGTGCAGATGGGCAAGATCTCGCGCTTTGGACTAATGGAGCTTTCGCGCCAGCGTCTTCGGCCGGCGTTGAGCGAGGGCAGTCACGTGACCTGCCCGCGGTGCAATGGGGTGGGACAAGTGCGCGACACCGAAAGCTCGGCCCTGCACATTTTGCGCATTTTGCAGGAAGAGGCCATGAAAGAGTCGACGGCGGCGGTGCACGCGCAGGTGCCAGTCGACGTCGCCACCTACCTGCTCAATGAAAAGCGTGCTGACATCGCCAAGCTCGAAGCGCGTCTGCGTGTGTCCATCGTCTTGATACCGAACAAATTCCTCGAGACGCCGCACTACAGTATCGAGCGGCTGCGCCACGACGATGAACGCCTAGATGTGGCAAGGGCCAGCTACGATCGCGTCATTGCGCCGCCGGCCGAAGAGGCATACACGCCGGCCGTTCCGTTCGAACCAAGAAACCGTCGCCAAACGGCCGTGGTCAAGGGCATCGTGCCAGAGACGCCGGCGCCCGTAGTGGGATCCGAAACCGTGGCCATGCCGCCGTCCGGGCGCGCAGCGCAAACGCCCGAGAAATCGTTCTGGGCACGAATCCGCGGCTGGTTTGCCTTGGAGCAACATGCGCCCAAGACCGCACCCGAAAAGACGAAACCCACCGCTGGCGCCGGTGCTCAAGCGACCGCGCGCTCGCGAGGCGGACAGGAGCAAGCGCGAGGGGCCGCTCACCGCGCTCCGCGCCTGGAGCGGCGCGAACGCGGGCCCGAACGCGGTGCCAGAGCAGAGCGCGGGGAGGCAGAACGCCGGGAACGCGGCGCAGCTGGGCGCAAACGAGAGGAAGCACGGCGCGATCGCGGCGCGAGCGCAGGCGCGCCCCGTGGCGAGCGTCCGGCCCCCGTTGGCGGTGGTGAGCGTGCGTCCGCGGGGGCGGCGTCGCGCGAGGCGGAGACGAGTTTGACGAGCGCTGGGCAGCGCGGCGCCCCTAGCGAAAGCGGTGGACGACGGCGTAACAGGCGTGAGCGTCACGGTGAAGCCCCAACTCAAGGGGTTGCCGCTGCGGAAAACCCCGCGGCACCAGCGCAACCGGAGTTGGCCGGCGCGACTACCGCCGAGCTGACAGGTGCCACTGAATCGACAGCAGTCAGCACGCCGTCGCCAGGCGAGGAGGAGCGGCGCGGACGGCGGCGTCGACGTCGGCGAGGTCGCTCGGGCGCCGAACGCAGCGAAACTGGCATAAGCGCCGCAACAAGCCACGCCATGGCTGAGAGCAAAGGCGCGACGGGTGGCGTCGAACAAGAGGATTTGCGGGTAGAGGTCGCAAAAGCGGAGCCGTCCCCAGGAGCCACGCCGCCAGCGATGTTGCCCATCGAACAATTCGGTACGACTGTCGAGCGTGCTGCGGTTTTGGCACCGCAAGCACAGTTGTCTGGCATGCCCGCTTCGGTGATGCCGGCAGTTGGGGCTGGACCTTCGGCGGCAACTGGCGAATTCAGTCCGGAGCTGTCGCCCGCCCCACTGGCCGAGAAGATTGAGCCAGTGGCGATGAATCTGGCGGAACTTACGCCTGCCCTGGATGCGGCGGGTATAGAACTAGCGCAGACCGATCCGGCCAAACTCGCGGCAGTCCAAGAACGCATCGCCAGTGAAAAAGCGGCCCGTCCGCTAGGTCGTGAACGACCACCTCGTGTAAAGGTCGAGGAGGGTCCGTTAGTGCAAGTGCAAACGCGCCAATGAACGGTGCGCCGGCATGAAATAGTCGCTTGATTTGCAAGCCCATGGACGCGCGGTCCATGGGCAGCGCAAGTTTGTCCGCTCAAATCGCTGATTCGAAGGACGCGATCGGATACGCTGGCAGGAGCTCGCCGGTTCGGTATTGCGCGGCGGGCCCAACGGCAAGTAGCACGTCAGCGTCACTGACGGAGCGAATCATCGCAGAGCCCTGCTGTGGCAGTGGGTGAGCAACAACTCGCCCCGCGCCATCGAGGCCAAGACGCGCGCGTCGAAAATCGACCCGCCCGGCTCGAGTCTGCAGATCGCAAGCAATCGGCGTATACAAGGGCATGGGGGGGCGTGCATCGGCACCGGCCAAGCGCAATAGTGCGGGCAGTACTAGGGTGTGAAAGAGCACGTAAGCGGCCACCGCATTTCCTGGCAAACCAAGAACCAAGAGCCTTTGCTGCGAGCGCGCCAAGCGCAATACGGCAATTCCACGGCCTGGTCGCACGTTCACAGGGATGAATTCAACGCCGCCCAAGCCGCGGACCACATCGGCATCGCCCAGGGCAGCGCCGCCAGAGATCAGCAAGGCATCCAAATCGTCCGCCAACGCCGCATCAATGTGGTCTCGCAAAGCCCGCGAATCGTCGGGGCAAATACCCATGTCCTTGCCGGGCAAGCAGGCCTGCTCCATTGCTG
>CAZSOI010000462.1:0-13671 GCA_964608115.1 uncultured Burkholderiaceae bacterium | reverse complement strand
GCGTCGAGCGCGTGATGGACTTTTGCAGCGATGAGGAATACGAGGAATTCCTGCGTGCGTGCCCGCTTTTTGAGGAGATGCTCGTGCGCTCGGGCATCTGTCTCATCAAGTACTGGTTCTCAGTAAATGACGAAGAACAAGAGCGGCGCTTTGTTGAGCGCATGCGTAATCCGATCAAGCGCTGGAAGCTTAGCCCGATGGACCTGGAAGCACGTAAATACTGGGTCGAGTATTCGCGGGCAAAGGATGCGATGCTGCGACACACTGATCGAAAGAAAACGCCCTGGCACATCGTTGACGCAGACAATAAAAAGCGCGCCCGCCTAAACTGCATCGCTCACCTTTTGCGCCAGATCCCGTACAAGGATCTGCACCCGATACAGGTCGATCTTCCACCAAGGCAGCCAGATAACGGCTACAAACGGCCAAAAAAGTCGAGTCAGCGTTGGGTGTCTCGTGTTTACTGACGCACGGCCGCAGTAACCAGCACGCTAAGCGTTCAACACAAACGGCTGCAGGCGGTCAAAGGTCGTACTGCAAGCCACCCGTCCGGCTCCCAGAGAAACGAGCGAACCACCCGGTGCAGCCTAGGCTCCGATTTTCTGCATGTCGATGAGACGTCTTTGAATGCTGGTTTTGCAGCAACCCAAGCGGCGACGCCGTCAGTCCATATTGCGGTCGAGCCGCCCCAAATAGCGCCGGCTGACGGCAAGAAACTGCGGGGCGTCGTCGGGCAATATGGTGGTCCCCACGCCTTCGCTTGTGAGCACTTCAAGCAGCAATGCGTTGGGCACTCGGCCATCGACAACATGCACAGATCGAACGCCGTGGCGCACGGCGTGCAGCGCAGCATCAAGTTTCGGAAGCATGCCACCGTGCACCGTGCCGTCCTGAGAAAGTCGCTCGATGTCGGCAGCGCAGATGTTGTTTAGCAGTCGCCCATCGCGATCTAGGACTCCCATAGCGTTCGTTAGCATCAAGAGTTTTTCCGCCCGTAGCGTCTCGGCCAACTTGCCGGCCACGAGATCGGCATTGATGTTGTAGGCCTCCCCCTCAGGACCGACGCCAATGGGCATGATCACCGGAATATAGCCATCGGCACTCAGATTGTTGACAAGGTCGGCGTCGATGCCTTCGATTTCGCCTACCAGACCGAGGTCTAGCGGCTCCGTCTCCCCCTCCATCAGGGGCGGCACCATCTTGCGGGCGTGAATGAAGTGTGCATCTTGCCCATTTAGACCGACGGCCTTGCCGCCATTTTGGTTTATCAATCCGACAATTTCCTGATTTAACTCCCCGAGCACCATCTCGACGACCTTCATCGTCTTTTCATCGGTGACGCGCATGCCCCTGCGAAACACGGCCTTCACACCCAAGGTGTCCAGCAATTCATTGATCTGCGGGCCACCGCCGTGCACCACGATGGGATTCATGCCGACCAGGCGCAGCATCGCGATGTCACGGGCAAATGCGGCTCTCAGGGCCGGTTCCGTCATGGCATTGCCGCCGTACTTGATGACGAAGGTCTTGCCGTGGAAACCTCGGATAAAGGGAAGGGCGTCGGAAAGAATCTGGGCCTTTTGCGCCAGTGAAATCAGGGGCGTTGCCATGCAAGATTCCTATTGGGCAATCATCGGCCAGTCGACAAAGGCCTGGTACACGTCTACCACGTCGGTCTGTTTGTGCAACTGATCGCGAAACCGGCGGTCATTAAACATTTCTGCGGCCTGCGCCAAGAGCTCTAAATGCTCTTCCGTGGCCTGTTCAGGCACAAGCAACACTAGCACTTCGGTAACCGGTTTGCCGTCGGGCGAATCGAAGGCAACGGCAAAGCTCAGGCGAATAAATGCCGCTATGGCTTGTCGCAGACCTTGAAGGCGCGCATGGGGTATGGCGACTCCCGCCCCCAGACCTGTAGATCCGAGGCGTTCTCGCGCCGTTAGGCTCGCCGTTATGTGGTTCGGCTCCAAGCCCTCAAAGGATGCGAGCAAACGACTAGCCTCATCCAGAACCTGGCTTTTGTTGACGGCAGAAAAACCCAAGCGGATCCTTTCGGGGGAAAGAACCGCGGCAACTCGGTTCATGCTAGTGTCCTTGCCAATTCGGCAGCCCTGACAAAACAGCGGGGCGTTCGCCGCCGCACGGTCGCGCGGCAGAACGCTGCGGATTATCTATCCGTTTGCACCTTTGCAAACATAAAAATGCCGCTAAATTCTTCGACTCACCCTTTGCTGGACCCGGCGGCTCGTCAGCGCGGTTTACTCGTTGCTCTGTGGGCATGGGCGGGACTGGGAGCGAACGGTCTGTCGGCTGCGTGCTACGGACCAGAGAAAGCCTACGTCGCACTGGGAAGCCACGCGCAACTTGGTCCGATGTTGGCCTTAATTATGGTCGCCTCGGTGGCGATCATCGCTTTGGCGTACAGCCAGATGCTTGAACTCTTCCCTAATGGCGGCGGCAGCTACCGTGTCACCTCGCAACTGCTGGGCCCGAACTTTGGCCTGGTTTCCGGAGCGGCGTTGCTGATCGATTATGTGTTGGCAATTTGCGTATCGCTGACAAGCGGCACCGACGCGCTGTTTAGTTTGCTTCCACCCGAGGGCCAGACGTTCAAACTGCCGGTCGAGTTAGGTCTCGCTGGGCTGCTCGTGGTGCTGAACCTGCGCGGCCTGCGGGTGGCGATCGGGGTATTGCTTCCCATCGTACTGCTGTTCTTGTTTGTCCATGCCTTATTGATTGTCTTTGGCATCAGCCTTATGTCCTCACGAATTCTCGGCCACGTTGGCGAGGCATTTTCCGGCAGCCTGGATCTGTCACAGACGAGCGGCTGGGCATTCGTCGTGGCCCTGGTGATCCGGGCGTACGGTTTGGGTGGAAGCACGTATTCGGGGATTGAGGCAATTTCCAATAACGTCAATCTTCTCGCAGAGCCGCGAATACGCACCGGACGACTCGCCTTGCTGTACGTCGCCTTGACGCTCGCATTTACGGCCGGCGGACTGATTTTGCTCTACTCTCTTTGGGACATTCAACCGGTCAGTGGTCAGACGCTAAACGCCACCCTGCTGAGCGCAATCACTGCGCAACTCGGATTGCATGGCCGCGGCGCCGACGCGTGGATGTCGCTGACCATGGGGTTGGAGGCGGCCATCTTACTAGTTGCCGCCAACGCAATGCTGATCTTCGCTCCCACACTGCTAGCGAACATGGCGTCGGACTCCTGGCTGCCGCATCAGTTTCGCAACCTATCGGTGCGACTGGTTCGGCAAAACGGGATCGTTTTCATAGGTGTCTTCGCTCTGGCAATTTTGTATGCGACGCATGGCGATTTGGCAACTCTGGTCGTCTTTTACAGCATCAACGTATTTTTGAGCTTCGCTCTTGCGAAGGCCGGGCTGCTGCGCTATTGGTGGGGCGAGCGCAGCAAGATGAAATACTGGATACCGCGGATCTTCGTTGCGGCGGTGGGTCTGATCGTCGCGGGTACGATCCTTGTCGTCACGTTGACGGAGCGCTTTAGCGAAGGCGGCTGGGCCACGATTGGTCTTACATTGATTGTGATCGCCGGCTGCGTGCGGATACGGGCGCACTACTCTTGGGTGAGCAACTGTCGTCGCAAGATTGACGAGCAATTCGCTCTTACACAGGAAGAACTGAAAAGAATACAGCCCGTGTCGCGCTTTGCCAATTGCGCCACCGCGGTGTTACTTACTACCGAACACTGGGGACCGACGATACACACCTTGCTATGGGTGCAACGACTCTTTCCGGGACACTTTCGCAATATTTTGTTCGTTGGCGTCATCGAGTTCGATTCGCGCGCGATGGGCGCAAGCGAAACGCTGCCCAGAAGAACCTCGCGCCTGGAGGCGGCGATGCACCAATTAGAGGGATTTTGTGCAAAACACGGACTACATGCCGATCGGCTGATTGGATATGGCACGGATCCGGTCTTGGAACTGGAGCGCCTGGTGAAGGATGTGACGGCCAAAGGTCAAGAGTGTGTTTGTTTCGCCAACAAACTCATCTTGCCGCCTGGACGTCGGCTTTCCGAATGGCTACACAACCAGACGTCGCTTGCCCTACAACGCCGCTTGCACGCGGAGGGAATTCCCCTAATGGTGATGCCAATCCGCTTGGGTTAGCGATTTTCGCCCTCCTCTAGGCCGTCGCCGGACCCGGAGTCGGCGACTCCTGAGCGGTGAGCATTTTTCATCACAGGGTTTTCCCTGGATCAAGCCTTGTGCAGGCACCGATCCTTACCGCTTTGCGAAAGCTTGCCTTGCGTCGCACCATAACGGAAACAACCGCGATCGGCACCCCGATGATTTACTTGCCGTCAGAATAAGATGGTCGGCGTGGTTAGTGCGTTCCTGGGCCGGGGTACACACTTATGAGGCAAAGGCATCGGAATCGGGATGCAGTTTTTGCGTGCGGACTTTTGCTGGGTCTCGCGGGATCGTTGACTTCTACGAGCGCCGCGGAGACTCTGACCTTCGAGACGTGGCGGGAGCCAAATGAGGGGGCGTACACGATCGATGTCCCCCATGGCTGGCGCATCAGTGGTGGAGTGCGGCGAGTTACACCGGTCGATGTGCGCTCGGCCGTAAACGCGGTTTCACCGGACGGAGCCATCCGAATCTTTATCGGCGACTACGATCTGATGCCGCGTCGCGAACTTGACCCAGCAGCCCGGATGGCCGGCCTGCACGAGGGTCAAGTGATCGGCGGCAGCCTGATCGCCCGGTACCAAACTGGGGTTCAGGTGGCGGAGCGCTACCCCGCCTGGAAAATTTGTCGGTCGGCACACGTTACCCAGTCGGGAATCTTGCGACACGAAACCGAGATCCTGAATTCGCAAGTGGCGCAATTTGGGCGCAGCATGGCCACAACAGCGAGCGCGTCGATTGGCGAGGCAATCTTTCATTGTCCGGAGGGCGATGGGTTTGTTATGGCGACGACGGTACTCGCACGACCTGCCCAAGGTCGAGGGGTTTCCGTGTGGACGATCTACCCACTATCTGGTTTCCTGTCCCGCGATCCGCAGCGAACTTTTTTCGCCAAGTACGTCCTGGCGCAAATGCTGGCCAGCTTAAAGATGAATCACGAATGGGAAGCGCGCGCCAACGAAGCGGCTCGCAAGTACGCTAGCTCGATGGTGCAAATGAGTGATGCGATTACCAAAACCACAATTCAACATGCAAAACAACAAGCGGCCCAGGGTTCTGCCGGCGGTTGGAACCACCCGAACACCGCAAATCTTCCTAAGGTGACTCAAGATCCGCACGTGGAAGAGCAGCGCGATATCGCCAATCGGGGTACCCGCCAAGTATGCGACGATTTGGGTACGTGCAAGACCGTCGACAACTCTTGGTCACATGTGTGGCGGGACTATAGCGGCAACGTGCGGCCTGGATCTGCGAGCGGCTACCCACCCGACTATTCTGGTCAATGGACCGAAATGAAATAATGCGGCTTGGGTTGGGCCAAATCCGCTGAGGACTTCTTGCGATCGCTTGGGGCGAGTCGCAGTGCCGAGTTCATTGGTTGATTGAAGCGCGAGAAGCGGCGGCACAAGCGGCGCAGGGCAAACCGGCAGCCGTACTTCGTAAAACCAACGCCTGCATGCGGTCTAACGAAAGCCCGCAATCGGATGCGGCGTGTACGGTTCCTCCAGGAACGCAACTTCTTCGGTCGTTAAGCGCAAGGATAAAGCGGCAACGGCATCAGTAAGGTGGTGCATCTTTGTTGCGCCGACAATGGGCGCAGTGACGGCCGGCTTACCGAGTATCCAGGCCAAAGCGACTTGCGCACGCGGCAGCGCGCGTTGTTCGGCGATCTTGCCGAGTCGGTCCACGACCATTCTGTCAGCCTCTTCGGTCTGCGAATACAGCGACTGGCCAAGTAGGTCCGTCTCGGAGCGTTTGGTGCGTTCGCTGTGCCAGGCGCGGGTCAAGCGGCCGCGCGCCAGCGGACTCCAGGGAATGACGCCAATACCTTCGGATTGGCAAAGAGGAAGCATTTCACGCTCCTCCTCACGATATAGGAGGTTGTAATGATTCTGCATGCAGACAAAGCGGGTCCAGCCGTGAAGATCGGCCAGATAAAGGGCTTTGGTGAACTGCCAAGCGTGCATGGACGAGGCACCGATGTAGCACACTTTGCCGCTTTTGACCGCATCGTGCAGCGCCTCGAGAGTCTCTTCGATCGGTGTCTCGTAATCCCAACGGTGTATCTGATAGAGGTCTAAATAATCCGTTTGCAGGCGACGCAGGCTCTGGTCGAGTTCAAACAAGATCGCCTTGCGGGAAAGACCCTGGCCGTTTGGTTC
This sequence comes from uncultured Burkholderiaceae bacterium, assembly GCA_964608115.1. Lineage (GTDB taxonomy): Bacteria > Pseudomonadota > Gammaproteobacteria > Burkholderiales > Burkholderiaceae_F > GJ-E10. The sequence goes on along the minus strand of CAZSOI010000462.1, from coordinate 7,340 downwards.
GTCTCGCATGACGCCGTGCACCTTTGTTGCGATGACGACGGCTTCACGGCGCATATTGGTTTTCAAGAAACGTCCTAGTACCTCTTCGCTTGCACCACTTGAGTAAACATTTGCCGTATCGAAAAAGTTGATTCCCAAATCGAGCGCCTGACGTAGGAAGGGTTGACTTTCTTTCTCATTGAGCGCCCAGGCGTGTCTGCCCCCTAGCAGCTCGCCCGTCGCTGGAGCCCCGTACGTCATGCAGCCCAGACAGATTCTGGACACCTTAAGGCCGGTCTTACCGAGGTTCACATAGTCCATCGCGAATCCTTTTATGCTGGCGTTTGCTCTGACGCGAGCGACTTCTTTTTGAAAAAAACGTTTCCCTCAACCCAAGTGGCGACCGAGGAAACGAAATGTCCGGTCCCAGGCTTGCTGCGCCCAAACTGGATCGTACTGAGTCGCCGGAATTCGACCCGGGCCAACAGCAGTTTCGTTAGCGAAAGCGTGATGTGCCAGGTAACGATGAAATTCGAAATTCACGCCCGCTGCATGCAGCTTCTGCTGCAGAGGGTCAATGTTGGCGATCGGAAAGAATTGATCCTGCGTGGCCCAATGGCCGAGAATCGGTGCCTTGATCTGCGATGCGTTAATCAACTCAAGCGGTGGACAGCCGTACCAGACTACTGTTGCGTCGATTTCGGAAGCGTTGCAGGAAGCGAGCAATGCCAGTGCGCCGCCCATGCAAAAACCGCTGACTCCGACCTTTGTCGCGCGAGTCTTTAAGAATCGCACGGCACCGCGCACATCTTGCGTCGCGGCATCGTCGAAATTAAGCCCCGTCATCAGATGTTTGGCTTCCTCGGCTTCGACGGTTGACTTGCCGCGGTACAAGTCGGGAACCAGAGCGATGCAACCGGCACCGGAAAAACGCTCTGCGACACCACGAATTTGCTCGTTGATGCCCCACCACTCCTGGATAACCACAATTGCTGGCGCACCCGCGGCCTGTTTTGGCTCGGCAAGGTAGCCCTGAAGAATTTGCCCATCGGGGCGCTCGAAAGTTACGATCTTTCCCATTGGCAGTTTCTCCTCTCGGTCGTGTCGATCGAACTGCGGCAAGTAAGGCGCCCACTGTCGGCCCTTGGTCCCATTTTGGGCGCCGGCTGGGGACAGGAGCAATGGGTGGCGTCAATCCTAAGCGGCATTGCAGACCTTTGCTTGCCTGGTTTGATCGTCATTTGAATTGTTAAGATCCTTCCTCCTGCGTCGCGGTGAATCGGTAAGGCATCGCCGGAAAAAAATGCTAAGAAAGCGCTTTGCCTCGCGCAGTCGTTTTGCCGATTTGCATTGACGAGGATTCGGAAGCTCCTCCCCGAGTGAATGCGGCAACATCCCACTGCTCCCCCAATTCGTCGTGTCGGAGGACATACACGTGCCCGTCGTCGGCATCGACTCGAAACCAACGTTGCGACGGTGCGAACCAGCGATCGAGTATCGCGCGCACGGTGATTTTGCGCTCGCCCAGCCAAAACGCGATCGGCTCTTGCTCCGCACGAAAACCGGCATAGCACTCCACGCGTATCGACATTCGTCTGCAAGCTCCCCTAGTAAGTATGCGGTTGATTTGAAGGACCGGGTCTAGCCATCGAGTTGCGGGTAATGGCGGAAAAGATCGTCGTTATTAAAGGCGAGGCGGCGGTTGGACGCCACGTAACGCTTGATTCGCGGGCGTGCGAAAACGAGGTCGTGTAGTGCACGCAGCCGTGGGCATTTGCGCAGTTCCCTGCGACCAGCCACCGGGAAGGCGTAGCGAAGCCCGGCAATTACTTGCGCCATTGACAGATCCACGTAGCTGATTCGTGCTCCGACCATGCCGGGTCCGCCGGCAGAATTGCGCTGCAGGACGCGCTCGAAATATCCAAGAAACTTCGGCATGCGCTGTTCCCGAAAATCCTTCGATCGACGTTTGGACTCTGATTTTTGCTCCTCGTAGTAGAAGTTTGCACCTAGGGGATGGTGCGTATCGTGGATTTCCACGAGGAAGTCCGAAATCGTTAGCTGCAACTGATGTGTCCATAGCCTGCCGGCCTCGTCCCGAGGAGCCAGCTCGAGGCGATTGCCGAGGAAAAGAAGAATGTTCGCGGTCTGCGCGATGATGCGCCGTCCGGCTTTAAGAAACGGGGGAGCAAAAGGCGGACGATCAAGAGTCGTATCGGTGAGCACTTTTTCCATTGCTGGCACGCCGCCACCTTTGTCTTCGGGCACGAGTGCAACATCGACATACGCCGCTTCCGCATCTTCTAGCGCCAAGCGCACGAACTCCCCGCGCCCTTGGATTCCCGGCCAGTAATACAGCTCGTAGATCATGCGCATTCCTCCCCTGAGCGCATGAAGCTTACAGCGGCCCGAGCCGCGCAAGCGCTTTTCTGGTCAGCGACGCAACTTGCCGGGAAAAGGCGCACCGCGGCCAAAAATTGGCCCTCGAAGTTGTTAGCGCTAGGCACTTTCTCGACCCGGACAAGATCAATAGCTGCCGTGGGCTATTCTGACCTGGCCCAAAAGGCGCTTGGCGCCTGCCTGCTTTTGAGCAGCCAATTCTTGGCCTCTGCGGTCACGCGGCGCAAAGAGCAGTGCTACGTCCGTTCTCGGACAAGACCACGCGCTAATTATGGTCTCATCTTGCTCCTCGCGTGGTTCCGTCTTGGAGTGATCACAAGGGACGAGTACGCTACGAGCACTAACCCGTGGACGCGCCAAATAGCGCTAGCCGACCGCACCCGCGCATCGGTCCGCGATCCTTGGTGGCAATTTCGTCGAGGATGGCGTCTGCGACATTCGAACCGCCGGGACCTTTTTTGAGGGGGCGCCGCAATGTTGCAAGAGCCTGGATCCACCACGGCGCAAGTTGCCTTACGCGCCATCTCATGGCCGCCGCGGCTTGGCCGGGAAGCGTACCGCATCGTGAACCGCGCGCAAGCGGGCGATCCGGAAGAGTTGCTGCGGCTCAAGAGCGGCTTGCTGGCAAGCAGGCCACATATCGATTCGAAATATTTCTACGACACCACAGGCTGTGCCCTATTTAACTCCATTTGCAGGCAACCCGAGTATTACCTGACGCGCACGGAAGCGAAAATCTTCGCTCAAAACCGTACGGAAATCGTCTCGCATCTGCCCACGGGGGTGCAGTGGATCGATCTTGGCTGCGGCGATGGCATGAAGTCCGGAGAGTGGATCCGGGCATTGCGCGCGCGCCGCTACCTCGGGGTGGACATTGCGCAAATGGCGCTCGAAAAGACGCTGCGCCAAATGGCAGCGCAGTTTCCAGGCATGGAGTGCACCGGGGTGATAGCCGATTTTTCGCAACTGCTGTCCATCCAAGACATATTAGGCCAGCGGCCCGAATCGCCCCCGGTTTTGTTTTACCCGGGGTCTTCGCTCGGAAACTTCACCGCGCCGCACGCTTTAGCCCTTCTTACCTCGTTTCGAGAAAATCTGGGCTCGCGCGGATATCTCTTGATTGGCGTGGATCTGGTTAAAGATGCAAGAGTTTTGAACGCCGCGTACGATGACGCGCAAGGTGTCACCGCGGCCTTTAACCGCAATATTTTGCGAGTGGTCAATCGCTTGCTCGACGCGAATTTTGACACCAGAAAATTTCAGCACCGCGCGCATTTCGATCCACGCACTGCGCGCATCGAGATGCGATTACGCGCCAGTGTCGATCATTGTGTTCGAATCGGGTCCGATAAACGCCGGTTTCGTGCAGGCGAGAGCATTCTTACCGAATACTCGCACAAGTACACGCTCGATGGTTTTGGACAACTGCTTCTCGATGCGGGCTTTGCTCGGCAAAGGGTCTGGACCGATGCGGCAGGCTGGTTCGGTGTGTTTCTTGCAAGCCCATAACACCAATGGATGCATCTGACAGTCCGGCTGCGGCGCGCGATCTGGGAGATCTGGCGCAAGCGTACCGGCGTGTGCGCAATCAATCGATGCTGCTTATCGAAGGCTTGACTCCGGAAGACTGCATGGTGCAGTCGATGGTTGAGGCAAGTCCCGTTAAGTGGCACCTGGCGCACGTGACGTGGTTTTTCGAGACATTTGTGCTCGAGAAATGGCTGCCGAGATTCGGACGGCAATTTCGGGCCTTTTCTGCACCGTATCGGCTGCTCTTTAACTCCTATTACGTGGGCGTTGGACCGCGACACCCAAGGGCGGAGCGAGGCGTGCTCTCGCGTCCTTCGCTCGAGGAGGTGTGCCGCTATCGGACGGCGATCGATGAGCAGATGATGGTGTTGATGCATGAGGCGGACCCCGACCCCGCATTTATCCGGTTGATCACCTTGGGAATCAACCACGAGCAGCAGCATCAGGAACTCATTCTGACCGATCTGAAGCATCACTTCTCGCGCAATCCTTTGCTGCCGGTTTTTCGCGAACTGCAACCTGCTGAGCGTGGCGCGGCACGGGTGTCGGGTGGTTTTGTCGAATTTGCCGGTGGAAAGGATCAAATTGGACACGCGGGCGAGTCCTTCGCTTTTGACAACGAGTGCCCGCGACACGGCGTTTGGGTTGAGCCCTTCAAAATGGCGGCTCGCTTGGTAACCAACGCAGAGTACCTGCAGTTCGTCAAGGACGATGGCTACCGCAGACCCGATTTGTGGCTTTCCGATGGTTGGGACGCGGTGTGTCGCGAGCGCTGGGACGCTCCGCTGTACTGGCTGGACGAGGGCGGCGTTTTCACCTTGGCGGGACGCCAGAGGCTGGAGCCTGACGAGCCCGTCTGTCACGTCAGCTACTACGAAGCCGATGCCTACGCTCGCTGGGCCAAAGCGCGTCTACCCTCGGAAAGCGAATGGGAGCACGTTGCCCACTGCCCGTCCTGGGATGAGGATCCGCTCGCCGCAGGACCCAACGTTCGCGGAAATTTTCTTGAGAAGGGGATATTTCATCCGCGCGTGGCAACCACGCAAGAGCAGGCACGCAACGGTATCGCACAGCTGTATGGCGATGTCTGGGAATGGACGCAAAGCGCCCACCTGCCATATCCAGGATTCGAACCGTCAGAAGGTGCCGTCGGCGAATACAACGGCAAGTTCATGGTAAATCAAATGGTTCTGCGCGGAGGCTCCTGCGCGACACCTGCCGATCACATCCGTGCAAGCTATCGCAACTTCTTCTATCCCCAGTGCCGCTGGCAGTTCAGCGGAATTCGGCTGGTTCGCCACCTGCGATAAGTGCTCGGGCGTAGGCGCGCCAAAACGCTTGGCCGTTTGTCTGCATCGGCGGGCTCCGCGCTGTACCGGGTACAAGTAAACATGATTTCGGTGGGTGTTGAATTTGTGCCCGTAATCCCCAATATAGGAATCTAATTAGTCGGTACGATGGTCGGTGCAAACGAGCTGCGTTGCGGCATGATCGGCGCTTGCCTCGCACTGACGCTTCTTGTTTTTCATCGAATTTCCGAGGATTCCGATGTTTTCCGTACGTCCGGCCGCCGTTGCGGGGATGTTCTACCCTGAAGCGCCAGGAGTGCTCGCGGCTGAGGTTCAGGCCTACCTTGGTAAGGTGGCGTCGGCAACAGCGGCCCCGACCTGGCCAAAAGCGCTGATTGTTCCGCACGCCGGTTATGTGTACTCGGGCCCCATTGCCGCCAGCGCCTACCAGCGCCTCGCCGCCCACGCCGATGCGATCCGTCGCGTCGTATTGTTCGGTCCAACACACCGCGCGGCTGTGCTTGGTCTGGCGCTTCCTTCGGTCCAGGCCTTTGCTACGCCACTGGGGACTGTTGAGATCGACGCCGATGCCGTTGCATCTGCCCTTACGCTAGCGCAGGTGCGCAAGAGCGATGCGGCGCACGCGCTCGAGCATTCGCTGGAGGTGCAGTTGCCGTTCCTTCAGACGGTGTTGCGTCGGTTTCGCATCGTTCCCTTTGCCGTCGGTCAAGCGAGCCCAGCGCAGGTTGCTGAGGTCATCGAATTGTTTTGGAACGACGCTCGAACTCTTGTCGTTGTCAGCTCCGACATGTCGCACTATCTTGGATACAGCGAGGCGCGCGCAGTGGATCGGGCAACCGCCGATTCGGTCTTAGCGCTTTCAGCAACGCTACAAGGCGAGCAGGCCTGCGGCGCGACTGCGGTCAATGGTTTGCTCTTAGCGGCACGCCGCCGCGGACTTCGCCCCGAGTTGATCGACCTGCGCAATTCCGGCGACACCGCCGGCGACAAGACTCGTGTTGTGGGCTACGCGTCATTTGCCTTTGCTGCGGTGGAACATGACCGGTCGTGATCTGGGTCACGCGGTACTGACGATTGCCCGATCGGCAATTGCCGATCAACTGGGGCTGGGCCGCTTGAACGAGGCCCAGCATGCGGCGCTGCAACAGCACTCCGCGACCTTTGTGACGCTAAAGAAAACGGGCCAACTTCGCGGCTGCATCGGGTCACTGCGGGCCCTGCGCCCGTTAGCTGTGGACGTGCGCGAGAATGCAATTGCTGCGGCGTTTCACGACCCTCGATTTGCGCCACTGGCGCCCGAGGAATTTCCGTCTACATCGGTCGAAGTTTCGTTGCTTTCGGCTGCCGAGCGTGTCGATGTTGCCAGTGAAGAAGAGCTGCTTGCGCGACTTCGCCCTGGAGTCGACGGGCTGATTCTCGAATACGGCCGTCACCGTGCGACTTTTTTGCCGCAGGTTTGGGAGGCGCTTTCCGATCCGAGTGAATTTTTATCAGCCTTAAAGCTCAAAGCAGGGCTTCCCGAAGGTTTTTGGCACGCCGGGGTGTGCGTTTCCCGCTACGCCGTTACCAAGTGGGTAGATTTGGATTTCGCATTCTGAGTGAGCAAAACCCGACAATGAGTAACTATCCCGGCCGGTGGTGGCATCGACTTGACGATGGTCGCATTCAATGCGATTTGTGCCCGCGCGATTGCCGCTTGCATGAAGGGCAGCGCGGCGCGTGCTTCGTGCGCCAGCGAGAGGCAGATGCGATGGTCCTGACGACTTACGGTCGCTCATCGGGCTTTTGCATCGACCCAATCGAGAAAAAGCCGCTGAATCACTTTTACCCCGGTTCCTCCGTTTTCTCCTTCGGCACCGCCGGGTGCAACCTTGCCTGCAAGTTCTGCCAGAACTGGGACATCTCGAAATCGCGCGAGATGGATACCTTGATGGACGCCGCCTCGCCCGAGGCGATCGCGCAGGCGGCGGCAAAGACGCAGTGCAAGAGCGTTGCCTTTACCTACAACGATCCGGTCATCTTCGCCGAGTACGCAATGGATGCCGCCGATGCGTGCCACGCTTTGGGGATCAAGACCGTGGCGGTTACCGCCGGCTACATCGGCGAGCAAGCCCGGCGCGA
>CAZSOI010000461.1:0-4917 GCA_964608115.1 uncultured Burkholderiaceae bacterium | reverse complement strand
GCGTTTGGAAAAATCGGCAACTTGAAAGGCGTAACAGGCGTTCTCTGCTGCAAGATACGGAATGAGCACGATAGGCTCACCGCTACCTTGCTGGTCGTAATTCATTGTGATGTTACCCGCGCGGACTTTCGGCATGGCTATCTCTCCTCGTCCAAATCTCGTGAGAATCGCGGCGCAAAGGGCAATCGCCCTCGCGTTTGCCTCGAGGCGCCGTGCACTAAATCAGCATAGGTACACTCGCGCCGATATGCGTTCGAGCACCTCGTGGTTATTCACGCCGTGTTTTTGCGGTCGCTCTAGACCCAAGCCAAAGCCCGCTTAATCGACCGGTGCAATGCCATAGCTGCGGCCCGGTTTTTCAAGTCAGGTTTTTTGCACCTGAATGTCACGAAGCTCTGGCCGCTGGCGCCCCCAACAACGGCCAATTGCCTGCTAGGACGCGGGTTATTGGTCTCGCCATCCCGCGTATTTTCACGCGCTCAACTCAATTATTGAACCTAGCTTATTTCATTGCGCCACTATAGGCGGTAAGCGCTATATTTATTTAATGTAATGCGTCGCTGGTTTACGCTCAATTTGCGAGCGGCCAGGGGAGCGGATGCAGCGACAAAAGCCCGTAGGCTTTTCGCGTCAAGTGGAATTGCAATGCGCACGAACCTTCCGGTGACACAGAGGGAGTATGAGATTCCCTCGGACCGCAATATCGTTTCCGTAACTGACCTTAAAGGCCGAATCACCTACTGTAATTCGGTGTTTGTTGAAGTCAGCGGGTTCTCAAGGGAGGAATTGCTCGGTCAGGCGCACAACATCGTGCGTCACCCCGACATGCCGGAAGAGGCCTTTCGCGATCTTTGGGAAACGATTCGCTCCGGGCTTCCTTGGACGGGCATCGTGAAAAATCGCCGCAAGAATGGCGATCATTACTGGGTGCTAGCCAACGCAACGCCAATCCGCGCTGGATCCGAAATCGTTGGGTTCCTGTCCGTGCGCTCTCGGGCTGAGCGCGAACAAATCGAGGCAGCCGAGGCGCTCTATGAAAAATTGCGTTCGCAGGACGGCTCCGCGCCCGCGAAGATTGGTCTATACCACGGCAAGGTCGTCAAGACCGACATCCTAGGGCGCCTCGCTCGCAAGATCGCACGGCCATTGAGCCAGTTAGGTGGCGCTGCCGTGTACCTCGCCCAAATTTTTGCTGGGACGGTGGTTGGCGCCGCCCTTTTGCTGCTGCCCCTCTGGTTCGGAATTATTGTGGCGCTGATAGCCGTATCTGCTGCGGCCTGGTTTGTGCAGCGCTACCGGCAAGGCCCGCTCAAGGACCTGCTCGGAGATGCACTGTCGCTTGCGGCTGCCGACCTCTCGCACACGCCGCAGGCCAATGCCGCTGGGACGCTGGGACATCTGCAACTCGCGTTACGACAGGTTGCCGTGAATCTTCGCTCTGTCATCGGCGACGTGCGTAACGAAATGGATAACGTGCACAACGCGGCACAGGAAATCGCCACCGGCAATCGCAATCTATCCGAGCGAACAGAGGCGCAAGCAAGCAGCCTGCAGAAGACCGCTGCATCGATGGAGCAGATAACGGGAACGGTGCAACAGAGCGCAGCTTCGGCCCAACTCGGTGCGAAGATTGGCGCCGAGACGACCACCGCAGCCCATCGTAGCCACGAAGCGGTCATGGCCGTCTCCAGCGCCATGGACGCGATTCAGGAGTCCTCTCACCGTATCAGGGAAATCATTCAGGTGATCGAGGGCGTGGCGTTTCAAACCAACATACTTGCGCTAAATGCGGCAGTGGAAGCCGCGCGTGCGGGCGCACAGGGCAGAGGTTTTGCGGTCGTCGCCACGGAAGTTCGCACCCTGGCCCAGCGCACTGCGGAGGCGGCGCGTGAGATCAAGCAGCTTATCGAAGAAGCGACCGAGCGAATTGCCGTGGGGCACACGCAGACCGTGGATGCACGCGAGCGGATGCAGGCCGCGTTAGATGCCGTCAACAAGGTAAACAATCTGCTCGCCGAGATCAGCACCAGCGCAACGGAGCAGCAAATCGGAATCGCACAGGTGAACGAAGCCGTTTCGCACATGGACGCGATGACGCAGCAAAATGCGGCAATGGTTGAGGAGCTGGCAGCGTCGGCAAAAATGTTGGATGACCAAATCGCCACGATCACCAGCTCCATGAGAATGTTTCGCATGGATGCCTCCGAACCCTCTTTGGCCGAAATCGACGCGGTCACCCTGCGTCGAATGGAGAAAGAAAAGGCGCAGCAGGCCGAGACCTGATATCGGCTCTCGACACAATTTCCAGCGCCTTGCAACCGAATAAATATGGCGGGGCGTAAGAACCAAGCAGACGCGGTGGCGCTATCTCATAGGAAGGATTGCCATGAATCGGACTGAGGTTACCGAGATGATCCTCGCCTCGAAGGGCAGACTGGGACTCACCTGGAGCGAGGTGGCAAAGAAAATCGGGCAGTCAAAGGAATGGGTGACGGCGGGATGCCTGGGCCAGATGACATTTACCGTCGAGCAGGCCAAAAAGCTCGGCGAAGTGTTCGGTCTGCCCAACGAGGCGGTGCGCTTGCTGCAAATCGTTCCGCATAAAGGATCGCTTCCGACCGCGGTTCCGACTGATCCGCTCATCTATCGCTTTTATGAGCTGGTCAATGTATATGGGAGCACGCTCAAGGAACTGATTCACGAAGAATTCGGCGATGGCATCATGAGTGCCATAGATTTTAAGATGGACCTCTCACGCGAGCCCGACCCGAAAGGCGATCGCGTACGAATCGTAATGTCGGGCAAATTTCTTCCGTACAAAACCTATTGAGGGTGCTCAGCAATGGGCGCTCGACCGCGCTGCTTCTCCTTAAAGGCTGCGCAAATGGACGCTCTTCCTGCAGCAAGCTGCAGCCTTGTGGCGAGACGTCCCCGCGCCACATTGTGGATCGCAAGCGGGGCGCAGGACTGCGCAGTGTGTTTCTCGCGCTTTTGGACACGGTGCTGACCATGCCAGCCAGTGCCCCATGCCCGGAGTACATTGCCAAGCTGGAGAGCCGCTACGAGTTTGATGCGACGGTGATTCGCATCACCGAAGCACTGACCTCGCGTGCAATGGTCATCTTTGCCGATCTTGATCAGGCAAAGTTTGCGGCCAAGGTGGGAGCCAACTTACGACCCACCCGGCTCATTTTGTTTGGAAATCCCAAGGCGGGTACGCCGATCATGGAAGCAAATCCCCATGCCGCGCTTGAATTGCCACTAAAGCTCATCATCTGGCAAGACAATCGGGGCGTGACCAATGTCGAATTCCTCGATCCCACGGCGCTGCTTTCCGAGCGCTATGGCATCCCAGCCCCGCTAACCAATGCCTTCAAATCCTTGAGGGAAGTGCTAACACAGGCGATCAGTACCTAGGGCCCAGCACGCTCTGTGCGCAATCAAATAGCAGTTTGACGCCTGGCACGGTCGGCAGCAGCCCGCAGCTCTTTCTTCCTGCCGCGGCTCTTCGGACGAAACATTTATCCTCGCAGCAGGGACCTTTGGCAGGCGACGCGGATCGGTCGCCGAACCGGCGTATATTTTTTTCTCTCACCACCCGTTTGGGGAGTCCCCTGCGCGTTCTTTGCCTTTGAAAATGCCCGCCTGGGACTTTGCAATGGGGCAAATCAAATGGAAGCTTTGCAAAATTGGGCCCGGGAGCGGGCCGATCTGGTCGAGCAGGTAGCAGCCAGCATCGTGGCGGTCCAAACCGCGAAAGGGCGGTCGCTTTCAGGCATCGTCTGGGACGCCGAAACGATCGTGACTGCGGCGGAGAATTTGACCGCCGATCGGGTGGTGGTGCAGTCGGCCGCCGAGCGGTGGGACGCCGATGTCCTAGCGCTGGATTTAGCTACAGATGTCGCGGTGCTTCGTGTGCGCTCGAGTCTACGGGCGGCGCCGCGCGGCGCGTCCGAACAATTGCGCGCAGGCCAACCGGTCGTGCTGATTGGCCGCGAGTCCGCCCTGCCGCTTGCACAGTGGGGCGATATCCAACTCGTCGGTCCTTCGTGGCGCTCACGACGCGGTGGCGAAATTGTCCGCACGATCCAATTTTCCATGCGCCTGGACGAGAAACTGGAGGGTGCCGGAATCTTCAACGCTGCGGGAACGCTGTGCGCGATGGCAGTTCCCAATGCAAGGGGGCGTGCCTTGGGGATTCCCGTGGAAACGCTGATGGCCGTGCAAGCGCGTGTGGCACAGTATGGATACCTGCCACAGCCCTATTTGGGAGTGCGTCTGCAGCCGGTGTGGCTCGATGCGCCACAGCGCGCCCAACTAGGCCGAGACCGCGAAACGGCGGTAATCGTCACGGGTGTTGATGAGGATTCGCCCGCGCATGCCGCAGGAGTGCTGTTTGGCGATATGGTGCTGGCGGTCGGTGACCAAGCGGTCAACAGTCCTGGCGCGGTGGCGCGCGAAATCGGCACGACGGCAATCGGCTCGACATTGTCGCTACAGATCCTGCGGGCGGGAGAAAAAAGGCAGCTGACGCTGACGATAGCAGAACGACCGCGACGATAACGCGGTTGCATTTGGTGAAGGCTACCCAAACTTAGCGGATGTGAAAGCCATTGTCGCGGCAGCGACGCCCGCTCTGCGCCAGGACCTTGCGCTGCGCCTAAGCGCCGGGGGATTTAGCTTGGCCGCATCGGCGCAGGACGAAGAAGAGTTGCGCGCTTTGCTGTTTACGCAAAGGGACAGTTGGGTGCTCACAGGGGGGCCGGCGATATTTGCGCGACCGTTTTTCCACACCGCCATCCAAGCCCAGGTGCCTGTCCTCGGTCTGATCAGCGGCGATCGCTCAAATCTGCGCGGCATTCTGACCCAGGGCGCTGCCGGTGTACTGGGCTTTGTTCCCAGCCCCGACGCAATGCG
>CAZSOI010000460.1:0-21857 GCA_964608115.1 uncultured Burkholderiaceae bacterium | reverse complement strand
CTTGCTGATTTTTATCTCGCAGAGCATGACCACTGTTATGTCCTCCTACGCAACGAAGACCTGGCCACTGGTCATGGCGTTGCTGGCGCTGCTTGCGGCGACCCGATCCCAGGCGTCAGCTACGACCCGCCCTCGGGCTGTGTAAGGATGTGGTCCGTCGCGCGCGGTTATTTTCTTGCGGCCGCCCTGTGTGTCTTTCAGCCAGCACTTGCCGACCCGGTGATACTCGGAATACATGTGCACGCGCCCGAGCACATTGAAGCTGCGGCAAAACTTGGCTTTACGGCTATCCGTTTTTGGGATTCGCAGACCTCTTGGAGGGATCTGGCTCCGTCGCGGGACAAACTTCGCCTCGAGTACCTCGATTCGATACTAAAAGCGGCCGAGGACGTCAATTTGCGACCCATCCTAGTTTTAGGCAATACACCGCGTTGGGCGTCTGCGCGTCCGAATGAACCTTGCGCTTACGGTCTTGGATGCGCAGCCGAACCCGCGGAGATCGAACGCTGGCGCGAACACGTCTCGATGATCGCCCGCAAGTATCGAGGTCGCATTGAGTGCTACGAACCGTGGAATGAAGTAAGTTTTCCCGTCGATCCCGCATTCGCCGATTTGCAGGACGGAGGAGATCAAGGGCAATTTTTTTCCGGTTCGATTTCCTCTCTGCTAGCTCTAGTACAGGTTACATACGACGAAGTAAAAAAGATCGATCCAAGCGCCTGTGTCCTTTCGCCTTCATTTCATCCGTCCGGCAACTGGGCGAAGAAATTTGATCTCTTCCTTAGTGCCGGTGGAGGACGCTTTCTCGATGCTGTCAGCCAACACTTCTATTTTCTGGGCGAGCCCGAGCAGGCTATGCCTGCCATCCATAGTATGCGAGAGGTGATGACAGCCCACGGGTTGGGTGGCGTACCCCTTTGGAACACCGAGGTTGGTGTCTCCTTCCGGACGCTGGCAAAAAACTGGCCGCAACTCGATCTTGATGAGGTTGTCTACGCCATAATGCTTCGAACATATCTGCTGAATATCTCCCAGAATGTATCCAGGGTTTACTGGTACGCAATGGACGATGCGGCGTTCGGTCTTTCTGATGCGGATACACACGCTGATTTCGGCAGCGCTGCCGCATTGTCCGTCGTGCACTTGCTTGCCGGGGTCCAAGAAGTGCGCTGTGCCTCTGAAGGCAGTCTATGGCAATGTCGGGCTATTTTCCGTGATCACCAGATCAGAGCGCTTTGGCAAGCAGGAAAAAACGTCGAACCCCTTTGGATTTCGCTCCCTGCCGCCGCAACCCGCTGGGGCAGGGTTCCCGCGACGCTGCCCGCTGCTAGCCTTATCGCGCTCGATGGCAGACCGGTTCTTATCGAGGAGCATTCAGAATGACGAAATTTGCCCGCCCAAGCGGCTGCAGACCTTTTTGTCTCGAGTAGACACAGCAATGCCTGCTCCAGCCTACGACGAGTCGTCAACCACCCAATCAGCCATTCGCGGCTATGCCCCGACCGCAGCGTTTCGTATTCGTGTTGTAAGCCGCAGAGCAAGCGTTCGTGGTGTAAACATGCGATAGATGCGATAGCGCCTCAGAAACTGCGCCGTGGTGCCAGGTCCTTTGACTGCCATCGAGGCCAAAAAGCGCTTATCCGAGGGAAGATGGAGCAAGAAGGTCGACTCATAGGCGGAAAAGGGACGTTGCACATGGAGTGTTCCGATGCTCCAATAGCGGCCCACGAGGTCCAAAGTCCCTGCGTCGGCGATATACGTCCCCTTCGAGCGCAAGACCTCAAGTGCCGCCGAGGTAAGCGTTTCGTCGCCGACATGATGCAAGGAGGAAGCGACGCTAAGGTACCGCGCGAACAAGGCCTGAACTTCGGCATGCAAACAACCAAAGAATTCCGGAGTACCTCCAATGAATTCGCCCCCCGCCCAGCGCCCTTCGCTTCGCAGCCCATGCAGCAGTTGCAGATCGCGAATGATTACTTCGCGCCCAAATACTGGGATCACCTGATCCGAAATATCGTAGAAAACAGCGGTCTTGTTTGCCGCTATATTCTCCAGAGCGCCAGGAACCTCCTGGTTGCAAACCATATCCAAATCGCACAGAACCGCGTAAGGAAGGTCGAGAGCGGCAAGATACTTAATCGCGTCAAACTTGAAGTGTGCAGAGTAGAACTTGATGCCCTCAGGAATTTCTAGCCGACACGGGATTTCCCTGATGTGCAGCTCTTGCGCACTGCCCTTTAGCCGCGCCTGGACAAGTTCCGACTGGTTCGTTAGCAGCGTGAAATTGATACCTCGCTGTCGCAGTGACTTCGAAAGGCATACGGCGCTATCAACATACACCGTGATCTGATCGTTAAAGTCCCTGGCCCTAAGGTTCGGAACGGATCTCTCTCCCTCTTCCAAATGAAGAAGCCCGAACATTTCTATCATGGAAATTTCGCCTAGCTTGCAGTCTGGCGCAGTTGATTTCTGAAGGACAACTCTCGCGAGACTCGCTAACCTGGCGCCGCAAGTTCCGGCCCCCGCTCCCGGCTGTACGGCAGTTGAAAGCTCCACAATGTAAGGAAACGTGTGGGGCTTCGTGCAGGACTCGCGGCGATGATTTTCGATCGCTTTCTGGTCTCTCGGCCGCTATCTTCGTCGGCCTTCGACAATGACCGCATTTTGCGTACGCTCGGGCAATTCGATTGCACGCACGTCAGGGATCTGACTTTCAAAACACGCCCGACCTTCGGCAATAAATCCTTCGCCATCGAGAATCTTCAGTAAGCACCGTTGGTCGTACATGCACTTGTGCGGGAATTGCAACCAGGGATATAGGCGATCCTTGAACGGGTTGGAACTGCGGCCATAGAGTACCCCGAGCGCTTCAACGAAACCATCCGCGCGCAAATCATCGGCCAAGTAGGAGTCGACGATTGCCTTCAAATCAGGCACCAAGACACGAAGGATGCCATTGGGACGAAGCAAACGGCGACACTCGGCCAAAAGGTCTTTGCCCTCATCGCGAGAAAAGTGTTCAAGGATGTGCGATGCATAGATGACATCCACGGATTCGTCCGGCCACGGAAGCGGCCGCCGCAGGTCCTGAATGACGATACTACGATCCCACGAAACATCGAAAAGACCCAGCGAGCGAACAAGCGCTCCGAAGATCGGAAGCTTGGCCAGTCGCGCTCCGACGGCGTAATCGACATTCGTCCAACCCGGCACGACCTGTCCACCGCACCCAAGGTTCAGTTTCACCTTTGCGTCTTCGCTTCCTTGGCCAATATCTTTTTCGGGAAAAGCTAGCTCCGTTCGTCCTTGCGTCGATTCAGAGCGCTTCTCGACGATAGCCTCCATACCTATCTCAAATGGTCGGATTCCGCACTCAGTTGACGAGGCATAGTCACTTCCGCCGTTGAGGCTCGCAGCCGCCCGGATAGCAGATCGCGCAGTGCGTAGAAAATAAACGCGCTGTTCGTAACGAAATAGCGCCGCGCGAGACGGCGCGGTTCCAACAGTAGTCGATAAAGCCATTCGAGTCCGAACTCCTGCATCCAGCGTGGACCGCGTGATTTGACGCCCGAGAAGAAGGCAAAGGCTGCACCCAAACCGAGCATCGTCGCCCTGATGTACCCCTTATGAGCCGCGATCCACTTTTCCTGTTTTGGACAACCAAGGGCAACCAGTAGGATGTGCGCCCGCGATTCGTTGATTGCGTTCACAATTTTGCAATCTTCCTCCACACTGAGCGGACGAAATGGCGGTGAGTACATCCCCGCAATCGTTAGCGAAGGGAATTCGCGTGCCAGTGCGCTCCGCAGACAGCCTAATGTGTAAGGCTCCTCCCCGTAAAAATATACCGATAGTCCATCCCTTGCTGCCGCCCCCAAAATTCGCGGCATGAGATCCGGCCCGCTGATTCGTCCTTGCCCCTTAAAGCCCGCCTCGCGGAGCAATCTCGCTATGGGAAACCCGTCAGGAGCCAACAAATCCCCGGTCGCAAGTGCCGTACGCAGCGCCAGGTCATGGCGTGCGGTGACGAGCGAATGGACGTTGCAAAAGTAGATTGAGCGCGACTGGTGCGACCGCGCCCAACCCAATATCGCCTCGAGCGCGTCGTCCGGCGAGACCGAATCGATAAACGTATCGAGTAGCATCGCGCCCGCGCGATTTCTCACGGCAGAAACATCGTTGGGGGTCCGAGCCGCCGCTACTGGAGACTGCGCAACCAACGTTGTGCCTTCATCGGTTTGCATCGGCTTTTTCACTCATCCAGACGGTTATCGGGAAAAACCGCTACTCATCGAGTGCAAACTGCCATGCGATTTGACATAGAGCGCCAGCATCAGGCATTTCTCCCAAAAATTCGAGGTCGCAAATCCCCGGGCACCGCCCCGGCCAGCGCGGTCACAAAGTCATCGTGACGTCGGAAAGCCAGCGCTTCATTGGCATCGATCGAGGAAACACGCACCAGCATTCCATCCGGAATCTGCCCTTGCAGGGCAAACCGAGCGCGTGCCAACCGACGCTCGGTTTCGGTGTTCAGAGCGCGGTCGGCAACGGTAGTCCAATAGGTAATCGGTTCAGGCCGTTCGCTGGTATGCGCAAATAAGCGCACGACGGGAAGGCGATTTCGCGGCAGTTCCACGACCGTACGGCCACGGCGCAGTACCTCAAAGCCCTGCGCCGCGTAGCACAACTCTGGCTGGTGTACTTGGGTCGTCGCGTCGGCTTGATCTTCGCCGTAGGCGATCATAAGCATGATGCGATTACCAGTGAGGTCCCGATAGGTACGTGCTAGCGTCTGGCTGTAGATGCGTTGAACCTGCGCCTCAACATCGGGCGACGCGAGAAGCGGAACAACGCTGCCGTCGTATTGCCAGCTTCCGAATTGCTTCGGCACCGCGTCGCCCAGATGCAGTGGCGGCAATCCGGCCGCGAGCTTTTTGGTTGGAGCTCGAAACGCCGCGAGCGCAGACACCGACAGCATCAGAGCTGCCCCCACAAACGCGCGCCGATCAAGCACGGGAGGCACCGCTGATGACCCCCGTAAGCCATCGATTGCCGATGTCGAATCCATGCAGGACGAACACCGCCACGACAAGCATCAGAAGTCCGGCGAATTCGTGGAGAAATCCCTGCCCCGCCTCGTCGCCAAAGTAAAACGTGACAAGAACAAGCGTCAGGACGCGTGCGACGTTGGCAAGCACAGCGATCGGCACGATTGCGGCGACCAGCGACACGACCTGCCAGCGCAATGGCGGACGAACAAGGTAGATATAAAAGAGGCCGACTGCAGTCAACGAGAGGATGGAATTCATCCCGGAGCAGGCGTCGGCGACCAACAATTGGTAGGCGCCAATTGTCAGCACGACGCCGGTTCGCGCCACGGGAAATCCAAACGCGTACAGTAGCCACTCGCTAAACTCCGAGACAAACTGCTTCAGAATATGAGTCCATTCGGCCATCAAATAGCTCGGGACGGGTACCAGTAGCAGCAGGTACACCAGCGGAAACCATAGACGCGCAACGAGCGGTGCACCGCCTATTAACCACAGCGCACCGGCGACAATTGGCAAATGGGAAAAACCCTCGATGACAGCGATCTTGGACCAGACCCCGAATACATATAGGAGTAATCCCAAGCCCATCAGGAACCAGCCCGGGGCTCCGAATCGTGGCCTCTGCGCTTGATTCAGGTCCGCGCGCTTCGTCCAGAAAAGGTACAGCGCGATAGCCAGAACAAAAGGACCGAACGATTGCTCTGATGACTGCCACACCGTCTGACCAAATCGCACGGCCGTCGGTGCCAATAGCCCCGCCCAGCCGAGCGCAAACGTCCACCAGCTGCGGTTGAGGACGGAATCGCGAAGCGCTTCGTAACGCGGTTGCACTACCGTCTGCATGCCGCTCTCCGGCTTACTTCGGTAGGCAAGACAACTGCAGTCCGACACGATGCTTCGAACGCGTCCACTCTATGGACGAGTCCCGCTACTTCGATCCAAACGCGTGCGAAGTGCAGTTTGTGCGGCAACGTCATAGGTGGATCGGGTACGCAGACACGTTCGAGTTGGCTCTATCCTGCGGCCGTAAAGATCGGGCGGCAGTTGATCAAAAAATTTTGCGATTGCTTCGTGACCGCGGTGTGATACCACTGCCTCGCGGATCATTGTCGACATACCGTGATCAGGGATCCGACGTAGAAGCGAGCAAAACGTGACCTCGCTTCGTCTGCCCCGAATATGCGTGACGCCACGTTCTTCTACGCATGTGCCAGAACACACCGGAACGCCGTCATCGGCACGACACAAACCGATGCAAAATCTCCGTCTGACGCGCAGCTAGGTATTTGATTTACGGCAACTCGTTGATGACGGCACCAACGACTTCTACGGTCGAGTCCGTCAGGAGCTGCACCAGTTGCCGTTGATCGGACAGCCGTGCGCTGTGCTTTCGCACAACCAAGAGAGCACCGCTCGCGCGAAGCGCGACGGTCACCGCATCAGGTCCCGCGGAAGCCGGCGGTGTATCGATGAAGATTGCGCGGAATTGTGGCGCCAAATGCTCGAGCAGTCGTCCGAATTCGTTACGCGCAATTAGCCGATGGGGTTGGTCCACGGCCGGCCCAGCCGTAAGCAGGTGCAGGTACGGTATCCCTGGGACAGCGCGCACGGGGGGTTGCGCGCCGGTTCCTTGCAGGTAAGTCGACAAGCCCACCGAATTGTCGGCGCCGAAAATCCGATGCAAACTCGGTTGACGCAGATCCGCGTCAATGAGCAACGTGTCCTCATCAAGATCTGCAAACAGCCTCGCGAGCCGCGAGCAGACATAACTGCGACCGTCACCACGGTCCGTGCTCACAATTGCGAGCGCACGCTCTTCGGGGTCCTCGCCAAACCATCGGTGCACGAGCTGCGAACGCACGCCCACTAGTGCTTCGCTACCGAGTTCGTCCGCGTCCACCTGTGTCAATCCCGAGCTTCGCGGAAATTCCACCAAGACTTCGTTGGAGCTCGCAGAGCGCTGTCGGGACAAGGCCAGTTCGACGTCACCCAGGGTCGCGTAACCTAGAATCTGCACCAACTCTCCAAAGCGGCGCGGATCGTGCGCTTGCCGCTGGAGCACTGCAAGGACCTGTGGCTCGCGCAACCGGCCCAGAGCGACGAGGATTTCGCCTATGCGGCGCGCATACGAGCCCATGGCCGTTACGCCGGCGTCAGAAACATCGTTCGGGTCCTGCGGAGGCATCGGGGAAGGTTGCGGCGGACTCATCAGTTGCGACAATACTAGGCGACGTCGGTAGATCTTACGGGCGGCGCGAGCGCTCAGGCGCGCTGCAGGGGAAGCCGGGAAAACGCCGACCCGCGTTCGTCCGCCAACGGCATTGCCCTCCTCGCAACCGCCGGCAGATTGCCAAGTACGACGATACCCAAGCCCACGGCCAGATCGGACGCACGCCGAACGCGTCGATCCGACAGTTCGGCAATGGCGCTTGCCAGCAGGCCGAGCACTACGCCCAAGGCAGCACCGATGGCCGCGCACTCCGGCATGCCCGGTTTGGTCGAGTACTCCGGCGTTTGCGCTGCCCGCAACAAGTGCGCCGGGAAGGGAGCTCCTACCCCATCCACGGCCAGGCGAGTCAAGCGCTCTTCAGCGCGCTCCAGGCTCTGCTGTGCAAAGCGTACTTCTTCATCGGGCGGGAGCGAAGCGGAGGCATCTTCGCGCAATCGCTCCCCGAGCGCAGGCACTTGATGCACGCTTGGCGAGGTCAGCTGCGTCTCCCCGCTTCCTTTGGTCGGTGCAATGCCCTCGGCCCTCGCAATGTTCACGGCCTCGGCAGGCAAAGGCGCCAGAATACCGTGCTCCCACTCCGGCCCTGTTGCCACAGACACCGGCGCAGCCAACGGAATCGGCAAGGGCTGGCTAGCAAAACGCGAGAGTTGTGCAAATTGCTCATCCGCACGCGAACTCGCATGTGCCAGGGGGGCGTCGGTGGCGCGTCTGGCGCGCGCCTCTCCGAGCCGGGCGCGCAAGGATACAAGATCTTCACGTGCGCGCTCGACGGCATTGCGAATCGATGCTGCATGTAGCTCCTGACTCACCTCGTTCCACGCTTGCGCATACGCGTTAGCAACTCGTGCTGCCAGTTGTGGCTCGCTCAGCCATACGCCTAAGTGGACTAGACCGCCGTCGCCGCTAGCGCGAACATCAAGGTGCTCAACTAGGTATTGCGCCAGCGCCTCGCTGGGCAGTCGATGCGAATCAATACTCTGCAAGTACAGTCGCCGCATGCCGGGCTCCAGCGCCAGACGCTCATTTTCCACTACCCGCTGGGCGACTCGCTCGCTGCGCAGCAGATCTAGATCCGTCGCGCGCGCCGCACCGCCGCCGTTAGGAGTCACCGAATCGCTCGAGGTGGAATCGACAAACAGAGTCGCCGTTGCGCGGTAATAATCCGGTGCGAGCGCACCATAGGCGACCGCAAACGCGAGGCAAGCCCCTGCGACGGCAAGAAAAAGCAGGTCGCGTGTGCGCACGACTTCAAGTATGAACTTGCCCATTGTCAGCAACAAAGCCCCCTTCCCCTTCAGTTGCCCCGCGTCGCCTCATGGCGATTGCGCAATAAAACACGCCGAGCGGCTAGGACGTCGTATACCTGCCCTAATTGCGCGATCCATATCAGTGCAGCGCGGCGATTCCTTTTTCCGTCGAAGCGGCAGCCGCCTTACCATCCGAGTTCGCCTGAAGGCTGGTCGGCTTTGTGACGCCTGTCGAATCTTCCGCATACTTGGCAAAATCTCCCATGTATTCAACTTTCGCCGCATCGCGCAGGCGCTTCATTTCGTCAGCCGCGAGCTGGTCACGCTTGCGGTTGGTAAGATACTGCTCAATTCCAGGTGTCGCCTTTTTGTCATCGACCGGTTGCGACTGGACCGCCAACACCTCCACGGCACTCAAATGATTATCTCCATTGGGAAATGCCAACACGCCTCCTAGCTTTAGCTGGGCAATCTGCGGCAGGTGCGCCAGTGGGAGTTGTTCCGCGCTGCGCACACCACTAATTGCAGAGAAGGAGATTTTTTGCTCGTGCAGGTAATCGGCTACCTGTTTGAGTGAATGGGCACTACCGGCCAATGCCTCGATCGCCTTTTCCTGCTCAGGGTTGGCATCGATAGTCAGTTCGTGTAGGCGATAGACCTTGCGCTCGGAAAACAATGCAGGGTTGTCCGCATAATAGTTTCGGATCTCCTGCTCTGTAGGTTTGGCCTGCGGCGTGATGACATGCTGCACGTACGCCTGCGCAAGGATCTTGCGACGCGCGGAATCTAAAGCAAGGATCACACCGGGATCGCGATCGAGTTTGTGTTCGACTGCCTGCTGCACAAGCAACTGCTCATTGATAAGGGCACTGACCACTTTGCGCTTAAGTGGTTCGATCAGATCGGGGGCAATTCCGGCCGGAAGGCGCGACAGTTGCTCGTTAACCTGCAATACCGTGATCTCGTCCTTGTTCACCTTTACTGCGACCTGGCCGGCCTTGACGCTCCCACCCCCGCAGCCGCTGAGAGCCGCTACCGTCAGGACACCAACACTCGCCGCAATCGCATGCATCCGTTTCACTGTAGCTTGCATCGCGCTCGCATCCTTTACACGCATATTTAGGAACACATGACGTTACCTGCGTCGTGTGAACTCTCCGTGTCAAATTGCAAAGCGTATTGGCCGTGAAAGCGCCTTTCAGCCTCGAAGTAATCCCTTGCCAACGCCAACAAATGCACCGATGGTGAGCCCTAGCATCGTCCAACCTCCCTCTTCTAAAAATCGCGGCAGCCGCACAATGTGCGGCATGATTTGGTCGCTTGCTTCGTGCCAGTAGATATCGCCGATCATCATCCCCGCCAACATCGACGGCGCTACAAAGATAGATATAGCCGTCGCGACTAATCCTGCGAGCAATCCAGCCAGGACGCCAGTGAGAGACAGGACAAGACCGGTTGCCGACGACCAGCCCTTGCGCGAACCGATTGCTGTGCGGCTCTCTTCTCTGGCGTCTGGCCAGACCGCCCCACAGGCAATTGCGGCCGCAACCGGTTGCCAAAAGGCGCCCAGCGTGAGGTGACCAGTCGTCCACACCGGTCCGTGCACGTCGTGTCGGCCAATTCGCAAAAGATGCGCCAGCGATGCCTGCATATACAGCTGGGGTTGACCGAGAACTTCGCGGATCTCGAAAGTGGAAATGTCAAACTCCGGTAAGTGGCTGCGCGCAATCCACTTCATCATGGGCAGCATCCATCGCACCAGCGCCTCGCCCCAACGAGCTAGCATGGCGGAAGCCGTCAGAGCGATGACGACGCCTAGCAGCGCACGCCAACTCAGACTCGCGACACCCGAGCACGCACACGAATTCGGCATTCCGCTCGCTAGCCCGGCGACGCGCTCATTCATTGCGCTCGCGGCCGCGATGACCAGCCCAGCCAAAGCGCGAAATACATCGCCGCCGCTCCAACCAATGCCAGCGGCGCAAGATAGGCATGAAGCAAGCCGAAAAGAGCTCGATCATGCAATGCCGCGAAGAACAGACCTACGATACGGCTTACGTTGCCGATATACACCACAACCGAACCCAAACCAAGTCCCAGCAGTGTTTCGCGCCAGCCCCGGCGTGCGCACAACATACCGCTGAGCAACACAAGATAGGACTCCGCTCCTTCGCAGCCAGGCAATATGGCAAGGCGCTCCGTGCGAGCAATGATGCGCGCGCCTTGCGCATGCGCATCAATTGTCGGATCGATTGCGTTGACAATTGCGGCCGAGGGCGCAACGGTAAGCGAATTAATGATCAGCTCGTCCCATCCACTACCCCGCAACGATTCATAGGCCGCCTGCGACAAAAAAAACAGCGCGCCAAATATGAACAGCCGGCCCATGCCGACCGGTACGTGGCCGAACCGCAATCCGTCGGCAATCATGCGATCGCCTTGGCTCGGCGTCCAAGCAACAACGCAATACCGCCGCCAAGCAGCGCCAATGACCAGGATGGCAGGGGAGAATTATCGTCGTTGACACTCGGCGCCGTCCCCAATGCAATGCTGGCCATTGTGGGAACCGGATCGATCTGGTCGCTAGAGGCCGCTGCGCTGTCGTAGACCGCTGCGGTGCTGTTCCAGTGCACCGTGATAGTGAAAGTAACGCTGGCATTGACCGCCAGCGTTGTAGCGGTGCAGTTCACCGCTGCGCCCGAGGCGCTGCAGGCGCTGGAGCTCGATGCGGCCACGTAATTTGCCTGCACGGGCAAGGTGTCGACCACGCTCACATCCGTGGCGATTAGCGGTCCGGTGTTTTTCACCGTCAGGGTATAAGTGGAATTGGTTCCTGCTGTGCCGTTGCTCGGGCCGCTGCCGCTTAAAACGAGCTGGGCACCCGCATCCAATGCCTCGAGTACATTGATGCGGGGAGCGGGGACCGTTCCTCGCGTATCCGTGGTTCCAGTCAGGGTAAGCCGCGTTACCGCCTGGGACAGCGGCTCTTTCGGATATTGCGCGCGCAGTATCGCGAGCGCCCCGGCCACATGCGGCGAGGCCTGGGAGGTGCCACTCATCGTGAGACCAGCCGCGGTAATGTCGGCGCCGGGTGCAAATAGGGTCAGAAAGCTCGCAACGTTGCTAAAGCATGTCACCTCATCGGCCGCGGTCGTCGAATCCGTGCAATTGAATCCGGAATAACTCACGCTTCCAATATTGGAATCGTAGACGGCGCCAACTGATACGACACCAGGCGTGCAGGCCGGCCAGTTGATGCCATTCGAATATCCGTTATTACCCGATGCTGCGACTGGCTGAATGCCCGCCGCGGCCGCCAAGCTGGCCGGAGTGGTTAAAGGGTTAGCGCCGCCGCCTACGCTGGCGCATTGCGAGGTGTAGTCCCCGCCGTCGCCAAGACTCATGTTCATCGCGACAATGTTGTAGGTCGCCTGATTGCCAATTCCCCAATCAACCGCCGTGATCAGGTCGCTCGAGCTCGCGCTGCTGCCGTTAAAGATGTTTAGCATTGCGATACTCGTGGCAGGAGCTACTTCGGCAACTACGCCCGAGACGTTCGTCCCGTGGTCGACGTCGGTCGTCGTCCCTGGGTAAAAGACTTGGTCGAACACCACGCGACATCCGGCGACACCGGCGGTCGGACAGGTTCCGAATGCGGGGTTGGTCAAATCGATGCCCGCGTCGATAACTTCCACCGTGGTTCCAGCACCGCTAGCGCCGGACGCCACTGCCTGTGGCTGGTCGATCAGGACCAAGTCCGAAGGCGTAGCGATCGTATGAACGGGCCGGTCCTCGTAGATTGCCCGAAACGATGGTTGCGAGCGCAAACGCGCCAGCGCTGCGGATGACGACAGTCGCCAAAACGCCATCGGCAGGTGCGGATAATCGCGAATTCTCGATGCATCCACCCCCGATACGGCACGCTCCACGGCAGCTTTGGTCTGCCGATAGCGCAGAGCGCGTGCGCGAATGATCTGCGAGTCATCGTGCACCAGGTTGCGCGCCCGGCGCGCGGCAGCTGCCTCTTGGTCCGCGGCGGTGCCGTCAAACTCGACAATTACGTCGACCGACTGCCCATGCTGCAGCCGCTGCTCAATTCCGCCTTCCGGGATGGCTTGCGCAGCCGCCCTCAATTGAGCGGCGGTCGATAAAGGCCAAGGGCCCATCGCCAACGAAGCGAGCACAGCCCCAGCGATGGCAAATAATGTCCTGCGGCCGTGCCCGGGAACACTTCGCCGACTGGTACTCGGCCCAGCGGATCCTGACAATATGCGGTCCATTGGCAAATTATCGGGGCGCGATTGTTACCACACCATGTAGCCCTTTGAGCGAAACGCCCTAGGCCTATGCGTACATGCCACGCGGGCAGTGCCGCCTGCGGTAAATGTGAAGTTTTCATGACCGTGCTGCGCTGCGAGTTGCAGTAAATTCAAAAACGGCTGGTAGCGTCGAAGTCGGCGCAGAAACGACGCAGCCTGGCACACACTTCACGGGTCGACATAAGAAAATTCCGTCGGTCTGTGAATGGCAAGCGGCGAGATCTCGAGCCAAGACAATGTTCAGAGTTGCGGTACCGCTTGCGACGGACTCGCCCCCGCGGTTTAGTCGACGTGACCCCAGCTACTTGGAAACCGGTCGATGCAGTTTCATGTTCTCGCTCTTCGCAGTGATGGAACTTCGCAGCCGCTGACGGTCGATGCGACTGACGCTGCGGCCGCTCGGCGCATCCTTGCGCAGGATGGTCTGACGGCGTTGGAGCTTGCGCCCAGGATTTCATTGAGTCACGAGTTGCGCGGAATTTCTGCGGGGCGTCTTGGCAGCGTCAGTGCGAGCCGCTTTGACGTCGATTTATTTTGCCAAGAACTTTTAGCGCTCGTAAATGCCGGAGTCCCAATAGGTGAAGCGTTGGAAACTCTGGCGCGCAAAGAGGCAGGAGGCGCAACCGCGGCCACTGATCACGCACGTGGCCTGTCAAGCGCATCGCCTTCCTTGCTTAGCAGTCTGCATGCAAAGGTGCGTGAAGGCCTCCCATTGTCGGCCGCTATGGCCGAGCACGGGGCAATTTTTCCGAAAGTGCTGTGCGAATCGTTGCGCGCCGCTGAACGCACAAGCGACTACGCACCGGCGCTCGAGCGCTTTGTGCGTTACCGGCGTCTGACCCGAGAGGTGCGCGAAAAGCTGCTCGCTGCTTCAATTTACCCGCTCATTCTTCTTGGCGTAAGCACATTGGTTCTGTTATTCCTGGTGGGCTATGTGGTACCGCGCTTTGCCGACGTCTACGCCGACATGGGCGATAAATTGCCGGTGGCTTCGCGTGCGCTGCTTTGGATCGGCAGCCGAATCAGCGCGCACCCTTGGTTGACGGCTGGCACCCTTTCGGGAGCGCTTTGTCTCATCGTTGCCGCTTTTCGAACCGCTCGGTTCCGGGCCGGCCTTCTGCTTCTGCTGCATCGGATCCCACGACTGCGGGAAGTAATCGCCGCAGCCGAGTTTTCCCGCCTATACCGAACGCTCGCTCTGCTGCTGCACGGCGGCATTCCCATGGTTGCGGCCCTGCAGGTTGCGCGCGGGCTGCTTGCCGCAAATCTCGTGCATAAGCTCGATGCGAGCCGGCAGGCGATCAGTGAAGGACGCTCCTTTTCCTCAAGCATGCAAGATCACGGTCTGTCGACACCGGTGGCGGACCGTCTTTTCCGAGTCGGCGAAGGCAGTGGCAAGCTCGCCGAAATGATCGATCGAGCCGCGGACTTTCACGAAGAAGAGGTTGCGCGCAGCGCCGAGTGGCTCGGCCGCGTTATCGGCCCCGTCCTGATGTTGCTCATGGGTGTAGTGATCGGCATGGTCGTGGTTCTCATGTACATGCCAATTTTTTCCCTGGCCGAGGCCATTCAATGATGCGCTCCGACGGCCCGTTGCGCGCGACGCCCGAACTTGGGGCTGCGCGCGCCCCCGTAGCCGACGCGGGGCGGTTTGCTGCGATTTCCGCCAGGGCGCGCAAGGAGGAGCAGGAGTTCGGCGCCGCTCTGGCCCGTGATTTTTCTTGCGATGCCTACGCCGCGCTCGCGGCTTGCGGACAAGCGCTAGGAATGCGCTACCTGGATAACGCGGCGCTGCACACCTTGGCCCCTAGCTTTGAAACAATCAGTTTCCCCGAAGCCGACCGCCGCAATATCGTGTTAGGTCGCGACAGCGGGGGGCGGCTTTGGTGCGTGCTCGAGGATCCCTTTGATCAAGTACGCATCGACTGGGCCGAGAGTCGCATTCCAGCTCCGTTTAACTTCGCGCTCGCCGTGCTCGAAGAAATCCGGGCCTACCTTAAGCGACAGGAGGCTTCCATGCGCGCCGTCGAAAGCGCGCTGCCCGACGTCGGCGGAAATGGTGACGCGCGCCGCAGTCTCGCCGAAGACCTCTCGATCCGCCGCATCTCGGAGGATACAAGTCCGATTGTTCGGATCGTGAACTCGCTGCTCTACGACGCGCTTAAGGCCGAGGCGAGCGACGTTCACCTCGAAAGCGATGCTAACGGTATGGCAATTAAATACCGAATCGACGGCGTGCTCGATGCTGCGGGCAGAATCGACGACATCGCTAGCGCCGAGCAGGCCATCTCGCGCATCAAAGTGCTCGCCGAGTTGGATATTGCCGAAAAGCGGATCCCACAGGATGGGCGTTTTCAGGTGCGCATCGATGGCCGCGATATCGACCTGCGCGTCTCCATCATGCCAGCGGTGCACGGTGAAGACGCCGTAGTTCGGATTCTTGATAAAAAGCGCCTCGCCGATGAAGCGCGTGCGTTGCGTTTTGAATCGCTAGGTTTCGCACCAGAAACGATCAAGACCTTGCGCGAGCTCTCGCGTTTGCCTTATGGATTGCTGCTGGCGACAGGACCGACCGGAAGCGGCAAGACCACGACGCTGTACGCAGCTCTGTCGGAGGTAAATACTGGCAATGACAAGATCGTCACCATAGAAGATCCGGTTGAGTACCAGTTGCCGGGGGTCGTGCAAATTCCGGTTAATGAAAAGCGCGGCCTGACTTTTTCGCGCGGCTTGCGTTCCATTCTGCGTCACGACCCCGACAAAATTATGGTTGGGGAGATTCGCGATAGTGAAACCGCGCAGATCGCTGTGCAAGCCGCGTTGACCGGACACCTAGTATTTACTTCAGTGCATGCAAATAGCGTGTTCGACGTCATCGGCCGGATGCTGCATATTGGCGTTGATCCATTTAATCTTGTTTCCGCACTAAACGGCGTCATCGCGCAGCGCTTGGTGCGCCTGACCTGCCAGCATTGCCTCGTGGATGACCCAGTGCAGCTGGCTGCGCGCCCACAAGTCGAACGCCAGGTCCTCGTCGGTCAGCGCCTGCTACGCGGCCGCGGCTGCGGTCACTGCCGCGGCACCGGCTATCGCGGCCGGCGCGCCATCGCCGAAATACTCGTGCTCGACGATACACTGCGCGAAGCCATCGGAGTGCGCTCCTCGATGAGCGCTGTCAAACGCGCGGCGCGCGAGCGTGGTATGCGCTCCATACGCAGTGTCGGTTTGGATCTGGTGGCCGACGGTCGCACGACGCTAGACGAACTAGACCGTGTAACTTTTGCCGAGACAGATCATGGCCACTAGCGTTGGCCCTTCCCTGCATCTGCGTCGCCCACAACAGGCCCAATTGCGCTTGGGCGCTGCCTCGATACTTCTGCGATCAAAGGATGCCGAACTCGAGAACCGTCAGCTCTCGGAAGGCGGCCTTGAAGCAATGCAATCGATTGCTGAAGAGTGCATCTCCTCGCACAAGGACCTGACTTTCGATGTGCGTCTCTCATGTGCATGGAGCCGCTTGCTGACTTTACGTGCTATTGAGCAGCTCACCCGAGAAGAGCATTGGCGCAACTATGCGCGCGCCCGTTTTGAACAAATTTACGCCGACGACGCGGACAAATGGGACATCCGAGTTGCTAGGAACTTTCCTGGGGACGATCGGATCGCCGTTGCTTGGCCGGCCGCACTGCGCCAGCGACTCCTTGCGTACGCAAATGTTCGCTCGGTACGCGTGGATCTGCTCGAACAGCTTGGTCGGTTGTTAAAAAAGATACCGACGTTTTCTGGTTGTCTTCTGGAAACCGAACCCGGTGGCGCCGCGATGGCGCTTTTTTCCTACGGCAAGTTGCGTCGAACGCGTTGGTGCCGATTTGAGGATGCCCAAGGCTTGGCCGCAGCCGTGTGCGCGGAATGGGCTAGCGTTCAAGCAAGCGAGGCAATCCCGGCAGACGAGATCGCTCTTGCACTGGCCGATTCTCCGCCGCACGCCAATACGGATCAAGCGGGGACCATTCGGTTGCTTGCCTCGAGAATGGGAATCTCACGCGCATTTTCCGTGATAGATGCGATGCAATGCACTTCCTTCCCCGCCCAAATAGTTCGGTAAGGACGTCCCGCATGCGAAGCCGGCGACATGCTTTCAAGGAGTTGCTGCGCGTACAGCCATACGAAGTGGAATTGCTTCGACCTGCCAGGCGCATCGCTCCCATTGCATGGGTCTTCTTTGCCTCTGGCGCCTTAGCGCTGGCCGCCGCGGTCTTCGCATGCAAGCCTGCCTGGGATCGGCAAGCACAACTTTCAGCGCATCGCGCTGAAATACAGACCGAACTTGCGCGCCCAGGCGTCCGCACACCCACGGCGATTGCTGGTTCAAAAGAGCAAGCCACTCGGGAAGAAGCGAACGCTCTGATTGCGGAGCTGCGACGTCCATGGCACGCGCTATTTGATCAGATCGAAACGGCTGACAGTAAGGATGTGCATCTTGTTGCGCTAAACATCGATCCGCGCTTTGCGACATTGCAGCTTGTAGCGGAGGCACGCGACCTGGACAAGCTCGTGCGTTTTACGCAGCGCCTGGCTGGCGCCGGCCCTGTGCGCAACATGTCGATGACGCACCACGAATGGCACGACGTGCTGGGCGCGCATGTGGTTCGAGCGTCGATGGAGGGCGAACTTGCGCCACTTTGGCCGTCACCCACGATCAGTGGGGCAAAACGATGAAGCTTCCCTCCATAGGTAGCGTTCGAATCCGCGCCATCGCCTCTTTCGTCCTAACGACACTGGGGCCGCTGGGATGGATCGGCGTTGGTGCTTTGCTGCTTGCGGCGGCGCTGCTTGCCATCGTGCTGCCTGCTATGGATCGCTTTAATGCAGAGCAAGCCCGAGAACTCGAGGCGTTGGACTTCCAGCGCCAACAGCTGCGCAACCCCAAACTCGCGCAAGCGCAGCGCGACCCAATATCTGCGCTGCTATCGGCTCTGCCCGCGACGAGCGAAGTGCCCGACTTTCTCGCCTCAGTCCAGCGGCGAGCCGACGAGGGCGCAGTGCAGATTGATCGCACCGAATACCGTTCCCAGTTGGTTATCGGCAACGCCGCGCAGCACTACCGACTCAGTTTCCCGGCGCACGTCGACTACCCGCATCTGCGTACCTGGCTCGAAGCGTTGCTGCACGATTACCCTAGCCTTGCACTGCTCGAACTCTCCGCCCGGCGGGAAGTCGATGGTGGCGAGGAGCTCGACGCACACGTCAGCTTAGGCTTTCTCGCGCGGGAGTCCTTGTGAAGTCTCGCATGCTCGTCCTTTTGCTCGGACTGCTCGGTTCGGTTGGGTGGTCGGTTTGGGTATTGCTGACGCCCCAGGAAGAAGTCGTTCTGGCATCAGACCCCAAAACGAGATCGCAGATTGTGTCCCATGCGCCCGATCGAGCGCAAAAATCTGTAGACGCACGGACAACTCGGGACAGAGGGTCCATAGAGAGCCTCGAGTTATCGGATCGGCCCCAGCCTCCGGCACTATCCCATAACCTTTTTGCCTCCTATACCTACGAGGCGCCTCGGCCCGCGCCCGTCGCCGTAGCTCCAGAGCCGCCGCATGCTCCTCCATTGCCCTTTGCCTACACAGGCCAGCTTGTAATTGAGGGGCGTCCAACCTATTTGTTACTGCAATCGGGCGCCCCGATCAGCGTGACGATCGGTGGAAATATTGGCGACTTTAAGCTGGTCCAAGCCGCAATTGATCAACTCATTTTCTTGCATGGACCAACTGGAGAGCAAGTTGCGATGTCGATCAGCAACAAGCCGCTTAACTGAACACAACTTTTGCATTCAAAAAAACCACACATACTAAAAACGAGAATTCTCGATGTTTGTCCCAAACCCCGCAGTTCGACGCGCCCCACCGCGACGTCTTGCGCCGATTCTCGCACTAGCGGGACTGCTTGGCCGAATTCATGGCGCGTGGCCATCCTGCAAGAGCCGGTATCTTGTCAGCATCGCACTACTGGCGGGGCTGTCTGCATGCTCGACCTCGCCTATCCAACAAAGTCGCACACTTTGGAGCGAGGGTCGCATCGAGGAAGCTGTCGTGCTCCTTCAGGAGGCCTCCGAAAAGGACCCTGGGGATCGTCCTGTCCTTGCTGCTTACCACCGCCAGCGCGATCTGGCCGTTGAGCACCTGTTGCTTGCTGCAGACAGTGCGACGGCCGGGCGTCGTTTCGATGAGGCGCAGAACCTGTACGAACGCGCCCTGCGCCTGAATCCGAACTGCGTGCGCGCGAAAGATGGCATCGCGCACATTGCGCTGGTTCACAGGCTCGACGCTGAGTTTGCCGAAGCGCAACAGTGGGTCCAACAGGGACACACAGCAGAGGCGGAGGCCCGCTTGCGCCATATCATTGGGTTGGACCCCTCGCGCCGTCCAGCCAGGCAATTATTGCAGCAATTGCGCGAGCGTCAGGAGGAGGCTGTGGAGAACCTGACGGCACTACAAAGTGCTCTGGCTACCCCAATAAGTGTGGAGTTCCGTGAAACTCCGCTTCGCAACGTCTTTGAAGTACTCTCGCGCACCGCGGGTTTGAACTTTGTATTTGACAAGGACGTGCGCACCGAGTCGAAGATCACTATCTTCATCCGTAACAATCCGATCGAGGACGTTCTCAAAGTGCTCTTGAGCACCAATGGCCTTGAGCGCAAGGTCCTGAATAACAATACCCTGCTAATTTATAACAACACGCCAGCAAAAGTGAAGGAATACCAGGATCTGGTGGTGCGAACGTTCTATTTAGTAAATGCCGACGCGAAGCAAGTCGAAGGCATGCTCAAGACCTTAACGCACATCAAGGAAAGTTTTGTTGACGAGAAGATCAACGCCATTGTCGTACGCGATACGCCGGCCGCGGTGCGCCTCGCCGAACGCATGGTCGATTCGATCGATGTTGCCGAGCCCGAAGTCATGCTCGAACTCGAAGTCATCGAGCTAAGTCGCACGCGGGCCCTAGACCTTGGTATCCAGCTTCCTACCAGTATCACGCGCGGGTCAAGTTCACCAATTGCTACCCCCGGCACATCCAGCGGCACCGGCACTACTGGCGGCGGCAGTATTGCAACGAGTGACTTTAGCAGTCTTATCACGACAATTCCCAATCCGCTGCTTATTGCCAACCTCGCCCTGCAGGACACCGACACGAACCTGCTGGCCAATCCGCGTATACGCGTCAAGAACCGCGATAAGGCCAAGGTGCTTATTGGGGAGAAATTGCCGGTCATTACAAGCACAGCCGTGCAAAACGCTGGGGTCGCGTCCTCAGTCTCCTACATTGACGTGGGCTTAAAGCTCGAGGTCGAGCCGCAAGTGTTTTTAGACGACGAAGTTGGGATCAAAGTGCAACTCGAAGTCAACTCGAATCTGGGTGCGGTAACAGTGGGCAGTTCGACGACCGGAATTACTACCGCCTATCAGGTCGGAACGCGCAGCGCTCAGACGAATTTGCGTTTGCACGACGGCGAAACCCAGGTGCTTGCAGGACTGATCAACGATAACGAGACAGACAGCTGGAACAAGGTTCCGGGCCTAAGCGATATTCCCGGGCTTGGCAGACTCTTTAGCAACGACAATTCGACACACGAGAAAACCGAAATCATCTTGTTGATCACACCGCGCATTGTGCGTAATTTGGCCACCCCAGACACGGAAGCACTTCTGGTGCCGGCGGGAACCGATGCCGCCGTGGGAGCGGCGCCACTTATTATCGGACCGCTACCGGCACGCTCTTTATCCCTGCGTAGCGGCGAAACCAATTTGCCGAGCCCGGCTCCTGGCAGTGAATCCAACGCGCAAGCGCTCAGCCGCCGTGCGGACTCGGGCGCGCCGACGGCACCAGCTACGCCCGAGAGTGTCACGTCAGAGGCGACAAACCCTGCGGCTTCTGCCGCCGCGGCACCACCGGCCGCTCCCTCACCTGCAAAGGCCGCGCCTGCGCCGGCCATGCCAGCCGAGTCTTTCCCTCCGCCACCCTCCGCTACCACACCGCAGGCGCCGACGCTACCGATCGACCCGGGTGCCAGCAGCGCTGCGCCAAGTACAGGGCCTAACCCAGCGCCAGGGACCAATTCAACGGGTACCAATTCCCCGCCGACCGCGGCACCTGCAGAAAAATGAACGCGGACAACAGGCTTCCCACGCCTCCGGAGTCGCAAGACCGCGCCGCCGTGCGAGTCAGCCAAAAGCATTTGGCCGGCTTTACATTGCTTGAGCTAGTCATCGCGGTGGCGATTTTGTCGGTTCTGGTCGTCATGGCAGTGCCGGTGGTGCAGCTTGACTTGCAGCGGCAAAAAGAGTCTGAGCTGCGACAGGATTTACGCGAACTGCGCACCGCGATCGACGCGTACAAGCGCGCCACGGACGATGGCCGTATCCCTCGCAAGGCCGATGCCTCAGGTTATCCGCCGCAGCTGCAGGACCTGGTGCGTGGTGTCCCCGACGCCAAGGACCTTAAAGCACGTCCGATTTACTTCCTTCGGCGCATACCGCGCGACCCATTTAGCCCGGATCCGTCAGTGGAACCGGCCAACACCTGGGGCAAGCGCAGCTACGCGAGCCCGCCCGAGGAGCCAGCGGAAGGAGACGATGTCTTCGACGTCTATTCCCTGGCTTCCGGTACTGGCATCAACGGCGTCCCCTATCGCGAGTGGTAAATGCATTTAGTTGTCTTCCTCGAACCTAAAGCTCAACCTTCACTGAGGCGCATACCCGGCTTCACGTTAATCGAATTGCTCGTCGTGCTTGCGATCTTGGCTTTGCTTCTAACCATTGCCGCGCCACGCTATATCCAGCACGTCGAGCGCGCAAAGGAGGCTACGCTTCGCTCGTCGCTCAAGGTCATGCGTGAAGCTATCGACAAGTTTCAAGGAGACCAGGGCCGGTTCCCACAGAACCTCGATGAACTCGTGTTACGCAATTACCTGAAGGCAATTCCCTTGGATCCCATCACGGAAAAGCGCGACACTTGGCTA
>CAZSOI010000459.1:0-15256 GCA_964608115.1 uncultured Burkholderiaceae bacterium | reverse complement strand
GATCCTGTCATCGATCCCCTGCGCTCTTTTCGAAGCCGGACCGCCTCGCGCTTAGGGGCGCTCCGATCACTACCGGGAGCGCTATGATTTCGCGAACTTCTCTCCATGTTTGCAACCTCGAGCGGCACAGGGAGCTCGCTGCGCCGCTGGACGACGCGCTCGTACCACACGTACCGATATTTGCTGGCAACCTCCTGTTCTTGCTCCGGCAATTTGAACCCGAAAGGTCGACGTGAGTCGCCTGCGCACGCAAGTTGCCATCATCGGGGCTGGTCCTTCGGGGCTACTTCTCGGCCAATTGCTCCACAAGTCGGGCATCGAGAACATCGTTCTCGAGCGACAAACCGCTGAACACGTCCTCGGCCGCATCCGCGCCGGCGTTCTCGAACAAGTTACGGTCGATCTGCTCGACGAAATCGGTCTTGGCACGCGCCTTCATCGAGAGGGGCTGATTCATCGCGGTTTTGAAATGTTATGGAGTGGCAAGCGCCATCGTGTGGACCTGCACAAGCTTACTGCTGGCAAAACCGTCATGGTCTACGGCCAAACGGAGCTCACCCGGGACTTGATGGATGCAAGAAGGACGGCAGCTCTGCCCACCGTCTACGATGCGCACCGAGTTACGGTTTTGGGTTTTGACGGCACAACCCCGCACGTCACATATGAAAAGGATGACCAATCGCACCGTATCGACTGTGATTTCATTGCGGGGTGTGACGGCTACCACGGAGTTTGCCGCGCTAGCGTTCCGCCGGAGGCAATCTCGGAATATGAAAAGGTCTATCCAATCGGTTGGCTTGGATTGCTCGCCGATACGCCTCCGGTATCCGAAGAACTCATTTACATCAACAGCGCGCGAGGATTCGGCCTTTGTTCTCAACGCAGCAAAACGCGCAGTCGTTACTACTTACAGGTTCCGCTGACTGATAAAGTCGAGAACTGGAGCGACGATGCTTTTTGGCAAGAACTACGCAATCGCCTCGACAAAAAGGGGGGCGAGCGCCTTATCACCGGCCCGTCCCTTGAGAAGAGCATCGCGCCTCTTCGCAGCTTTGTGGCTGAACCGTTGCGATTCGGGCGAATGTTCCTCGCAGGCGACGCGGGGCACATAGTGCCGCCGACCGGGGCAAAGGGTCTAAACCTCGCAGCCACCGACGTCAAATTCCTCTCACAAGCGCTCATCGAGCATTACCTGAACAGATCTCAGACCGGCATCGACAGCTACTCTGAGCGCTGCTTAGCGCGAATATGGAAGGCGGAGCGCTTTTCTTGGTGGTTTACCGCGTTAATGCACCGTTTTCCTGGCGACACACCCATCTCGGCTAAATTCCAAGAAGCCGAGTTGGACTATCTGTTCAAATCCGAGGCTGGTGCACGCACGATTGCAGAAAATTACGTCGGCCTCCCACTTGATTTTAACGACTGACGTATCGATCAATGCGAGCGAGAACATGCTAACGGTACGACACGCAAAAGACCGAGGACACGCAAACCATGGTTGGCTGCAGTCTCATCACAGTTTCTCCTTTGCCGATTATTACGACGAGGAAAACGTGGAGTTCGGTCCCCTTCGTGTCATTAACGAGGACACGGTTGCACCAGCAGCAGGTTTTGGCACCCACGGTCACCGAGATATGGAAATCGTCAGCTACGTGCTAGATGGTGAGCTACAACACAAGGACTCGCTCGGAAATGGATCCGTCATTCGCCCAGGCGACGTGCAACGCATGAGCGCCGGCCGTGGCGTACAACACAGCGAGTTCAATCCGTCCCCTGACAATGCAGTGCACTTTTTGCAAATATGGATCAAACCCAACGTGTTTGGAATTGCGCCCAGCTATGAACAGAAGAACTTTCCCGCCTCGCAGAAACGCGGCAAGCTTGTATTGATCGCTTCCGGTGATGGCGCTGCGGGAGCATTGACGCTCCACCAGAATGCGCGCCTTTACGCTGGACTTCTTGATGGTGCCGAAACCGCCGAATTGCACCTGGGGCCGGAACGAATTGCCTACGTGCATGTGGCGCGTGGCAGAATAAGCGTCAACGCCATCGAGCTTTCGCAAGGAGACGGTCTGAAGATTACCGCAACAGGATCTCTCATCTTGAAATCCGGAAAGAGCGCGGAAGTGCTGGTCTTCGACCTACCTGGTACAGGAGACCTGGCTACGCTTTAGTACCTGCCCGGCTCGATTCTCGCCCTTTCCAGACCACGTGGGCAAGACAAGGATGTTTCAGACAAGTGGCCGAGCAGTCGACGCTCGGTGCTTAAGACCTACCCAACGGCGAATATCTCCGAGCCTTCGAACCGATCCTTCGTCAAGGAATCGCGCAAACAGGGGCATGGTTCGAATTTTATACGCGCGCCCTTTGTCGGTTAGGACATCTCCCCAAAGCGCTCCTGAAAGAGCGCAGTGATTTCACGCATTGCTCCGGCCTCTCCCGGACCCTCCGCTTCCAAGCGCACGACCGTTCCGACTGATGCCGACAGCAACATCACCGCAAGTATGTTGCGGGCACTCGCGCGACGTCCCTTGGCAACAATCCAAAACTCGCACGGAAAGCGAGAAGCCGTCTGAACGATTTTTGCACATGCCCGTGCATGCAGGCCAAGCTTGTTGCTAATTGAGACTTCCTGAATCTGCATACACTTCACCTTCCGTCTAGAGCGCTCACTTAATGCCACGCGGCGCCACATCCCCCCTCACGGGCCGATAGGGCACGCGCGCTCAAACCTAAAGACTCGCAAACCCATTACCTTGCCGATATCGACAAAGAGCAGCTAAACGCCGCACGAAATCTTCACGGTGTTAAAAGTTCACGTCCGTCACACCACTAGATGTCTGATGTGCGCAAAGCCTCCCCGACTAGGGCAGCTATACCTCGGCCAGCCAAGTTCAAAAGCCCTTCCCCCTGGGCGACGCACCGGCGCATGCACTACAGTTGCGGGTTCAGTCTGTCTTACAAGTATTAACCGATGCTGAATCGCCCAATTGCTCGAGGTACCAAAATTGCGTAACCCACCAGCGCGCCGATCCCTCATTCATCAGACAACGCGACAAGCCGCCGCGAGGTTGGGCTGGAGTACATGAGCTCCGAAGATCTTACCCATTGACGTCGAGCGATTTTTTGGGTCGGTAAAACCTACTGGTCTTTTGCCGCGTCTTCGCCGCATCCGCCGTTCGGTGTGCAAACGAACTGCCCAAAAAGTACAGCCACAACGGCCCCTCTTGTTATTCGCGCCCAAAAATCCGAGCGCCCGAGCCCGCCGTCTTCGCCTGCCGTCCGATTTGCAAAGCCATGGCAGGGCAAGCTACGACCGACGTGCTCAAAATTCCTGTCGCTCGCAACGCCACCTCCATTTAAGTTACGATGCAGCGCATCGCGATAACGCTGCCTAAGATGGAGAAAAACCCGAATGTCCCCATTGTTTTCCACGGACGACCTTCCGCGGGAGCTGCTCGCATGCGGCTTTGCGCAATCGGACCTGCGCAATTTCTCTGACGCACTTTCCGCAATTACGTCCGCCGCGAGCGCGGATTCGCTCGAAAGCGAATCCGCGCGCATTGGCCGCTTTTGTCAATCCGCCCGCAGTTTGCTCGACCGTCTTCCGCCTAGATCACAACGGGCGCCAAATGAAAAGCTCGCTGGCGAGTGGATCGTTCGCGCGATGGCTGACGCCTGCTGGCGCTTCTTCGGCGCCCGACGTAAGCAGATTTACGATCGTTTGACGGAATCTCGGCGAAAGGCTCTACGCGTTGAGGACCTTGCGTCCGAGGGCGCTGCGCTTTTGCCTGGCCTTCTTCCGGACTCCGAGGAACTTGGGCGCGACCGTCAGCGCATGCTCAAGGACAAAGACGGGATCGAGCTGCATCAGGCACTGTTTTTTTCGCAGCTGCTCAACGATCCGGAAATCGGCTTACATCTTTGTACGTCAATGCTTCAGCCAAAACAAGAATCCACTGAGCATTTGGAGGAATTTGAGCGCCACGGTGCAGTCGACCTGGGCCCTGTACGGATCGAAGCAAAGGGCGAGGTCGGGTATCTATATTTTCGCCATCTTCGCTATCTAAATGCGGAAGACGATGAAACGCTCACAGCCCAAGAGATTGCGTGCGACCTGATCCTTTTGCACCCCAAACTTCGATTAGGCGTGCTGCGTGGCGACGTCCTCGATCATCCTCGTTATCGCGGTCGGCGCATTTTTTCTGCCGGACTGAATTTGACACGGCTGTATCACGGCAAGCTTAGCTATTTGTTTTATTTGACCCGTGATCTTGGTCTCGTAAACAAGTTTTATCGCGGCATCATTCCCTTAGGTGCCCCACAGGGTTCGGCAAATCCTTCGCTCGATCTGGAGCAGACTCGCGAAAAACCGTGGATTGCCGTCGTCGAGGGTTTCGCCATTGGCGGGGGCTGCCAGTTATTGCTTGTGATGGACTATGTGATTGCGGAGAATGGGGCATATTGCAGTCTACCAGCGCGCAAGGAGGGCATTATTCCTGGTGCCGCAAATTTGCGCCTACCGCGCTGCATGGGAGAGCGCATGGCGAGGGAAGCGATCATGTTTGACCGCACGTTCTATGTTGACGCGCCTGAGACGCGAGCGCTGGTCAACGAAGTACGGCCGCGCGAGCAAATCGACAGCGCACTGGAAGATTGCATTCGAAACGCAGTCGGCTCGGGTATCGTCAGCGCGGCGGGCAACCGCAAGGCGCTGCGAGTACAAGGAGAACCACTAGACACCTTTCGCGCATACATGGCGCTGTATGCTCGCGAGCAAGGCTGGTGCCATCGAAGCGAGCAACTGATCGATAACCTGGAACGCTACTGGCGGGCTGCCGATCGACAACTTTGATAGTCCTCTGCAGCGTTCCCCCAAAGTTCATAGCACCCTACTCGTGGACAAGGGCACCCTTGAGAAAGGACCAGCCTGTCATGCCGTGTAAGAAAAAGATCCTCCCGCACAGAAACTTTTGCCAGAGACTTTTTCGCGGTACACCCGAGGAAGGGTTTGCGCGAGCTACTCGTCGCTGAGTTCTCCGATCCGCTCGAGCGTCGTTGTCCATTTTTACCTTAAACGATTATTGGACGTCTTTTTGCTTTGGCCTCCTCGCAGTGCGGTCTGGGCGTTGTGCCTACAAGGGATTTGTTAGGTAAGCCTTTACCCTACACGCTCGCCTTGGACTACTTGAAGTCGCTCATCGTACTTTCTAAACGAACACGCCGCGCTGCTCTTAAGCATCTTTTTGCTTCAAAACGCAGCGACCTTTCCTTATGCCTCAGGATTTGATCAAAATAACCCTCATGAGTTTTAAAAACTATCAACGCTCAACGTCTTATATATTGATCATCAGGGAATGCGGTATCGTTAGACTCAAGCGCGCCCCGCGCGGAGCAGGAACGTCTAAAAATGCGAACAAACAGCAAGGCTGCTGAGGACACTAACGTCGCCACCCGAAGCTTGGGGTGGCGTGAGCTGTACGTGAAAGAAGACTGGTGGGCTATTTGGCTCGGCGTCGGAATCGTGCTAGTCGCCTGGATTTTTTTTGCAAACGGTTCGACCATAAAGTGGATCGCGATCACTCCTAAGAAATGGTCATCCCTTGATCAACTCGGGGCGGATTTTGCGGCGCATATCGACCAGTACCTGGCGCAGTTCTTTTTTTGGTTGAGCATTTTCGGCATCAGTACGCGGGCCATGGGTCATAAGCTGGGGCACTTTATTCCGGCGTTCGTTTTTGTCTACCTCGCATCAATGGCCGTCATCATGATCGGCGCATGGCAGGAGGCCTCATACTACAACCTTGAACCTCCTCTTGTGGCCCTAGCGCTTGGTCTGATTATTTCCAATCTAATCGGACTGCCGAGGTGGATGGATGCCGGGTTTCGAGTCGAGTACTACATTAAGACGGGAATTGTGCTTCTGGGAGCGACTCTGCCATTTACGTTGATCATCTGGGCGGGCCCCGTAGCGATCACCCAGGCCTCGGTCGTTTCGATTGTCACTTTCTTGGTCATCTACTTCACGGGCAAGCGGCTTGGTCTGGACCGACGCTTGTGCGCAACGCTTGGCGCTGGAGGTGCGGTTTGCGGTGTTTCCGCATCGATCGCAATTGCGGGCGCTGTCGGAGCCAAGAAGGAGCATGCGCCGATCGCAATCACCATGGTTATATTTTGGGCAATCGTAATGATCTTCGCCCTTCCCATTGTATGCCGGACGTTAAGTTCCCCCGCAGGTGTTGCGGGTGCCTGGATCGGGACGTCCGAATTTGCCGACGCTGCGGGCCTGGCCGCTGCGCAGGCTTATGGGAATTATGTTGGGGATGTAACAGGGATCGCGGGAAAACCGGACGACGCCGTTTGGGCTTTCACATTGATGAAAGTCGTCGGCCGCGATATCTGGATCGGCATCTGGGCTTTCGTCATGGCCGTAATAGCAACCACGCGCTGGGAGATCTCGTCAGGCAATAAACCCAACGCAGCGGAGATTTGGTGGCGTTTCCCCAAATTTGTGATTGGTTTCGCGCTCGCGTCACTCTTGCTAACAGCAATATCAGCCCAATACTCGTTCGCTGATTTCAATAAAACGGTCACACCCAAATTGATCGGACCCATAAAGGATCTGCGCACTTGGGCCTTTATTTTTTGTTTTTTCAGCATTGGTCTTACTACGCGCTTTCGCGAACTCGCCCGCACTGGATCTAAACCCTTTTGGGCCTTTACGGCTGGTGTTATTGTGAATGTCGTACTTGGATTTGTACTTTCGACGCTTGTCTTTGGCTCTTACTGGGCAGCACTCTCGCGACCCTGACCCAAGAAAGCATTTTGCCGCCTTCGATGAACCCCTGTGTGAAAAAGCCAAAAGGCATGAACGTCCAGAACTCGATAGGACGTTGTCAGACCTGCAGCCA
Source organism: uncultured Burkholderiaceae bacterium (assembly GCA_964608115.1). Classification (GTDB taxonomy): domain Bacteria; phylum Pseudomonadota; class Gammaproteobacteria; order Burkholderiales; family Burkholderiaceae_F; genus GJ-E10. The sequence continues at coordinate 8,345 of CAZSOI010000459.1, read as the reverse complement.
CTTTCGGAATGACCCTGCTTACCTGGAGCGGTCCATTCCCGGATGGAATGCCTTGGGTTCCGCATACGGTGCGGCCCGCGCCTACGATGGAATTTGCGGATTGCACCAACTGTATTTGTCGCCTTGGCGATCATGCAAGTTTCACACACTGCAAAGCGCGCTTTAGCGGGCCATCAGCGCTCCTTGACTTCTTACCCCTTGTTCGTACCGGGACCGGTTGGTACTGCACAGTTGGCGCGTGGCGGACCTTCCAAACGGATACTTGTCGCCGGAAATCTCCCACCCCGGAAGCGATCGCCTTCGCCCGAGACAGCGCCGCACAACTTCGCACTCCCTCTGCTGCTTTCTCGCCTCCCTCCAAAGCCAACGGGCTCGCGCATTACCCATTTACCATCGCACTTTGTAGCACCAAATCACCGATCGTCAGCTCTCGGCTTCGACTTGTTTCGTTTCACTAGCGAAAGCTAGAACCGAATTAGGGCGCGAAATTGATTCAAAGTTCGATGCGAGCTCCGAGCTCAACGATGCGATTCGGCGGCATTCGAAAGAATTCGGTCGCATCCGACGCGTTGTGATATATCCACACAAATATCCGTCGGATAATCCGATTCATTTTTGGCCGCTTCGCCAAACGCACAGAGTCGCGTGACATGAAAAATGTCGTGTTCATCATGTCAAAACCCTGACCCTCTAGTACGCACTGAGAAAGCGCGGCGGGTATATCTGGGTGCTCCATAAAGCCGTACCGAAGCACGACACGGTAGAAATTCGGGCCCAACGTCTCAACCGCGAACCGATTGCCTGCCGCAATCCGCGGAACCTGTTCCGTTTCTATATGGACGATGACGTTGCGCTCGTGAAGAACCTTATAGTGCTTCAAACTATGCAGCATCGCGCGCGGAACCACATCGGCCCGCCGGGAAAGATAAACCGCTGTGCCCGGCACCCGTGTCACACCGATCATCGACTCGATAAAATCGCCCATCGGCAGCGAGTTGATTTCCAGCTCATGCAGTAAGGTGCCTCGTCCGCTGTGCCAGGCGCTCATGAGCAGAAAAATCAAGGCGGCCGCTACTAGTGGCACCCAACCGCCCTCGAGCACTTTGGTCAGGTTCGCGCACACAAATGCGCCGTCAACGACCACTAGTGACCCGGCAACCGCCAACGACGTTCCCAGACGCCAGTGCCACTGTTCGCGCATCATTCGGAATAGCAAAAATGTCGTCAGCAGCATCGTTGTAGCCACTGCGATCCCAAAGGCTGCAGCCAGGTTGTCTGATGAACCAAACCCCACGGTCAACCCTAGCGTAAAGGTCATTAGCAGCCAATTGATAGGTCCGACGTAAATCTGACCGTAGCCAACCGCCGACGTCTGGGTGATTTCCAGGCGCGGGCACAGACCCAGCTGAATCGCCTGGCGTGTCATAGAAAACACCCCACTAATGATCGACTGGCTCGCGATTATCGTCGCAACCGTTGCCAAGACGACCATCGGTAGACGCAGCCAGTCCGGTCCAAGCAGAAAGAACGGGTTGGCTTCTGCGGGCACCTGACCCTCGACGACCAAGGCAGTTTGCCCTGCGTAATTTAGGAGCAACGACGGCAACACTAAGCTATACCAGCCAACTCGGATCGGCCGCGGTCCGAAGTGTCCCATGTCCGCGTACAACGCTTCGGCGCCGGTTGCACTCAAAAAAACCGCTCCGAGAACGGTGAATCCTCCAAAGCCGTGTGTCGTCAGGTAGTGCACTCCGTATGCAGGATCAAGTGCCAGAACAACCGACGGATGCCCAATGATGGCTATCAACCCGAGAATCCCGATGACCCCAAACCATAGAGCCATCACCGGTCCGAAGACTCGCCCAATTACAGCGGTGCCCTTGTGTTGCAATATGAAAAGACCCAGCAAAATGATGACGGACAGCGGCAAAACGTATGGAGCTACGGCCGGGGCCGGCAGTTTTAATCCTTCCAGCGCACTGAGCACGGAAATCGCCGGCGTAATTGCACCGTCACCGTAGAGTAACGCGGCACCAAGTATTCCCAGGGCAATGATTGCGGGACGATCCCTGCCTTTCCCCTGAGGGTCCTTCATCCCAAGGCGTGCCATCAAAGCCAGAATGCCACCTTCACCCTGGTTATCCGCACGCATAACAAGCGCAACATACTTAATCGACGTCGTGATGATCAAAGTCCAGACGATCAGTGACAAAAGCCCGAGGGCAACATCCGGGGCGGTGCTGCCAGCCCATTCATACGCCGTTTTCAACGTATAAAGCGGACTTGTGCCGATGTCGCCGTAGACCACGCCAAGTGCACCCACGACGAGTGCGCTCAGCGCGCCACTGACATGCGGTGCCTGGCCGACTATGTGCTGATCAATCGCGGCGGTTTGCTGAGCGTTGTGCGACCGGTCGGTGTTGGTGTTTGTTGAGGAAGTCACTGGACCAAGCTCCATAAAGGCATTCTTGTTAACCCATCATGCGCGGCGGGCACCTTGCAATTGAATTTGCATCATTTTATCCGCAACGCAATTGCCCTCTTTCCGCGCTGCGATCCAGGATCGAGCCGATCCTCGATGCCCCGATCGTCCCGACTTGTTACCGACTGCCTTCTGGAGTATCTCTTTTGCGCGAGTCAGCCAATTTCCGGAATCAGCACCGCAAGCTCACGAGCGCCAGCGCCAAGCGACCCCGGCGAGACGCACCATAAGAAAGGAAGGCAACCCCTGTTCGAGGTTATATTGCTTACTTTAATTGCACGTCGGCTTGAGCACACCGATGCGAATGCGGGACGCGGTCGGAACTAGACGAAAGGGGCGAGCGCGTCGCCTTCTCGTTTTCGAGAGGATTTCTATCGAAGGCGAAGACCGATTGGGTCAGCCGCCGTTTCACCAAGGCAGATCAGTTGAGGTCGCCCGAAACAACCTCTTCCTCGCCTTGACCATTCCACGTTTTCTTGGCCTTTGCTGGCGCAATTGCGAGCAACGCACCAATGACTCTTAGGCGCGCCATCTCGACATTCGAAGTAGTCACGGAAAGGTTGTAAGCGTCCGCACGTAGCGATTCCCCAATGCAAGAAAGAGCCGGGCAGACGCGGGCCATCACCAATTCCATACCACTCAGTACAGCTCGGGAACGATCATATCCTCAGGTATCGGGTGGCGGATATAGTCGGCGCTTCGTTCACGCTGCGGCAGTTCAATGGCAGGATGTTCAATCTCGCGATAATCGAACAGGCTAAGCAGATGGTGGATACAGTTTAGGCGGGCTGATTTTTTTTCCACCCCCTGCACCTGCCACCATGGTGCCTCGAGAATGTGTGTTCGCTCAAACATCGCTTCTTTGGCTTTTGTATAGGCCTCCCAGCGTCGGCGAGACTCCAGGTCCATGGGACTGAGCTTCCACTGCTTCAGCGGATCGTGTATTCGACTCAAAAAGCGCAAATGCTGCTCTTCATCCGTAATCGAAAACCAGTATTTGATCAACCGGATGCCCGAGCGTACCAACATTCGTTCGAACTCTGGCACCGAACGAAAGAATTCCTCGACATCCTCCTCGGAACAAAAACCCATTACGCGCTCAACTCCCGCGCGGTTGTACCAGCTACGGTCAAACAACACGATTTCCCCTGCCGCGGGCAGATGCGGAACGTACCGCTGAAAGTACCACTGGGTTCGCTCTCGGTCGTTGGGCGCGGGTAACGCCACAACGCGGCATATGCGCGGGTTAAGTCGCTGCGTTATGCGCTTGATCGCCCCACCCTTGCCGGCCGCATCGCGGCCCTCAAACACGATAACGACTTTCCTTCCGGTGGCCACGACCCAATCTTGCAACTTGACTAGTTCGGCCTGCAGCTTAAACAACTCTCGGAAATACCGCGTGCGGCGCACTCGCGCCTCGTCTGCATTTTCGGGCTCGGGTTGCGCAAGCACGTCCTCGGACGTGCGATCCTCGATCTCGAGTTCTAGTTCTTCGTCATAGTCGTCGATAAGCTCTTGCTTTATTTGACGAAGTACATCGCCTGGCTCTCGCGCCATGAACATCGCCTCTCATCAGAACACCTGGACAAACATCCAGTACAGCGAACCAGAGAGAACGATAGCAGCTGGCAGCGTCAAAACCCAAGCCATGAACAGGTTGCGTACGGTGCCCCACTGTAGCCCCGAGCGGTTGGCGGCCATAGTTCCGGCAACACCAGAGGACAACACATGGGTCGTCGAGACTGGAAGCCCGAAGGTGTCGGCCGCACCAATCGTCGCCATCGCGACAAGTTCGGCCGAGGCACCCTGCCCGTACGTTAGGTGCGACTTTCCAATTCTCTCGCCCACGGTTACTACAATGCGCTTCCAACCGACCATCGTCCCCAGGCCCAAGGCGATCGCCACCGCAATCTTGACCCATAACGGGATGAACTTTGTGGCCGAGTCAATGAGCCTTTTAAAAGCATTCAAGTTGGCCTTGGTCTCTTCGTCAAAGTGAACCGCCTTGTTCGCAAGCAAAAAGCGGATCGTCTCGGACGTCAAGTACATGTCATTTCGGACGTTTGCTACTGCGGCAAACGGCACATCACCCAAAGAAACGTGCTCTTTGACCTGCTCCCCAATGCTGCCAGTAACGGCCGCCAAGGCAGGCAACACCTGCGCCGTGACGATCCGGCTACGCACAAAGTTTGATAAAGTGGCGCGAGGGTCGGCTGGCGCGCCATCTGGCGCTACTCGCTGCAACGATGCCTGCGTCACATTTGCCACAGCAACGAACTGCGTCACCTGATCCACCGGCATCGAACGGTTCAACGCATATGCCATCGGCACTGTGCCCACGAGTATTAACATAATGAGACCCATGCCCTTCTGGCCATCATTCGAGCCGTGGGCAAATGACACACCGGTGCATGTCAGAACAAGAAGTCCACGGACCCACCAGGGTGGAGGTTTTTTCCCCTTCGGTTCGGCGTAGAGCTCGTTGTTTTTCACCACTCTTCGCAAAGCAAGCAGCAGAAGTGCGGCAAGGAAAAACCCAATCAAAGGCGATAAGAGCAGTGAATATCCAACCTTCACCAATTGAGCCCAGTCAACGCCACTTGTCCCGTCCCGTCCGTGCAATAAGGAATTGGTAATACCCACTCCGATAATCGATCCAATCAGAGTGTGCGAGGAAGAAGCCGGCAAACCGAGCCACCAGGTGCCGAGGTTCCAAAGGATGGCCGCAATCAACAACGCAAACACCATCGCGAAACCTGCGCTCGACCCGACCTGCAAAATCAGTTCGACCGGAAGAAGTGAGATGATGCCAAACGCCACTGCTCCGCTAGAAACCAGCACCCCAAGGAAATTAAACGTTCCGGACCACATCACGGCAAAGTGCGGAGGAAGCGAATGGGTGTAGATCACCGTCGCCACCGCATTTGCGGTGTCGTGAAAGCCATTGACAAATTCAAAACCCAATGCGATGACTAGCGCCACTGCCAGTAAGAAAAAAGGCAGCCACGTTTTCACAGCTGGCGCGCTCTCGCTCACATCGCTAAACAAGCTGTAGCCTGTAAACAGAGCACCACTGGCCAATAATCCGCCCAACGCAAGCCAAAAAAAGGAGTTGTTGCGCTGTTCATCAAGGTCAGGCCGCGCCGCGACGGCCGTGGCAACAGGGATGGGACTCGGCCCAGCACTGCTCATGGTTGTCCCCAGTTTTTTGACAGAACTGTCATCTTCTTCTGCATAGATGACGTTCTCGTGACAAGGACTTGACTTCCCGAGGGCGGCGTAGACGTTGAGCATCGGCGGCTCCCGCCACCCCTTTTTGCATACTTTGCACGGCTGCCGATAAAAACCACGTGCGCTGCCTCCGCAAGTTCGTCGAGGGTCTGACCGATATGTACGTCCAAATTCAGCCGGATTCGCGCACCAGTGCTAGAGAAAAAACCCGCAATCTCAACACAAGTCATCCGCAGGGCGATTCGCAGTGCGCCACTTCACGCTACATTGCTTTCGAGTCGGATTTTGAAATTTCGGCAATATCAATGGGTTGCCGCACCGCGTGGAAGATCCTGAGTTGCGCAATGGCCAAAATTGTGTCCGCATGACGCCCGAGGGAGCTTCGCCCCCGCAACCAAGTGTGCTTGGATTTCGGTACCAGTGGCAAATTTAGTAATTGCGGCTCCGCATGCTAAGGCGGGCAAACTACTTTGATCCGGACGCAATCTCCGCGTGCAGATGCCATTTGAAGCAGCCAACGCAAGGATTGGTCCGGCGCAAAAGCCCAGATGTCGTCGTTCCTATTGCAGGCGAAAAGGATAGGGTTCGCAAGACCAATAATTAACGCACAAAATAATCACTTGAAGCCGCCTACAATTTCGATGCGATAAAAAGAGTCCTGCTGCACATTGACCGGGCAACTACGAAATTTCCTCGTGCAGCCCGATTAGGGACGCGCTAGCAGGCGACGCTTTAACTCCAAGCCCACGCCCTTGTTTACGAATTGAGGTGCCGCCACCGCCTCAGGATCGATTTCACCGACACGGTACAGTCCAGCGCCAACCATACTTTCGTAAAAATGTCGTATTCGTGCCGGGTCCATCGCGCCAACTCCTGCCCGCAGCGCTTCGCCAGAATCAACGATCCCGTAACGCTTCATCAGTGCTACAGAAGCATCGATTTCGGCGGCGGTAATTTCGGGATTGTCGCGAATCATCATCGAATCGGCGGCCCGACGATCACCGTACAGGTACGTGTACCAGCCCAGAATCGAGGCGTCGACGAACCGTTGCACAAGATCCGGGCGCTGTCGGATCATCTCCGTGCGCGCTTCAATCAATGTCGAATACGTGTCGAAGCCGTGGTCCGCAAGCAGATGAACGACGGGGTCAAAGCGCCCCTGCTGTCGCACATAGATTGGTTCCGCAATCGAATAACCTTGCTGAACAGCTTGGGGATTGGCCAGGAACGGCCCCAGATTAAAGTTATAAGGACGCAACTGCTCGTCTCGAAAGCCCTGCGTCGCCTTTAGCCACTGCCACCAAGTGAACTGGCCATCTTTGGCCACCAGCACTACTGGCGCCTCCTTCAGACGCTCGAAGCGTTCGTACCCCATTCCGGGATGGGCAATTAATGCCTGCGGATCTTTTTGAAAGATGGCCGCCACAACCTGGGTAGGTATGCCGTTTCTCAGATTGTCAAAGCAATGCAGTAAATTTCCGGTCATCAGAAAATCGATGCGGCCAGCTGGTAACAAAGGGCGATTGTTTACCTGCGGCCCACCTTGCCGGATCGTTACGTCGAGCCCGTAGCGAGCGTAGGTGCCGTCCACCAGTGCCTGATAAAAACCCCCGTGGGCGGCTTGTGCCTTCCAGTTGGTTGCGAACACTACCCGATCGAGCTCAGCTCCGACCGCAAAGGGGAGCAAACATGCGAGCAAGAACGCGCTCGTTAGGCGAATTGCTAAGAGAAAGTTCCGGTCAGAGGACAATCGCATGCAGTCGCTTACCTACCCCTGCTCCGATGGATGCCACCGGCCCAGCAATGCTTTCGCCAAAAATTTTGCGCCTAGATAAATTGCCACTCCGGTGATCACCACAAGCGTCAACGCAGCGTACATTTTGGGGATTTCAGTGCGAAAGCTCGCCTCCAGAATACGTGACGCCAGTCCCGTTTCACGCCCGGCGGCCCCGGCCGCAAACTCGGCCACCACAGCACCGATCAGCGCCAGGCCGCCGGAGATCTTCAGACCAGCAATCAAATATGGCAGTGCGGAAGGTATTAGCAGCCAGCGCAACCGCTGCCAGCGATTTGCGCCATAAAGCGTCAGTAGATCCTGCAAATTCGGGTCGGCAGACCGCAAACCGATCAACGTATTGGAAAGAATCGGAAAAAAGGCAACGATAAATGCGCATATCAGCAAGGAGGCAGTTGTGCTGTCGACATAGATCAGGATCAATGGAGCGATGGCAACAATTGGCGTGACCTGAAGTGCGATGGCGAACGGAAATAGCGCCAATTCCAGCGTCTGCGAAAGCGCAAACGCGCAGGCAAGCAACACGCCACCGAGAAGCGCAAGCAACAAGGCGCCAAATGTGATCTTGATAGTGAAGAGCCAAGATGTCGCCAGCGAGTCGAGGTTGTCCCACAATGTCCTTATGATCAGACTTGGCGCCGGAAGAATGAACGATGGGATGCCACGCGTTCGAACCACGACTTCCCAGACAAGGAACAGGCTAAATCCGGCGACCGCCGGGACCCAAACGCGCGTGCGACGCGACTCGATCATGGCGACGCCTCTTCCCTTATACCGCGCTCAAGTGCATCGGACACCAGTCGGCATTGCTGAACAAAGGAGGGCTCAAGTCGAAGC
>CAZSOI010000458.1:0-8281 GCA_964608115.1 uncultured Burkholderiaceae bacterium | reverse complement strand
GATCGCATTGGGCAGTCAAGGACGCCGCGAGCAGACCCTAGCGTCGGACCAGGACAACGCGATCTTGTTCGACGACGAGGCAGATCCGGAAACACGGCGCTCGGAGCTCTTGCCCCTTGCGTTGGAAGTTAACCAAGCACTAGACCGATGCGGATTCGCGCTGTGTCGTGGCAACATCATGGCCAGCAACCGGCTCTGGTGTCTGTCGGCGACCGAATGGCGGCGACGCTTTGCGGCGTGGATAGACCAGCCGCAGGCTGAAGCCTTGCTTAACGCAACGATTTTTTTCGACTTCCGCGCGATCGGTGGAAATCACCCCTTGGTGGAGGAACTGCGCAGTTGGTTGGCAAGCTACGCACGGGGCAACGACCGGTTCCTGACGCTGATGGTGCTCAATGCGCTAGAAAATCAGCCCCCGTTGGGCCTGCTACGTGATTTCGTGTTAACGCGCAGCGGAGAGCACCCGCACACCGTCGATCTGAAAATCAGTGGCGTCCAACCATTTGTTGAGGCCGCACGCATCTATGCGCTCTCGTGCGGTGTCCAGACGACGCACACGCTCGAACGTATCGAAGCGGCGGGACAATTGCGTGGACTTCCGAAGCAAGAGACTGCAGCGTGGTGCGATGCGTTTCGCACCGTCCAGCGACTAAGACTTGGGCTCAACACTCGGCAGCTCGCAGATGGAAATGCGACGCATAATTTTCTTGATCCCGATACTCTGAATACCCTGGATCGCAATGTCCTGAAGGAGGCGCTGCGCCAGGCACGAAGTCTGCAGGGCCGGCTGGCGCGCGACTTTGCCCTGGGCGGCACGAATGTGCGCACCTAAGCGTGCAGACCAACGCAATCGCGTAAGCTGCGAGCTGTCTTGCTCATATTCCGCACCGAGAGTCAGCGCTCACGGAACGCGATACCGGCTGGAGCCGCGCAATGGCCGCACGAGTACTGGTTGTTGACGACGAACCGAACATCGTGACGTCGCTCGAATTTCTGCTCCAGGACGCCGGCTTTGAGGTGCGCACGGCGGCAAACGGCCAAGAAGCACTCGAGCAAACGGCGCAGTTTGCCCCGGACCTGATCTTGCTGGACGTCATGATGCCAGCACTTAACGGTTACGAGGTTTGCCAGCGGCTAAAAAGCGATCCAAGGACTCGGGCGGTGCGTGTGTTGATGCTTTCAGCTAAAGGGCGCGATGTGGAAATTGCCAAGGGATTGGAATTGGGCGCCGACGCGTACATGACCAAGCCTTTCTCTACGCGCGATTTGCTGGTCAAAGTGCAGGACCTCCTCTCCCGGTGATGGCCCCAAACATCGACGCGGAGCCTTTCAGCGCAATTGTGAGTTGGATATTCGCTAAACCATGACGCCGAGAGCGTCTGCGATCGTCGCGGCATCAAAGCTGCCGCTGGCTGTGCTGCTCACGCTCTGCCTCGTGATTAGCCTACTCTGGGCGGATCTGGACTCTTCGGGGCGGACGGCGCTTGCGTCCGTTTTCACTGCCGCGAGAATCGAGTTGATTGCCACTATCTTGGTGCCCGCCCTAGGGTGTTTGGGTTGGACCATGTTCCGTATCACCGAGCGGGCACGCAGTTCGTCAATGCGCATGGCCGAAAGCGTCCGGTTGATCGCCCGCCTCAATTCGGCAAATCGAGTCGCGCGACCGGGATCTACGGACCTAGATGCCCTTGCCGATGCGATAAACGATCTCGCCGCGGAGCGCGCTCGCCTGCTCGCCGAGATGCAGGCCTTGGCCGCTCAAGCCAGGAACAGCGTCGAGCAGGAGAGAAATCGTTTTGCCGCGATCATTTCCGAACTCGACCAAAGCGTGCTCGTTTGCAACCGCGAGGGGCGAATTTTGCTATACAACGCCGCGGTCAGCACACTGCTCGCGCGTCATGGCAATGATCAGGCCGTGCAGTCTGTCGGCCTGGGTCGATCGGTCTTCGGAATACTCGATCGCAACTTCATTTTGCACGCCCTCGAAACCATCGAAGGGCACGCAGCGCGCGACGAGCGCGGCAGCGGGCAGTTCGTAATGGCTACGGTGGACGGGCGTTTATTGCGCGTGAACGTCGCGCCCGTGTTGGGCGACGCGCCGTCCAACGTTGGCGCGCCGCAGCCGACGATGACCGGTTTCGTTTTGCTGCTCTCCGACGTGACAGAAAATGTCGACAGCGATACGCGCAGCGTGGCGCTGTTTCAGGATCTTGTCGAAGGCACGCGTCGCGCAACCGCCAGTATCCGTGCCGCAATCGAGACCATCGTTGCGCATCCTGACTTGGATGCACAACGGCGCGCACGCTTTGCCTCGATTATCCAGACTGAGGCGGTGGGCCTTTCCGAGCGCCTCGAAAAACTCAGTTCCGACATTTCTTTGCGCCTGCGCCAGCGCTGGCCACTGGAGGAAATGCGCGGCGCGGATCTGCTGGGACTTGTTGTCCGGCGCATCGAACGGCGCAAGGCACTTGTCGTCGCCCAAGATCCCGTTGATCCGAGGCTTTGGCTTCGGGTCGACAGCTTTACTCTCGTTCAGGCAATTTCAAGCCTCGCGGGGCGCCTTCAGGAGGAATTTGCTGTTCGCGACGTGAAGATCCGCCTGAACGGAGCCGACCAACATGCCCAATTTGACCTGTCTTGGAAAGGCGTGCCGATGTCTTCTGAAACAGCCTTTAATTGGCAAAACGATGCTTTCACACTTGGCGGCGAAGACAGTCCGCTATCGCTCGCGCAGGTGATGCATCGGCATGGTGGCGAAGCCTGGTATCAACGCGACGTGCCCACACAGACCAACTATTTCCGTTTGCTGTTGCCTATGGCCGCGGAGAGCGCAGTGGTGCGTGGACGGCCATCGCTTTCGAGCCGACCGGAGTTCTATGACTTTGACTTGTTTTATCGCTCGCCCGCGACCGATGCTGATGACAGCCGGCGCCTGAGCGACTTGGCCTACACCGTCTTCGATACCGAAACTACGGGCCTAGAACCAAATAACGGCGACGAAATCATTTCCATCGGTGCAGCGCGCATTGTCAATGGGCGCCTCTTGCGCTCCGAGACCTTTGAATCGCTCGTCGATCCGCGACGCGGAATATCACCTGCCTCCATCCAGGTGCACGGTATCACGCCCGACCTACTGAGCGGCCAGCCGCTAATTGCTCAAGTACTCCCAAAATTTTGGCGCTTTGCAGAAGACACCGTGCTGGTTGGCCACAATGCCGCGTTCGACATGCGCTTTTTACAACTCAAGGAAACCGCTACCGGCGTGAAATTCCGTCAACCGGTGCTCGATACCCTACTGCTGGCGGCAGTTGTCCAACCATCGGAGTCTTCGCATTCCCTGGAGGCAATCGCAGCCCGACTGGGCATCCCGGCCATTGGTCGCCACACGGCGTTGGGCGATGCACTTGTGACCGCCGAAGTTTTTCTCGCGCTGATCCCTTTACTCGCCGCAACAGGCATATGCACGCTGGGGGAAGCGCGTGCTGCTTGCGAAAAGACTTTTTACGCGCGACTAAAGTACTAGGTACTGAGCAACACCCCCAGACGCGTTAGGGCGTAGCGGCCCGCGCAAGTGAAACTCCCGGGTTGTTTGCCGTGAGCAACGTGCTCAACTTCCGGGGCGCAGGCAGGAACGTCCGCAAACTCTCTATGGTCATTTGAAAGGTTTGGTGTTCGTGCCGAAGATCCTTTTTCGAAAGCAATGAAAGTGCGCCATCTGCGCAAGACGAGAGCGGCATGGTTAGAGTCCATGTTGCAGCGCACGAACCAAACCGTCAGTTGTACGTAAGAAATTTGCGCCAGATTTCACGCCACTTAAAAAATATGCACGCCGCCCGGACCAATACGAGGCAGGCAGTCAAATCAAAGGAGCATACGGATTTGCCCAGGCGTATTGAGGACGCGACCACATTTGCGCATCAAGGTCAGGTGCTGGGAACTTCGGGAATGTGCGCAAGAAGCTTGAGATGGGCCGACGCTTTGCCTCGCCGGCCTAACCGCTGCACTGCAAATTTAAAAAAGGGAGCCGCATGTCGAACGTGACCGCGAGTCGAATCACAAACAACCCGGCGTATCGGGAGTTAATAAAGAAGCGCGACACACTGGCCTTTACGTTGTCGTTGGGTGTTCTGGTGCTGTATTACGGGTTTATTTTGATGGTCGCGTTTACGCCGGAAATTCTCACTCAGCCGATCGCGAGCGATAGCGTCATTCCGCTGGGCATTCTCATCGGCGTCGGCGTGATCATAGGGTCGATCCTGCTTACGGGAATCTACGTGCGCCGGGCTAACAACACCTTTGATCCGATGATTCAAGCCATCATGCAGGATGCGACCAAATGAAAATTACCAACAACTCTGCGCTAGCGTTGCTTGCCTCCACGGTCTTGCTGCCACTTCATTCGGCAATCGCGCAAACGGCGCCGGGCGCGCCGGCTACAACAGCGACGCCCACACCCATGCCGCCACCAGTGCCCGCCGAACCGCCCTTAAATCTGCATGCCATCGTGATGTTCATCGTTTTTGTGGCCATTACCCTAGGCATCACGTACTGGGCGGCCAAACGCACCAAGACCGCCACCGATTTTTACGCCGCCGGGCGCGGCATTACCGGCCTGCAAAACGGCCTGGCGATTGCCGGCGACTACATGTCAGCGGCATCGTTCCTCGGCATTGCAGGACTCGTGTACATGAACGGCTTCTACGGCCTCATCTACTCGGTTGGTTGGTTGGTCGGCTGGCCGATCATCCTGTTTCTAATTGCGGAGCGGCTGCGCAACCTGGGCAAGTACACCTATGCGGACGTGGCTTCCTTTCGACTGCAGCAAGGCCCGGTGCGAACGATGGCGGCGATCGGATCGCTGATTGTCGTGATCTGGTACCTGATCGGACAGGCAGTTGGCGCGGGGCAGCTGCTGCACACTCTGGTTCCGCAAATTTCCTACCAAGTATCCATTGTCATCGTCGGCGGCCTGATCATCATCTACGTGACTTTCGGTGGGATGAAGGCGACCACCTGGGTGCAGATCATCAAGGCCGGACTGCTGCTGGGCGGCGCCACACTAATGGCGATCGGCGTGTTGCTACATGAGGGCTTTAACTTCGAGAAGCTTTTCTCCGATGCCGTCGCCGTTCATCCCAAACACCTGCAGATCATGCAGTCGGTAGCGCCAATTGGCGCCAAGCCCAACCCGATCGAGTCGATCTCGCTCGGACTCACGCTCATGTTTGGCACCGCCGGGCTGCCGCACATTCTGATGCGCTTTTTCACGGTGACCGACGCCAAGGCAGCACGCAAATCGGTGTTATACGGTACCTGTTTTATCGGCTACTTCTACTGCTTGACGTTCATTATCGGGTTTGGCGCCATCGTGCTTGTGGCTAACAATCCGGAATATGTTGCTGACCTGGCAAAAAGCGTGTTGACACTCAAAGGAGGCGGCAGCATGCCGGCTGTCTACCTCTCCCATGCTCTCGGAGGAGACTTCTTCCTAGGCTTTATTGCGGCGGTGGCCTTTGCGACGATTCTTGCTGTCGTCTCCGGCCTTACGCTGGCTGGTGCCTCCGCGCTATCACACGACCTGTACGCGAACGTCATAATGAAGGGCAAGTCCACGGAAGCCCAGGAGGTGTGGGTATCCAAACTGTGTGTCATCGCGCTGGGGATCCTCGCGATCTTTCTTGGCATCGCGTTCGAGAAGCAAAACGTTGCCTACATCGTTGCGCTGACCTTCTCCGTTGCCGCGTGCGCCAACTTCCCGATCCTCGCGCTCTCCGTTTTCTGGCGTGGACTGACAACCCGGGGCGCGGTGGTTGGAGGCTATGTCGGGATATTTGGTTCGCTCATATTGCTGATAATCGGGCCGACCGTATGGACCAAGGTCATGGGTATGGGTCCGGCAATCTTCCCGTACGACTTCCCAACGTTCTTCGTACTTCCTGCGGTCCTAGTGATCGCTTATGTGGTATCCGTGACCGACAAGAGCCGCAGCGGGCAAGCCGAGCGGGAGGCTTTTGAAGCGCAAGAAGTCCGGTCGGAGACGGGTCTTGGCGCAGAGGCTGCATTCGCGCACTAAATTGCTGACGCCCCTCGCAGCGCCTGGGCCCCCAATTTGCCGCCGGAAGAAAATCCGGCGGCAATTTTGCACTTTCCGCCGCGCGCCTAGCGCGCTCCGGTGGCGGATTGTCTCAGCTAGTAAACGAGGAGGTCGTCCATGAGTACAGTAGCCGGGGAAATGCCACGAGCGTCGCGCAAACCCGATGTTGGCCGGGGCATGACCAAGGAGGAGCGCCGCGTCGTCTTCGCCTCTTCGTTGGGAACCGTTTTTGAGTGGTACGACTTTTACCTGTACGGAACATTAGCCGCGATTATTGCCAAACAGTTTTTCGTGCCGCTATCGCCGACTGCGCAGTTCATCATGACACTGCTGGCCTTCGCTGCGGGCTTTGCGGTACGTCCTTTTGGGGCGATTGTCTTCGGTCGCCTCGGGGACATTGTCGGAAGAAAGTACACGTTTCTGATCACCATCACGGTCATGGGTCTGTCAACCTTCCTGGTTGGGATCTTGCCCGGCTACAACACCTGGGGGGCCGCTGCGCCGGTAATACTAATTAGCCTGCGACTGTTGCAGGGTCTGGCGCTGGGAGGCGAGTACGGTGGTGCGGCAACCTATGTGGCAGAACACGCCCCGCGCGACAAGCGTGGCTGGTACACGTCATGGATTCAGACAACTGCAACGGTCGGTCTGCTGCTGTCGTTGGTCGTGATCGTCGTCGCGCGCGAGACCCTAAGTCAAGAGACGTTTAATGACCGGGGCTGGCGCATTCCGTTTTGGCTGTCGTTTTTCCTGCTGCTAATTTCCGTGTGGATTCGCCTTTCTCTGGCCGAGTCGCCCGCGTTTCAGCAACTTAAGCAGCAGGGTAAAACATCCAAGGCTCCGCTCACGGAATCCTTCGCACGCTGGGGCAACCTGAAGGTCGTTGTGCTCGCGTTGCTGGGCGGTACTGCGGGACAAGCCGTCGTCTGGTACACGGGTCAGTTCTACGCCCTGTTCTTTTTGCTGCAGTCGCTCAAGATCGACGGGCTTACGGCCAACATTCTCATTGGCGCTTCGCTCGTTCTTGGCACGCCCTTTTTCCTGCTGTTCGGTGCCCTGTCGGATCGAGTTGGCCGTAAACCGATCATCATGGCCGGTTGCTTGCTTGCGGCGCTGACCTACTTTCCGCTGTTTGGCATGCTCACGCACTATGGCAACCCGGCGTTAGAGGCAGCGCAGGCCAAGTCCCCAGGGGTCATCGTGGCCGACCCGCAAACCTGTGCGGTCCAGTTCAACCCTGTCGGCACGGCCAAGTTCACGGCCCCTTGCGACATCGCCAAGAGTACGCTGGCAACTTCTTCGGTCAGCTACAGCAATGAGACCGCCGCGCCAGGCATGCCGGTCGTTGTGAAATTCGGCGATGCAAGCGTTTCATACGCCGATGTTCTGGCTGCCAATGAAAATGACGCGACAAAGGCGAGTATACCTTTCAAGAAGGCGATTACCGACGCAATCAAGGCAGCCGGCTATCCGCCCAAGGCCGATCCAGAGCAGATCAACAAACCCATGATGGTCATCATATTGACGATCCTCGTCATCTACGTGACGATGGTCTACGGGCCCATTGCCGCAATGCTGGTGGAGCTATTCCCGACTCGCATCCGCTACACCTCGCTGTCGCTGCCCTATCACATCGGCAACGGCTGGTTCGGCGGCTTCCTGCCTGCCACCGCGTTTGCGATCGTTGCGGGAACCGGCAACATCTACTCGGGGTTGTGGTATCCGATCATCGTGGCCGCGATGACGTTTGTGATCGGCACGCTGTTTTTGCCAGAAACCAAGGATCGAGATATTTACGCGCACGACTAATTGCGGAGCTACTCGCGCACGGTGGCCGCCGCTGCGGCCACCGGCAACGGGGAAACAGACCATTGCGGCTTACACCGCAAACCGACACCCGGTCCGCGGGGCAGATCAGCAAATCTGAGCCGGCATCCGCCGGCTTTTTTTGAGGGCGACCGCGCTCGCGTATACTGCGCAGCCTCGGCGGATTAGCTCAGCTGGTTAGAGCAGAGGAATCATAATCCTTGTGTCCGGGGTTCGAGTCCCTGATCCGCCACCAGACAACGAGTGTACGGACCGGAGACATCGGTAACGGAACGTACCTAAGCACTCCGATCGGAACATTCCGATTTTCTGCTCCGAAGATTATTTCGGAGAGTTTGAGATCAATAATTGGTTTGAGAT
>CAZSOI010000457.1:0-1998 GCA_964608115.1 uncultured Burkholderiaceae bacterium | reverse complement strand
CCGAATGGCCGGCAGTGAAAAATCCGAGGTTGAGGAATTTCCACGCCGCTTGCCCAGGTATACCGTGATGCCCAACGCCTTGTCGCGAGTATTCTCGATCGTCTCCACGAGCATCTTGCGCGTGGTCACCGACAAACCGGTGGACTCGCTGGCCTCGCATGCACAGTCGCTGGCACCTATCGAACGGGCGTGCGCGATCACTTCGAGGGCCAGTTCGCGCAGGCGGGTCTGCGTAATCGAGAAGGGGGAACTCATCGCGTCGGTTTGGGCTGCAGCCGTTGGAGTTGTACGGTGGATCGCTATCATAGCCGTCCACACATTTTCCCCTTGATAACCGACCCTAGGCCCGACAGGTGCAGCGCGAACGTACCATGAGCGAACTTTCGACGCCGCCGGAGGAGCGTCCAAGTAAGACGCAACGCAAGCGGCAGATGCACGAGCGTCAGGCGCTGGGGGAAAAGCTGGTCGAACTCAATGCCGAGCAGCTTGCGCGCCTGGCGTTGCCCGAGCAATTGCACGAGTCGATCTCGCAGGCGCGAGAGATACGCGGCCACGAGGCACGGCGCCGCCAATTGCAGTTCATCGGCAAACTGATGCGCAACGCTGACTATGAGGCGATCCGTCGTGCGTATGAGGCGCTGCAAGGGCCATCGCGTGCCTCGGTTGCCTTGATGCACCGCTGTGAGCGACTGCGCGATCAGCTCATTGACGATGATTCCGCGCTCGAGCGGTTTGCGCGGGATCACCCGGAGGCGGACGCACAATGGTTGCGCACCAAAATTCGCGCTGTGCGCCAGGAGCGTTCGACGCCCGAGGCGGTGCGACACGCACGGGAGCTCTATCGGTACTTGCACGCGCTCCTGCAGACCCAGGCCAAGGCCAGGGAGTGAACATGGATCAGGCACCAAAGCGGGGAAACCCGGACGAGCTGTTTGTCGGTTTGGTCTCCATTTCGGACCGCGCAAGTTCTGGCGTGTACACCGACTTAGGTTTACCCGGCTTGCGCGACTGGCTGACTCGAGCGATGCGCTCGCCATGGCGAGCATTCGAGCGGCTTGTGGCCGACGATTCGCCCGCCATACAAAGCGCGCTGGTCGAACTGGTCGACCAGTGCGGCTGCGACCTCGTTCTGACCACGGGTGGAACGGGACCGGCGCGTCGGGATGTGACCCCGGAAGCAACGCGGGCTGTAGCTACGCGTGAAATGCCGGGCTTTGGTGAGCAGATGCGACGCATTTCCCTGGAATTCGTGCCCACTGCGATCTTGTCACGGCAGCTTGGCGTTTTGCGCGAGACGCCCGAACACAGCGCGTTGATCCTAAATCTTCCCGGGCAACCCAAAAGCATTGCTGAAACGTTAGAGGGGCTGCGCGATGCAAGCGGCAAGATCGTAGTGCCGGGAATTTTTGCCGCAGTTCCGTATTGCATTCAGCTACTTGGCGGGCCGTACGTCGAGACCAATCCGGAAGTCGTGCGCGCGCATCGACCCAAGGCCGCTCAGCGCGCCTGATCTGCCGCTAGGCTGCGCGGTCGATAACCGGCGGCGCTTTGAACTGCGGCATCTCGTCGATGTAGTCCGCCGAGGGAGCAAACACGGCCCGATTGCCACCCAAGGATTTGGCTTCGTACATCGCACGGTCGGCAAGACTGAGCAACCAGGATGGCTCGCGGCCTTGCTCGCGCGCCAGCGCAATTCCCACGCTGGCTGAGAGCGACTCCTCGATGCGGCCGGCAAAGCGTACCGGCCGGGCAAGCTCATCGAGGATGCGGGTCGAAATGGCCTCGATATCTCGCCGCGCCCCAGCATCGGGTATCAGCAAAGCAAACTCATCGCCGCCGTAGCGCGCCACGGTGTCTTGCGGACGCACGACTCGCTGCAAGCGACGGGCCATCTCTTGCAAAACTTCGTCGCCTGCCTGGTGCCCGTAACGGTCGTTGACCTGCTTGAAACGGTCTAAGTCAATGACGACGATCGCGCAGCCCGAATTGCGCAAAGCG
>CAZSOI010000456.1:0-1504 GCA_964608115.1 uncultured Burkholderiaceae bacterium | reverse complement strand
CGAACGATTCCGTGCCGAACGCGGATAGCTTTCCGCCTGGCGACTGCCAGATTGTCAACCGCTTGTTCGGCGAGACACTCGTCGATCGGTGGTGGCCTGCACAGCGACTGTACGATATCGCCGGGATAAAAGACGCGCAGTTCAAGCTCTACCATGGCGTTAAACACGAGATCACCGACGGGATGTGGAACGACATCTTAGACACGTTCCGCACGGCACTGCGAGATGCTCGCCAGGGTAGCATGGAAAGAAGAGCGAGGGCCAAGCGCGGTTAGCCGGTGGGGCCGACGAGTTCGAGGATTTCCTGACCCACCAGCGGGCACCCACTCGCTCGCATATAGATGAAGTGCATGCGGTAGGTGGCCTTGTAGATCTCAGACGTAACTTCGAGCACGTCTAACACGCCGCCGCTCTTCAGGGCTCGAATGGGTTGCACTTCAAGCGCTTGCGTCCCGTCGGCTATCTCGTTGTCCTGATGATTGCCCTCGTCGTGAAAGCGTACTCTCGCCTTGCGTTCCATGATCTTGCAACTTGGGTGTGCCATGCCATCTTTGTTGGATGCCAACAAATTCCAGCGTTTTCCGCGAGCGTTTTGCCGAAGCCTGCCGCATTCGCGGCACCACGAGTGATGTCGTCTGTCGAAGCATCGGCATGGGCGGCCGGCGCGCGCTCAATGTGCATCTCATAGGATTGCACACCCTCGATCTGTATCGCATATGCCAGATTGCCGATCGGCTCGACGTGAGCCTGGATTGGTTGCTCGGGCGCTCCGACGTGATGGAGATTCCACGAAAAGGAAAAGGAGTCGCCTAGAAACGCTGTATGCACGCACAGTGCAAATGTTTGCGTTCACGCTGATGAAGGAATCGTTATCTGTTATGCAGAATGCAGCGGGCTGTGACTATATTACTCTTTCGTAAAATAAGATATTGATTATAGAAAGCCGTTACCGTTTGAAGATACAAGGTAAACGGCATCAACAACATCGGGCGCATGTTTCCGTCTCTTGGTTCTGTGCCCTTGATAAAGGTCTGGAGCAAGAATATGGGAAACAGTGAACTCGATCTCGCGTCGTTTACAGCCGATATTGTTTCGGCGTACGTGGCCAATAATGTGCTAAGCGGCGAAAAACTGCCGGAGTTCATAGGCTCCGTCTATGCAGCATTAAGCAAAGCTTCCGTTCAGGGCGATGAAGCGCCGCAAGTCGAATTGAAGCCCGCCGTACCGGTGAAAAAATCCGTGACGCCGGATTACATTATCTGCCTCGAAGACGGCAAAAAGTTCAAGTCCCTCAAGCGGCACTTGCGGTCTGAGTATGACCTGTCTCCTGAAGAGTACCGCGAGAAATGGGGGCTGCCGCGCGATTATCCGATGGTGGCTCCGTCGTACGCCGCTGCGCGTTCAAGCCTGGCCAAGAGCACGGGGCTCGGCCGGCGCCGCTCGGCAATGGAGGCCGTGCAATCCGAGGCGCTTGCGCCGGTCGAGCCTGCGGTGAAGCCGGGAA
>CAZSOI010000455.1:0-3331 GCA_964608115.1 uncultured Burkholderiaceae bacterium | reverse complement strand
ACTGTAGCCCGAGGCGTTGCTGCCACCATGTATATAAACAATCACGGGCAGACTTCGGTCATCAGTTGCGGGTCTCCAGATGTTGAGGTACAGGCAATCTTCGCTGCCCACCACCTGATTCAGTGTTGTGCCAACCGTCTCATCGTAGGTATTGTTGGCCCCGGGACTGAAGAACGTGCCAATTTGCACACAAGCACGTGCAAAGGTTTTGGTCGGAAGCGTTCTCGTCCAAGGCTCCGGATCCACTGGCGCCTTCCAACGTAACGCGCCAACCGGCGGTTTGGCAAAGGGCACCCCGAGCCAAGATAAGGTTCCCGTCCGAGCCGCGTCGTCAATGCCCTCGATGGGGCCAAACTGCGTCTGACGAAGAACAGGCAATCGATCGCTCTTTTTGAGCTCTCCCATGATGACCTCCACTGCCAATTTTTCGAACTATGCAGACCGCTTCTAACCAATGGCGCTCGGCAGGAGGTTTCGCCCCTCGAACTACTCGGCATTTACCGCGATCGCCCTCTGGATGCGGCCCATTGCGCTGCCTAGGGCATGTACTTTCCTCCATTGATCGACAGCGTCGCCCCAGTTATTGATCCGGCATCGTCGCTGGCCAGGAAAACAACAGCGCGCGCAATCTCCTCGGGCTTGCAAAGGCGGCCAGTGGGCACCGATGCGACGATCTGCTTGAGGACCTCTGCTGGTACTGCGGCTACCATTTCGGTGTCGGTATAGCCTGGAGCAATCACATTGGCGGTCACGTTGCGGGCCGCCCCCTCGAGCGCTAAAGACTTGGTAAAGCCAATGATCCCGGCCTTTGCTGCCGCATAGTTGGTCTGCCCGAACTGGCCCGACAATCCGTTGATCGAGCTCAGACTGATGATCCGCCCAAAGCGGCGCTCGCGCATGCCCTCGATGACCGCGCGGCACATATTGAAGCAACCCGTAAGATCCACGTCGATAACCGCGCGCCATTGCTCTTTGGTCATTTTGTGCAGGGTGCCATCACGTGTGATGCCGGCATTGTTGACCAGAATGTCTACTGGGCCGACTTTCGCGATAACTTCGGCGACACCGCGTTGGCAAGCATCGAAATCGGCCACGTCCCATTGATACGTCGGGATTCCGGTCTCGGCGCGAAATCGCTCTGCGGCCGCGGTATTAGCCGCGTAGTTCGCGACGACGCTGTAACCTGCGCCCTTTAACGCCTTGCATGTGGCGGCACCAATGCCGCGAATGCCGCCTGTGACAAGCGCTATGCGTGCCATCATTTTCCTCCGCTGATAAACCAGCAATTCGACTGCAAGAGCTAATTTCGTCCGAAGCAGCTTTTCGGCTCACGATTCTGCCGACACATCCTGTTGACGGTTTCGTTAAATCAACGATACCCTATCGCACTCTCGAGAAGGATTTCAAGCACAAGGGGGAGTCATGAGGCTGCGCTCGATTGCACTGGGATTGACCGTTGCTGGGATGCTGAGCACCTCGGCATTGGCGGAAGAAAAACCGGTCAAGATTGCGCTCGTCATCGACAAAACCGGACTTCTGGAAGCCTACGCCAAGCAAACCTCGGCGGGATTTGCGATGGGTCTGGAGTACGCGACCGGCGGCACCATGGCCGTCGCGGGGCGTAAGCTGGTAGTGATCGAGAAGGACAGCCAGCTCAAACCTGACGTTGGTCGCAATCTGCTCAACGAAGCCTACAACGACGATGGCGCTGATATCGCCGTCGGCGGGACTGGCTCGGGCGTTGCGCTGGCTATGCTGCCAGTGGCACAAGAGAACAAAAAGATTTTGATCGTCGAGCCTGCCGTTGCCGATTCCATCACCGGCGAGAAATGGAACCGATATATCTTCCGGACGGGCCGTAATTCGAGTCAGGACGCAATTTCCAACGCGTTGGCCGTCGGCAAACCCGGCACCGTGGTGGCGACGTTAGCGCAGGACTACGCGTTTGGCCGCGACTTCGTAGCGGCATTCAAGGAGGCGCTGGCTCCTACCGGCGCGAAGATTGTATTTGAAGAGTATGCGCCTACCGCAACAACGGATTTCACGGCCTCTTATCAGCGCATTTTCGATGCACTTTCCAAAGAAAAGGGCCGCAAAATTATTTTCGAGGTCTGGGCAGGCGCTGGCAATCCTTTCTCCGCACTTAAGGCAATGGACCCCGATCGATTGGGAATCAAGCTCTCGACCGGCGGCAACATATTGCCGATGATGGCCATGTACAAGGATTTCCCTGGGATGGAAGGAGCGGCCTACTACTATTACGAAATCCCAAAGAACAAGGCTAACGACTGGCTCATAGCGGAGAACAAAAAGCGCTTTAACGGTGAGCCGCCAGATTTTTTCACCTGCGGAGGCTTTATCGCCGCGCAAGCAGTAGTCGAAGGGCTGAAGAAAACAGGCGGCTCGACCGATACAGAAAAGCTCATCAACGCAATGGAGGGCATGAGCTTTAATTCGCCCAAGGGCACGGTGAAGTTCCGCAAGGAGGACCACCAACTGTTGCAGCCGATGTACGCTTTCAAGATCAAAGTCGACCCGAACGTACCCTGGGCGATTCCAGAACTGGTGCACGAGATTTCCATCGACGAAATCAAGTTGCCGATTCGTAATAAGACTGCCAAATAGGCCATGAACGGGACGCCCGACGGGGACACCACGTGAACGACGGGGTCCCGGTTCTGGCAACCCGCGACCTTACGATCCGCTTTGGCGGACATGTTGCGGTCAATTCGGTGACCTGCGCCTTTGCGCAGGGCACTTTAACCGCGATCGTCGGCCCCAACGGTGCAGGTAAGACAACCTACTTCAATCTGATCTCTGGGCAGCTACGGCCTACCCGCGGCAGCGTGATGCTGCTGGGCAAGGACATAACCCGGCTAGGCACACCCCAGCGGGCACGCCTCGGTTTGGGACGCGCCTTTCAGCTCACTAACCTGTATCCCAGCCTTAGCGTCCTGGAGAACGTGCGCCTGGCAGTGCAATCCACGGCAGGAATTCGTTACGACATCCTGAGCATTGCCGGACACGATTCGGCCATCGCGGAGCAAGCCCAACACTGTCTGCGGCGCGTGCGCCTCGACGCCCATGCACATCTTCCGGCGGCTGCGCTCGCGCATGGCGATCAGCGCAAACTGGAGGTGGCCATCCTTTTGGCTCTTAAGCCCAAGGTGTTCATGTTCGACGAGCCCACGGCCGGAATGAGCATCGATGAGGTCCCGATCGTGCTGGACCTGATCGAAGAGATCAAACGGGAAGGCGATAAGACGGTGCTGCTGGTCGAGCACAAGGGACGTCGTCCAGCGTCTGGCCGACCGCATTATCGTCCTGCAAG
>CAZSOI010000454.1:0-1890 GCA_964608115.1 uncultured Burkholderiaceae bacterium | reverse complement strand
ATGGCCGGAGCATTTCATTTTCGCATACGTGGTTTTTGGCAAGCATCAGCGGCCTGAGCCGACGACCGTTGATTCACTTTCGGCTGCATCGTGTCATTCGCCTTCATTCTCACTTCCTCACCCGGTTGCGGATCTCGAGGAGTTGTTTCATCACTCCGTACAGATTGCCTTTCCATTCTGTGGTGCCGAACGCGTCGTGCAGCATTTTGTAAAGCCCGTACAATTCCTGATAGACCACATGCGCCTTTGGATTCGGCTTGTAAATTTTCGGGTTCAAACCCGTCATCGCCTTTTGCGCGTCAGCAAAGGTCCTGTAAACACCCGCCACCACCGCGCCCGCAATCGCCGAACCCAACGCGCACGTCTGCGCCGACCGCGACACTTTCATCTGACGCCCCGTCACGTCCGCGTAAATTTGCATCGTCAGCGGACTCTTTTCCGCAATCCCGCCGCAGTTGACAATCTGCTCAATCCTTACACCGTATTCCTCGAACCGATTGATGATCGTCAGCGCACCAAACGCGGTGGCTTCGACCAGCGCCCGATAAATTTCCGCCGGCGTCGTGTAGAGCGTTTGGCCGACGAGCAAGCCGGTGAGCCGTTGGTCCACGAGAATGGTTCGATTGCCATTGTTCCAATCCAGGGCGAGCAGACCGGATTCACCCGGATTCAATTGGCCAGCCGCTTTGGCCAAATCCGCGTGCGACAAAACTTTTTTTCCGCCCGGCTGAACGTAATTCACAAACCAGTTGAAAATGTCGCCCACGGCCGATTGGCCGGCTTCCAGCCCGAAATATCCCGGCAGCACGCTGCCGTTGACAATGCCGCACAAGCCCGGCACGTCCGCCAGCTTTTCCGTGTTCGGCCAGACCGCGATGTCGCAGGTGCTCGTCCCGATGATTTTCACGAGCGTGCCCCGTTGAATCCCACAGCCGACCGCGCCCAGATGCGCGTCAAACGCGCCGACCGCGACGGGAATTCCGGTGGATAATCCGGTCTTTTTCGCCCAGCTTTCAGTCAAACCGCCCACCGACGAATCTATCGAACGGACACGGGCACAAAGTCGTGAGCGCAAATCGCCGAGTTTGGGGTCCAGTTGCGACAGGAATTCCGCGTCCGGATAACCACCCCAGTTTTCATTGAACATTGCCTTGTGGCCGGCGGCGCAAATGCCGGCGGTGAACCGGTTCGGGGCTTCGGTGCCGGTGAGCGCCGCAGGAACATAATCGGCCAGTTCGACCCAGGAGTGCGCCGCGGCGAACACCTCCGGCGCGGTACGCCGGCAGTGGAGAACCTTGCTCCAGAACCATTCGCTGGAATAGGTGCCACCGCATTTGGCGAGAAAGTGCGGGCGGATTTTTTTTGCCAGCGCGGTAATTTCCGCCGCTTCAGCCACCCCGGTGTGGTCCTTCCACAGCCATGCCATCGTGGCCGGTTTTTTGGCGAAGCGTTTGTCGAAAGCGAGCGGCTGGCCGCGGGCGTCCACCGGCAAAGGCGTGCTGCCGGTCGTGTCCACGCCCAGACCGACGACCTGTTCGGGCTTGAACCCGCGCACGCTTTTCCGCGCGTCGGCGAGCGCTTCCGGGATGGTGACCTCGGCGCCTTTGAGATAATCGGCGGGATGTTGCCGGGCCAGATTGGGATCGCGGCCCAGGATGACGCCCTGGGTTCCGTGTTCGTAATTCCAGACGGCCGTGCCGGCTTCGCGGCCGTTGGCCGTGTCCACGACCAGCGCGCGTACGGAGTTCGTTCCGTAATCCAGTCCGATGGTGTATTGGGTGCTCATGGGTAATGAGAAAAATTGCAAACTAGGACACTTATTTCAACACTTGTCCGCCCTGATCAATATTGCTTTTGTCAAAGAGGCGGGTGCCCAGCACGATTTCCTTC
>CAZSOI010000453.1:0-2051 GCA_964608115.1 uncultured Burkholderiaceae bacterium | reverse complement strand
GGTTCGAACGGTCCCATCCACGTAGCGGTGTCCAGTTCATAGCGAACATGCGTGTCCGTGACGCGCGTGCCACTCATAAAAGTGGTGCCGCGCATTACATAGGTGTTCGCGATTCCGGCGATGACCTCTTCACTCCCCAGGCCGTTCTGTGAGGAAAGGATGGCGCCGTTTTTGAAAAGATGCGCGACCGGGCTCAGAGCTTCAAGTGTTTGCGTCGCCTTACTTGAGACAATCCCGAAATCAAACTGCGGCAGGTCTGAAGGGTCATTCGTGGCGTGCAGATCGGCATGGAATTCGTGCGTTCCGGAAACCCGAACCCCATGCTCGTTAATAGATCGCGCGTGATTCGCCCGGCGCACAAAGGCCCACACTTCCACCACACGCGCAAGATGAGCGGCATAGAGGCTGCCGATCGAACCACATCCAACGATGCACACTCGCTTCATCCAGGCTTTCCCGACTTTGCGGCGATGGCGAACCCAACGTTACGACGCGGCCGCGTGGTGTTCGACGCCAACCATTCCCGCGAATCCCCCGCTCTCCGCTTTTTGCAAAGACCGGAACAGCGAATCGCCGGTGTTGTGCGAATCGTCGATGATGACCCCCCTGGGGTATAGAGCGTCTTGAAGCGCCGCGCAAATTGTATGCACAGGAGCGGCCCCACCTTCGCCCATGCCCTTTGCCCCGTTTAGTGTGAATGGAGACGGTGACTCCGTGTGCCCGTACAAAAGAACCGGAATGTTCATGGCAGTAATCGGCGTGTAATCGCTGAACGTCGAACTGAGCAGGTTGCCGTCCGCATCGTAAGCACAATCCTCGAGCAGCGCTGCGCCAATGCCGTGTGCAGCGGCTCCGTGAACTTGGCCCTCAACGATGCGCGGATTGATGGCTTTGCCGCAATCATCCACGCAGGCATAGGCGAGAATTTTTGGCTGAAACGTTTCGCGATCTACTTCAACCACTGCCGCATGAATTTGCGCCGCGTAAGTCAGCGTAAGGTTGCCGTATTTGCGTTTGACGTCGGGAATTTGAAAATTCGCATGAAACACATGGCGGCAATTGAGCGTGATGTCCCACAGCGATTCCGGCATTCCTGCGTTGTTCACATTCACCAGGTTTGCTAGGGCCCAGTAATTGATCGATTTTTGCGTGCCTCTGACGCGCATTTCCGGTCCCTGAGCGCCCACGTCAAACTCTAGATCTTTTTCTTTCGCGCCCAGCTTCCAGGCCGCCAAGCGGCTCAATTCCTTGCGAAGCTTCATCGCCGCGCCGTGTATGGCTGTCAGGCCGGTAACGGCAAATTGGCTCGCGTACGTTCCAGTATGGCCGGTGTAGGCATTGTGCGCGGTGTCGAAGCCGGGCCGCACGTTTATGAGGTCGGGAGTAAGACCCAACGCATCGGCGACCACCTGCGCCGCCGCGGTCTCGTGTCCCTGGCCCTGCGGCACCGAACCCATACTGACGACCACTTCTCCGTAAATATCAAGCTTAACGATTCCCACCTTGGATTGGCCGGAGAACGGGGCGTCGGGATTAATGATGCGCGCTTGCCCGAAATTGTTTGTGCCAGAGTCCAGCGTCGACCCAATTCCGAGGCCGACCCAGCGGCCTTCCTTGCGTGCTGCGGCTTGTTTCTTTTTCCAATCGTCCCAGCCGATGAGCTTCTTCGCTATGGCAAGCATGTTCGCGTAGTCGCCCGAATCATATACGCAGCCATTCGGCGTTTTGTACGGCATCTCGCTTTTTCGAATGTAATTGCGCAAGCGCATTTCGTCCGCGGGAATTCCAAGCCTGTGACCGCAAATGTCCAGTACCCGCTCCATAAACCATAAGTGCTGCATGCGTGAATAGCCGCGGTTTGGGCCCACCGGACATTTGTTCGTGACCACCTGATGCATGTCGATGCGAATGTTTTTCACCCGATACGTCGCGGGTAGCACCTGCGCCCAGATCACGCAGCCGAGCGGCTCGTATCGCGGAAACGCGCCGCAGTCATCGACGTGTCTCGAATCGATTGCCAAGATCACGCCGTTCTTGTCCAACGCGACTCG
>CAZSOI010000452.1:0-6759 GCA_964608115.1 uncultured Burkholderiaceae bacterium | reverse complement strand
AGCATGATTTCAACGGCCGGCACCCGCCCCTTGCGATCCTTGAAAGCCACAAGGCGCTGGGACACCAGAGCGCGCAGGTTTAACGACAGATCCATCAGCAGCTGTGGTCGCCGGTCCTCCGGAAAGAAGTTTACGACCCGGTCCAGGGCCTGATTCGTGCTGTTGGCGTGCAAAGTGCACATCACCAAGTGTCCTGTTTCGGCAAACTCAATCGCGTGTTCCATCGTATTTCGGTCGCGAACTTCTCCGATCAGTATCACGTCAGGGGCCTGACGCAAAGTATTTTTCAGGGCAACGTGCCAATCATCCGTGTCTACACCGACTTCACGCTGCGTGACGATACAGTTTCGGTGCGGATGCACGTACTCGATGGGATCTTCAATTGTGATGATGTGTCCCTGGCTATTTTCGTTTCGATAGCCGACCATCGCCGCCAGCGTGGTCGACTTGCCCGAGCCAATGGCCCCGACGATCATCACGATCCCGCGCTTGGCCATCGCCAGGTCATTGATTAGCGGCGGCAACGTGAGATCTTCGCAGGTGGGAATCTTTTCCGCGATCACCCGCAGGACGATTCCGATCTTGCCCTGTTGCACAAAGGCAGAGACGCGAAACCGGCCGATACCCGTCGGATTGATGGCGAAATTGCATTCCTTGGTGGACTCAAACTCGGCTGCCTGACGATCGTTCATGATCGCCCGCACGAGGTCCGCGGTGTGCTGCGCCGTCAACGGCTGATTGGACACCGGCAAGACGCGTCCATCGACCTTAAACGCAGGAGGAAATTCGGCCGTCAAGAACAGGTCCGAACCCTTTTTCGAAATCAGCAGTTTGAGTAGATCGTGGACAAACCGTATGGCCTGATCGCGTTCCATGCTCGATGCTCGGTCGTGGGAAGAGGCTGCTTAACCCGGGAAAAGCTCGGGGCTCTTGGCGTACAGGCGCGCTTCCGCGGCACCGATGACGTTGCGCCGCACGAGTTCGATCATGCACTGGTCCAGCGTCTGCATGCCGAACTGGCTGCCCGTCTGAATCATTGAATACATCTGAGCGACCTTATTTTCACGGATCAAGTTACGGATCGCGGGCGTGCCAACCATGATTTCGTGCGCAGCAACCCGCCCGCTGCCGTCCTTGAGCTTGATGAGTGCCTGCGAGATCACGGCCACTAGCGACTCCGAAAGCATTGCGCGCACCATCTCTTTTTCCGCGCCAGGAAACACGTCGACCACCCGGTCGATGGTCTTGGCCGCCGAGGAGGTGTGTAGCGTGCCGAACACCAGGTGACCGGTTTCCGCGGCCGTCAGCGCCAGGCGGATCGTCTCCAAGTCGCGTAACTCTCCCACGAGCACCACGTCCGGATCCTCGCGCAACGCCGAGCGCAAAGCGTTGGCAAAGGACAGTGTATGCGAGCCGACCTCACGCTGGTTGATCACACATTTGCGCGACTCGTGCACAAATTCAATCGGATCTTCAATGGTCAGCACGTGCCCGTACGTACTGTTGTTGACGTGATCGACCATCGCCGCGAGCGTTGTGGACTTGCCCGAGCCGGTCGGTCCGGTCACGAGAACCAGTCCGCGCGGTTTGAGCGACAGATCGGCAAACACCTTGGGGGTCTGCAATTCCTCCAGCGAGATGACTCGTGAGGGAATCGTACGGATCACCGCGGCCGAACCACGGTCCTGGTTAAACGCATTGACACGAAACCGCGCCAATCCCGGCAAGTCGAATGAAAAGTCGCACTCCAGATGCTCGTCGTACTGCTTGCGCTGAGCATCATTCATGATGTCGTATACCATTGCATGCACTTCGTTGTGATCCAGCGGCGGCAGGTTGATGCGACGTACGTCGCCGTGCACGCGAATCAGCGGCGGCAGACCCGAGGAAAGGTGCAGGTCAGAGGCCTTGTTCTTGACCGAAAACGCCAGTAGTTCCGATATATCCATGATTCTTTGCTTCCGAACGGTTACGCGTCCAGGAGGCAACCGCGCCTGCCTGGCGGCTGGGAGCATACGCTACGCTACGCGTTGCGCGACGTGGCTGCGCCGGCCGCACCCAAGCCCTGCGCGGCGCGAGCGGCGTTAATTGGCCGGTAGTTGCCACAGCGGACCGACCATACGTTACCGAAGCGGCGCGCACGCAATCGAAAAGATACGGTCTACTTTGCGTCCTTCCAGATAATTTCTCAACGCCGATATGATGCCGACGCCAGCAAAAGATTGGGAATCCTATCGTCCGGGCATGCCGCCGCCCCCGGGCCTGAAGCGCTCACTTGAGCAACTTTGGGCGCGCATCCATGAAGCCGAGCAACGCTATGGGCGCGCGCCCGGTTCGGTACAGTTGTTGGCCGTTACCAAGGCCTTTGGTCCGCAGGCCGTGGCGGCCGCCGCTGCATTAGGGCAGCGTGCCTTCGGTGAAAACTACGCCCAGGAGGCGGTCGCCAAAATGACAAATCTTCTGCCGTGGCGCGGGCTGCCCGAACTCGAGTGGCATTTCATCGGGCCGGTACAAAGCAATAAGACCCGCTCGATTGCCGAACATTTCCATTGGGTGCAATCGGTTGACCGCATCCACGTGGCCCGCCGCCTGTCGGCCCAGCGAGCCGCCACGCAGCCCGCATTGCAGGTGCTGCTAGAGGTCAATACCAGCGGCGAGGCGAGCAAGGGCGGTGTGGCGCCGCCGGAGGTGCCGGGGCTTGCATTGGAAGTGGCCAGTTTGCCGCAGCTGCACCTGCGCGGTTTGATGGCGATCCCCCAACCCGGATTGCCCTTTGCCGGGCAGCGCGCATCCTTTGCAAAGCTGCGCGAGATCTTTGAGAGCGTACGCCGACAATTGCCCGACGCACCCGCAAGCTCGGGGTCGGCCGCCTCCGGCAGCGGCCTGCAGACACCCTCCGGCGTACTCTTCGATACCCTCTCGATGGGCATGTCCGCCGACTTTGAGGCGGCGATCGCCGAGGGTTCAACCATGGTGCGCGTGGGAAGCGCAATTTTTGGAGAACGACCATGAAGCTGGGCTTCATCGGGGGCGGCAACATGGCCGCAGCCTTGATTGGCGGACTACGGCGCCGCGTGCAACCGGATGAAGATATTCTTGTCGTCGAACGTGACGGCGCGCGCCGCGGCTTGCTCGAGCGCGATTTTGGAGTAGCAACACAAGCATCGATTGATGCAAGCATTCAGGGATCGGAAATCGTCGTGCTGGCCGTCAAGCCCGTCGACATGCAACCGGTGTGTGAAGCGCTCGGCCGACTGCCCGGCGCATATCTGGTGCTCTCAATCGCCGCCGGCATTCCCAGCGCCGCAGTCGCGCGCTGGTGCGGCACCGAGGCCGTAGTTCGCGCAATGCCAAATACGCCAGCGCTAATTGGCAAAGGGATAACGGGACTTTGCGCGCGCAGCGGCGTGTCCGCACAACAGCGGGCCACCGCTAGCCGCATCATGGAGGTCATAGGCCAGGCTGTCTGGTTCACCGACGAGGCGATGCTCGACGCGGTGACCGCGATCTCCGGAAGCGGGCCAGCTTACGTTTTTTATTTCATAGAAGCACTGCAAGACGCGGCCCGCCAGATGGGCATGGACGCAGAACAAGCGCGACACTTCGCGGTACAAACCTTCGTCGGAGCCGCACAGCTAGCCGCGCAGTCGACCGAAGAAATCGCGCTTTTGCGTGAACGGGTCACCTCCAAGGGCGGCACGACCGCTGCTGCACTGGAGAAGCTGCGGCAGGAAAATGTCGGAGCAACGATCGTCGCGGCAGCGTTTGCGGCGCTCGAGCGCAGTCGAGAGATGGCTCGAACATACGCCTAAGGTGACGCTGTCCCTGCGCGCCCCTACGGCGGGGCCAAGGCGCATCTAGCGCAGGGCGAAGTCGCCCACGATCCCCGCAAAGATCGACAGCCCCAGCCAATGGTTATGGCGAAAAGCCCGGAAGCATTGTTGCGGGTCACGACCCCGGATCCACGCGATGTGGCCAAGGGCGCAGGCAAGCGCGCCAACCCAGCCCGCGGCAAAACCCCATCCGAGTCCCTCGGAACGGGCAATCGCGGCAAGTACTCCAAGATAAATCGCATAGCAAGAAGCCACCGCCAGAACATCAGCACGGCCAAACAAGATCGCCGAGGAGCGAATACCGATGCGCAAGTCATCGCGCCGATCAACCATCGCGTATTCAGTGTCATAAGCGACCACCCAAAAAAGGTTCGCGCAAAGCAGCAACCACGCGCGCGCGGGCACATATCCCAAGACTGCGGCGAAGGCCATGGGGATACCAAACGAAAAGGCGATCCCCAGGTAAGCCTGCGGCATCGGGAAAAACCGCTTGGTGTAGGGATAACTTGCCGTGATAACCACCGCAACCAGCGCCAGAGGAAACGTTGCCGGATGCAGCAGCGGCAGCGTGAGAGCAGCGCACGCCGCGAGGATGATCGCCACTGCAATGGCTTCCCAAACCGCAATTTCCCCGCTGGCCAAGGTCCGTCTCGAGGTGCGCTCGACATATGCGTCAAAGTGGCGGTCTGCCACGTCATTGATCGCACATCCTGCCGAGCGCATGAGCACGGTTCCAACCGTAAATATTGTCGTCAAAAGTAGACCCGGCCAGCCGCGCGAGGCCAACCACAAGGCATCGAGCGTAGGCCAGAGCAACAGCGCAATGCCAATAGGCTTGTCCAGGCGCGTGAGGCTTACGTAGCACGCAAGGCGCGAGCGAGCACTCGGATTGGCGTTGACGACAGAATCGGGCACCGAGGGTGGTCGGAAATCACTCATGCAAGATCGTTAACCAGTGCTGGGTTATCAGGAAGCGTGCGCAGACGGTTCAAGCTTGCGCGCCCCGGGTAAATTACAGCGGTTAACCGCTGCGCACACGGCGGCGACTGCCGGTGTGCGCGTAAAGCTCTTTCGCCATGCGAGCACTACACGTCGGCTGGGCACAGGGCGACGAAAGGGAATATAGGCGATGAGTGAGTCGCGGCGTACCCGCTCCGGGACCGACGTGCAAGGCAACACTGCAACGCCGATTCCCGAGGCGACCATCTGTCGAATGGTCTCCAGAGAAGAGCCTTCAATCGGTTTGCGAGAATCATCAACTGTGGAGTTGCGCTCTAATTCTGGACATGCGTCAAGCACTTGGTCGCGAAAGCAGTGCCCCGCGCCCAGCAACAAGGTCGTCTGTCCGGCCAGTTCCTCGACCGCCACAGCCTTTCGTCCTGCCCAGCTGTGCTCGCGCGGCACGGCGACTACAAACGGTTCGTCATACAGCGCTTGCACGGCAAGTCCGGCCTCCGGTAATGGCAGCGCCATGATGGCGGCATCAATTTCGCCGTTGCGCAGCAGCTCCAGCAGGCGCGTCGTGAAGTTCTCGTTTAATAGTAGCGGCATCTGCGGTGCGTCACGTTGCAGCTGACGCACTAACGCGGGCAAAAGGTACGGACCGACCGTGTAGATTGCGGCCAATCGCAAAGGACCGTGCAGCGGGTCACGTCCCTGGCGCGCGATCTCGCGCAGCGCTCCGGCCTGCTCGAGCACATGTTGCGCCTGGGCGATGATCCGTTCGCCAATAGCCGTCGCGGTGACTTCCGTTGCACCACGCTCGAACAGGCGCACGCCCAATTCTTGCTCGAACTTGCGGATTGCCACTGATAAAGTCGGTTGACTCACGTGGCATGCCTGCGCAGCGCGCCCAAAATGGCGCTCGCGCGCCACCGCCACGACGTAGCGCAACTCGGTTAATGTCATGATCACCGATCCTGCTGTCTACGGCTTTGTGCGGTTGCTTTGACGATGATCATCGCCTGGATTCGCACCATTAAGCATCGTCTCGCGTCCCTGCGATTGTGCGCATACGTACTCAGGCTCCAAGACGTCGGCCGAGCCACAAACTAGGCGCCCAAATACTGTGCGGCACCCGCAAACCAACGCTCGATAATTGCCGCGGCGCGCCGCGGATCGGTCTCGAGCATCTCGTCGGCCGTGTGACGTACGACATCGAGCCAACCGACATCGCGCTCCAGGTCTGCGAAGCGCAACATCGGCAGCCCCCATTGGCGCGCGCCAAGAAATTCACCCGGACCGCGCAAGCGCAGGTCACGAGCCGCGATCTCAAATCCGTCGTTTGTCTCGTACAACACCTTTAGTCGCTCGCGTGCCAAATCCGACAGCGGCTCATCGAACAGCAGCACGCAGGTGCTCGGAGTTACGCCCCGGCCAACCCGACCACGCAGCTGATGCAACGTGGCTAGGCCAAAGCGCTGCGAATGTTCGATCACCATCAGGCTGGCGTTAGGAACGTCCACGCCGACCTCAACAACCGTCGTAGCAACCAGAACGTCCGTTTGACCCTGCGCAAAGGCGTCCATCGCACTTTTTTTTTCCAACGGACTCATTTGACCGTGCAGTAGCCCCACGCGCAATTCGGGCAGCAAGCTTCGGGTCTGCTCAGCCATGCGTACCGCCGCCGTGGCCTCGATCTCGTCGCTTTCCTCCACCAGCGGACAGACCCAGTAGGCCTGGCGACCCGCAGCCACCTCCGCGCGGATTCGTCTTAGAACCTCATCGCGGCGCGCACCCGAAATGAGCTTCGTCAGAACCGCTTGTCGACCGGGCGGCATGCTGCGGATGACCGATACGTCCAGGTCGCTAAGGTAGGTCATCGCGAGCGAGCGTGGTATTGGCGTGGCGCTCAGCATCAACAGATGGGGCATGTCCTGCCCCTGACGCAGCGCTAGGCGTTGCTCAACGCCGAAGCGGTGCTGCT
>CAZSOI010000451.1:0-4075 GCA_964608115.1 uncultured Burkholderiaceae bacterium | reverse complement strand
TCGCGTATTCAATCTGCTGCGGAGCGTAGCGGCGGAAGTGATGCGCCTGACCCAGCATCGGACCGACATGGGCCATCTGAAACATTAGCCATTGGAGCGCGACGAATTTCCCCCGATCGTCCGGCGGCAGAAAACGCCCGGTTTTGCCTGAAAGATAAATCAGGATCGCCCCGGATTCGAATAGGGACATTGGTCCTCCGTCGGGCCCATCGGGATCGACGATCGCGGGGATTTTGTTGTTTGGGCTGATTGCCAGAAACTCGCGCTTAAATTGGTCACCGGCACCAATGTCGACAGCGTGCACGTCGTAGGGCAGTTCACATTCCTCAAGCATGATGTGGATCTTGTGGCCATTGGGCGTAGGCCAAGAGTAAATTTGTATCGTCATCGCGATTTTCTCCGATACCTGGGTGACGCTTATCGTACCCCCCAATGGAGGTTTAATTCATGGCATCGAGTTCTTCATGACTGCGTAACCATTGCGCTTCGAGACGTTCGATCTTTTGATCAAGTGCTGCGCGTTGCTTTAGCAACTCGGCCACATCGGCGCTGTCCCCCAAGTGATACACCGCAGGGTCGGCCAGCTGCATGTCCATGGCGCGCAATTGCGCTGTGCTGTCATGCAGCTCGATCTCGATTTCTTGCAGGCGCTGTTGTAGTGGCCGGCGCAGCTGCGCCCGGCGCTCACGCTCCTGCGCTTGCGCACGCCGCTCTTCGCGACGATTCCGTGCATCTTTTTCCGGTCGTGGCACTCGCGGCTGTTCGCGATCCTGCCGGCTCTGCATCACAAACGCGGCGTAGTCCTCCAAATCCCCATCAAAGGGCGTTAGCCGGCCTTCGTGGACCAGCCAGAGCGTATCGACCGTTGCTCGCAGCAGGTGCCGGTCGTGGGAGACGAGCAACAGCGCACCCGCGAAGGACGAAAGTGCCACGGTTAAGGCTTCGCGCGTTTCCATGTCCAGGTGGTTGGTCGGCTCGTCCAATACCAGCAAATTGGGGCGCTGCCAGGCAAGCAGTGCTAAGGCACAGCGCGCGCGCTCTCCGCCCGACAGACGGCCTACGGCCATCTCAGCCAGCTCGCCGGAAAAGCGAAAGCTGCCCAGAAAGTCGCGCAATTCCTGCTCGCGAGCCTGTGGCGGTAGACGGCGCAGCTGGGCGAGCGCGCTTTCGTCAAGCCCGAGTTGATCAAGCTGATGCTGGGCAAAATAGCCAATCGTGATGTCGGTCGAGCGACGCAGCTCCCCGTTCATTGGCAGCAGATGGCCCGTGATGGTCTTTACCAGCGTGGATTTGCCCGCGCCATTAACGCCAAGAATGCCGATGCGATCGCCCGCAGAGATGGAAAGGCCAACGTCACGCAACACGGCAGTCTCACCATATCCAAGCGTGAGCGCCTCGGCATCGACCAGACGATGAGGCAGCTTGTGCGGTTCGCGGAACGCAAAACGCCATTCGCGCTGCGCGCGCGAGGGTTCGATCTGGACCAAGCGCTGCAGCATTTTTAAGCGGCTTTGCGCCTGCCGCGCCTTGGTGGCTTTGGCGCGGAAGCGGTCGACGAAACGCTGCAAATCAGCCGCAGTGCGTTGGTAACTTCGGGCCTGCGCGTCCTGTTGCCGGTTGCGCTCAAGCAGGGTCGCCTCAAATGCCGAGTAATCGCCTGCATAGCGCCGGATTGAACCGCCGTCGATATGCCAGACGGTGTTGACGCACCGATCTAAAAATTCGCGATCGTGCGATATAAGCAGTACGGTTGCCGGTTGCCGGCGCAACCAGCTTTCAAGCCAGATAACGGAGTCCAGATCGAGGTGATTTGTGGGCTCGTCGAGCAAAAGAAGATCGGCCGGGGCCAGCAACGCACGCGCAAGCGCCAAGCGGTTGCGCCAGCCGCCTGAGAACTCGCTCATTGGGCGACTTGCCGCATCATTTCCAAAGCCCAGACCGTGCATTATCTGTAGTGCCTTAGCGCTGAGAGCACCGGGATTAACGTCGGCAAGCTGTGCATGAGCGTGCGCGATCTGCAAGTCGTCCCCCGCCTGCTCCGCCTGTTGCAGGCTTGATTGCGCAAGAAGCAATGGCAGGTGTCCCTCCAACACGTATTGCAGTGCGCTCAATGTGGTCGTGTCAATGTCTTGCGCAACATGTGCGATGCGCTCTGCTCGCGGCGCCTCGATTTCGCCGGACTCCACCGAGAGTTGCCCAAGGACCGCGGCCAGCAGGCTCGATTTACCGGAACCGTTGGCTCCAATCAGGCCAATTCGCTCGCCTGGTGCAGCGATGAGACTTATCCCACGGTAGAGCACGCGCGCGCCGCGCGCCAGGGACAAATTAGAGAGTCGCAGCACGTTTTGCTTGCAAGGCCGAGAGCATTTGTGCGCCGACTGACGATGCGAGATTCAAGCAAAGAAGAAGTTCAGACGTCGGCGCTGTCCTATGTGGGCAAGTCGTCACGATGCGCCAGACACACCATGTCATCCCCTGCGCTGGTCGTTAGCCAAGTGAAGCGCAAATCCGGAAAGCTGCGCTCCAGTATGTCGCGGCCATCGCCAACTTCGAGAAATAAAAGACCTCCTGGCTCTAACAGCGCATGGGCCTCGCGCACGATGCGGCGCACCAAGTCCATACCGTCGGCTCCTCCGGCCAGCGCCATTCGAGGCTCGTGCTGGTACTCGGGAGGCAAGCGTTCCATCGAAGCGTCCATCACGTAGGGCGGGTTGCACAAGATGAGGTCATAGCGCCGGCCTTCGACCGCTTCAAAAAGGTTCGATGACAGCAAGCGCACTCGTGCGCGCAAACCGTAGTCTTCGACATTGCGTGTGGCAACGGCTAAGGCCTCGAGCGAAAGATCGATTGCATCGATCTCAGCGTTCGGAAAAACGTTGGCCGCCATGATGGCCAAGCAACCCGACCCGGTACACAAATCAAGCACGCTGCGAATTGCCCCTGGCTCCGCCACCCAAGGCTGCAGTTCGTCTTTGAGCAGTTCGGCGATGAAAGAGCGCGGAATGATGCAGCGGTTATCGATGTAAAAGCGGTAGCCCTGCAGCCAGCATTCGTTGAGCAAATAAGCCACCGGTATGCGCGACTTGATTCGCCGCTCGATTAGCTGCAACAAGGCGTTGATTTCGCCCATGGTCAAGAACGCATCGAGAAACACATCCATGCGCTCCATCGGCAGCGAGAGCGCACGCAATACGAGGAACGAGGCCTCGTCAAAGGCATCAGCCTGACCATGACCGAATGCCAGTCCCGCCTCGTTAAAGCGGGTCACGGCAAAACGCAGCGTGTCGCGAACCGTCCGCAGATTGGCTTTGGCATCAATAGTCATCGTTGAGCTTTTCGGGGGCGAAGGGTCGGTCAGTCAGCGAGCATGCCGCTTAGCGTGCGGCGATATATTTCTTTGAGCGCGTCAATATCGTCCAGGGCGACGCGCTCGTCGATCATGTGAATGGTTGCGTTGGGCGGACCAAATTCCACTACCTGTGGACAGATCGTTGCCACAAACCGTCCGTCCGAGGTACCGCCCGTGGTCGATCGCGACGGCTTGATGCCCATCGTGCTCTCTATGGCCGCGCTTAGCGTATCGAGCAAGCGGCCAGGGGCGCACTGAAAGGGTTGCGCACCAAGCGTCCACTGCAGTTCGTACTCGAGTCGATGCGCCCGCAAGATCGCCTCAACCTTCGTGCGCAAGGACTCGGGACTGGAGACCGGAGCAAACCGAAGGTTAAAGTCGATTTCACAGTGCCCGGGGATCACGTTACCGGCCCCGGTGCCCGAATGAATGTTCGAGACCTGGTACGTCGTTGGCGGAAAGTCCGCGTCGCCTGCATCCCAGCGAGCCGTGGCCAACTCGGCCAGCGCCGGGGCGACTTCGTGGATCGGATTGCGTGCCAGGTGCGGGTAAGCAACATGTCCTTGGATGCCGTGCACCACCAGATGGCCGGAGAGCGAACCGCGTCGCCCGTTTTTTATCGTGTCACCGAGACGCTTGACGCACGTTGGCTCTCCGACAAGGCAATAATCGATTTGCTCGCTGCGGCCCGCCAGGGCCTGCACGACCACTGCGGTTCCGTCTACG
>CAZSOI010000450.1:0-7298 GCA_964608115.1 uncultured Burkholderiaceae bacterium | reverse complement strand
GCAGCCGAGTTTCAAGTTCCGCTTGCGCAACCGCGCAATCGACTTGACGCACCGTTTCAAGCGGTTGTCGACCAGATTTACACGGTGCAAACGACCCGAATCGCGGAAGCGATCGGATCGCGCGGCCAGTTGCGTGGCGGCAAAGTGCAGGTGCTGCCCGAAGTAACCGCCAATCGTATCGCCGGATTTATCGAGGCGCTAGCTTCGCCGGCGTATTTGGGCCAAGCCGAACTGGCCAAATTGGCACCCGCACTAGGACTGTCTGCGAATGAAATTTTGCAAATCGCAATAGCGCTACACATTCTAGAATTCGGGGAACTCACGGAGGGCGCCGTTAAATTGACTGCGGCGGGGCGGGTATTCGCCGACAGTGGAACCGACGATCGCAAGCGCATTTTTGAGGAGCATCTACTGCGCTTTGTTCCGCTGGCAGCGCATATTCGGCAGGTTCTCGATGAACGCGAGGAGCACCGAGCGCCGCGAGCGCGATTCGCTTTTGAGCTCCAGGACCATCTGAACCGTGGCGATTCTAACCAGACCTTGCAGACCGTCACTGAATGGGGGCGGTTCGCCGAAATCTTTACGTACGACGATAGGACGAAAACGTTTCGTCTTCCTCGCCCGGCGGAGTGAAATGGCAACTATTGAGTTCATCGCAGTGAAACGCCAATGACACGAGCTCGGAAACCTTGTTCAGATTCTTAGGTCTGGCTCGATGGAGCATTTGGGACGTGGGTCCCAATCGTGTCGGCATGCCAGAGCGCTGAAGTAGTTCCGCCAAGCTCGGTGCCACCGCACAAACAACAGGCGAGGGTGTGTGGCCCGTCCGACGGGGCAAAAAACGCACATGTGTGTTTGCGTTCGAGCCACGAGCCTGCAGGCGATTATGCGATCGCATCATGTAGGGTTCGTCAAAGGTCAGATGCACTCGTGGTTGGCGCCGCACAAATCCTCGCGGCGCAGGTCTGTGCTGTCTCTGTACGTCAGATGCTCGGATTTATCGCTTGCCGAGGTAGCTCCGGCGCCCACTCGTGCCAATCCTCGCCGAACAGTTCCGCGGGATGGGGCGCGCGCACTGAACCGTTGCCGCAATTCCTGAAATCGGCCAAACAGTACTTGTCACAGCCCCAGCAAACGCGATGCGGGTTCGCTGGGTGCAGCGGGAATTTCTTCACCATAGGCGAAAAACGACACGCGGGCGACGCAGTTGGCGGCTTGATCGCCGTCAAGGCCGCCCGAGTGCATCACGGCTAGTGCAATGGGCCGGCTTTGATCCTTCTTGCACGCCGCATTGGTGCCGCCGGGTTTTATTAGCGTCGGTCCGAAGATGCGGTAACAGGTGGTTGGCCATGGGCGGTGCCATTTGACTCGGGTAACACCTCGAATCCGCAAAAAGGGCAGACCTTGGCATTACGCGCGATTGATTCTCCGCATTTTAGGCACTCGATCTGGTGCCCGTCCTGGGCCGCAGATTCAGGCGATGAGCTGCTGTTCTTATCGGGAAGAAGATATAGCGCTAATGCCGCCAAGGGGGGTGAAAAGAATATCGAGAGCAAAATCCAGCCGAACCCGGAGCGACCGCGCGCTTTAGCTCGAATACCAACAAAAATTGAAAACGCCAACCAAACAAGTATGACGAATCCCATCGATAAACCACCAGTTCGTTAGCTCGAACTTGTCTGCGTCTGCAGTCTAAGGCACGTCGATGACTCGTAAAAGTGCTCTCGCGCCATTTTTTTTATTGTCAACTGCGCTTCGCTGCCCGCCAACACACTTGCCAATCGGCGCAGTATTTGGTCGAGCGCGAGGTCTAAGAGTTCGCGCCCCGGTACAAATGCGAAATGGCGAAAAAGATCAAGGCCGCGAGCGCCCCACCCAGGATCCAAATCCCCCCAATCAGGGTCTTGCGCAGCAAGATTCGCACGCCGCGGTTCCAGGGCGGCTCACCGTTGTATAGCTGACTGTACCGAGGGTACGCCCGCGAGATCGCTAGGTAAAGGAGCTCGAATGTGCGCCAAGTAATGGCAATGGTGGCGATCAGGGCCAGAATGGTTAAGACGTTTGTCAGCATCGGCAAAGTACGCTGGTCCCATAGAAAGACGCCGCCGATCACCACAGCTATGAGAACGATTATGAGCCCTAGCACTACGAGGGCATTTCGAACAATAAATGACCAGTGGCGCAGAATGAGCACCGCAAGGACAATGCCGCACGCCACACCAAGAGTGATTTCAACAATCATTGTGTTCGTTCGACTCGACCTCGGTTAATTGGCTCTCCTCACCTTTGCGAGACACTCCTAAACATCATCCGTTCCTAGCCCCAGCATCCTAGAAACACGCCCTTTGCCAGGGAAGTACGGCAGGGCCCGCCGCTTGCATGACAGAGCCTTCGCGTAAAAGCTCGGGGGCGGATATGAGCAAAGGCGTAGCCGCCGTTAAGGCAAGCCAAAAATCGCGTGCGACCCACGGGAAGTTGGCGAGGGTATTTTCCAATCGCTGCTCTCGCCTCTCCACGGGAAGTGGCAACTCACAGCCTAGAATTTTCTCTTGCCAGCAAAGATCTCAAGCTAGGTTTTTTAATTTTTCTGGCTCCCCGACCTGGACTCGAACCAGGGACCTGCGGATTAACAGTCCGTCGCTCTACCGACTGAGCTATCGGGGAACAACTGAAAATTATATCGGCCCGCGGAGGCGCGCGAAAGATCAGAAATCCAGCCAGGCTAAATGCGCACTACCGCAGCAACGGCATCGGCGACCGATTCAACATTTTTGCGATTTAGCGCTGCGACGCAAATACGCCCGCTGGAAACTGCATAAATGGCGAACTCAGTACGCAGCCGGTCGACTTGAGCTGAAGTCAGTCCGGAGTAGGAAAACATCCCGCGTTGACGCTGCACAAACGAAAAATCTTGGCCCGGAATGCGCTTGGTGAGTAGTTCGGCGAGGCGATTGCGCATCGATTTAATGCGATCGCGCATCGCGGCGAGCTCTGCCTCCCAGCGCATTCGCAGTTCGGAGCTGCCGAGAATTGCGGCAACTATCGCTCCCCCATGAGTCGGAGGATTGGAATAGTTAGTCCTTATGATGCGCTTGAGCTGGCTCAAAACTCGC
Source organism: uncultured Burkholderiaceae bacterium (assembly GCA_964608115.1). Lineage (GTDB taxonomy): Bacteria > Pseudomonadota > Gammaproteobacteria > Burkholderiales > Burkholderiaceae_F > GJ-E10. Next base: position 4,185 of record CAZSOI010000450.1, on the reverse strand, counting down.
TTTGACTCGTCCGCGCCGGCTGTCACTATGGTCAGCGCACCAACTCGCTCTCCGTACAGCGAAAACGACTTGGAGAAAGAACTGGCAACGAAAAATTCGACACCACTAGCCGCAAAAGCGCGCAGAACAGCGCTGTCGGGCTCAATGCCCTCAGCAAACCCCTGGTAGGCGAGGTCCAGAAAAGCTACAAGGTTGCGCTCCTGCACGATTGATACGATCTGTTTCCACTGATCGGCCGTCGGGTCTACGCCCGTGGGGTTGTGACAGCACGCGTGCAAAACGATGATGGTGCCCGCCGCGGCGGCCTGCAACGAAGCGCACATGCCGGCGAAGTTCAATCCGTGCGAACCTGCATCGTAATAGGTGTAGCTACCAACTGAAAAGCCGGCAGCCTCGAAGAGGCCGCGATGATTCTCCCAGCTCGGGTCGCTAATTAGGACGCGAGCATTCGGCGCAAGGCGCTTGAGAAAGTCGGCGCCAATCGTTAGGGCGCCAGTTCCGCCCAGAGACTGCGCGGTGACAAGCCGCCCCTGTTTTATGAGATCGGAGCTTTCGCCGAACAACAATCGTTGAACTGCAAGGTCGTAGGCGGCCAAACCATCGATAGGCAGATAGCCGCGTGCACTTGGACTCTGCAAGCGAGCCGCTTCCGCTTGGCGCACCGAGTCAAGCAAAGGAATCTTGCCGTCCTCATCAAGATAAACCCCGACGCCAAGATTGACCTTGTTCGGCCGCGAATCGGCATTAAAGGCCTCGTTTAACCCGAGTATCGGGTCAGGAGGCGCGAGCTCGACGGCAGAAAAAAGCGATGGCTTCATTACGCTCCCCGAGCAAGTGTCGGCGATATCAAACAATCCGAATGGGCAAACGTGCAGTTTACACAAGCCCCCCAAATCGCCGCGCCAAGCGTCCTAGTCCTGCTTCGGTCAAGCGGCTAGTGCGCTTCCCTAATTTAGGGCAGATACTGGATCTAAGTTATTGAATTTTAACGATTCATTTTGTTACTAAATGTTTCAAACACTAGGATTTTCTTGTCCGCGATGCTACGATGTCGCGTTGCAGTGCGTCATCACTTCGCGAAATTTTTGTGTCAAGCATCAATACGGAATCCCCGTTTCGGCTTCATCGGCCTTACGAGCCTGCTGGCGATCAGCCGGAGGCCATCGTTCGTCTTGCCGAAGGCGTTGCTGATGGCTTAATCGGTCAGACGCTGCTAGGCGTCACCGGGTCCGGTAAGACCTACACGATGGCCAACGTGATCGCACGCGTGGGCGTGCCGACATTGATTCTGGCGCCGAATAAGACGCTGGCCGCACAACTGTACTCGGAGATGCGCGAATTCTTTCCACACAATGCGGTGGAGTATTTTGTCTCCTACTACGACTACTACCAACCCGAAGCGTACGTTCCGGCTCGCGATCTGTACATCGAGAAGGATAGTGCGATCAACGAGCACATCGAGCAGATGCGCTTGTCGGCGACCAAATCGCTACTGGAGCGGCGCGACACGGTTATTGTTGGAACCGTTTCGGCTATTTATGGGATCGGCAACCCAAACGAATACCACTCGATGATTCTGGTGCTGCGGCACAAAGATCGCATCGGTCAGCGAGAGATCATTGCACGCCTCGTGTCGATGCAGTATCAGCGAAGCGAAGGCGAATTTGTACGCGGCAAATTCCGCGTGCGCGGCGACACAATCGATGTATTTCCGGCCGAGCATGCCGAAATCGCCGTACGAATCGAATTGCTTGACGACGAAGTCGAAAGCATTCAGCTCTTTGATCCATTGACCGGAAGAGTGCGCCAGCGCGTCCCGCGATTTACGGTGTATCCCTCCTCGCATTACGTTACTCCGCGCCAGACAGTGCTTCGGGCCATTGAGACCATCCGCGAGGAGTTGCAAAATCGAGCCGGCGAGCTGTATCGCGCGGGAAAACTCGTGGAATCGCAGCGGTTAGAGCAGCGTACGCGCTTTGACTTGGAAATGCTTTCAGAGGTTGGGTTTTGCAAGGGCATCGAGAACTATACGCGGCATCTTTCGGGCGCCGCACCGGGCGAGCCCCCTCCGACACTCATTGATTACCTTCCGACAGACGCGTTGATGATCATCGATGAATCGCATGTGACGGTTCCTCAGCTTGGCGCGATGTATCGCGGCGATCGATCGCGTAAGGAAACTCTCGTCGAATACGGATTTCGTCTGCCTTCGGCGCTGGATAATCGCCCGCTGCGCTTTGACGAATTCGAGCGCAAGATGCGGCGCTGCATCTTTGTTTCGGCCACGCCCGCCGAGTACGAATCCGAGCATTCATCGCAGGTCGTCGAACAGCTGGTTCGACCAACCGGTCTTGTCGATCCGCGCATTGAGGTCCGGCCTGCGCGCAGCCAGGTAGATGACGTCCTGTCCGAGATCGCGACGCGCGTGAGCCAAGGCCAACGGGTGCTAATTACCACGCTCACCAAGCGAATGGCCGAGGACTTGACGGCGTTTTTGGCGGACCATGGCGTGAAGGTCCGGTACCTGCATTCGGACGTCGATACCGTCGAGCGTGTGGAAATCATCCGTGACTTGCGCAGTGGCGCCTTCGATGTGCTTGTTGGCATCAATTTGTTGCGCGAAGGTCTGGACCTTCCCGAGGTTGGTCTCGTGGCGATTCTCGATGCCGACAAGGAAGGATTTCTGCGTTCGGGGCGCTCGCTGATCCAGACGATTGGACGGGCAGCACGAAATTTGGAAGGCACCGCCATCATGTACGGCGACACCATTACGGACTCAATGCGCCGCGCGATAGAGGAGACGGAGCGGCGCCGTAGCCGCCAAAGCGCATTTAATGAAGCCCACGGCATCACGCCCCGCGGTGTGCGGAAGGACGTACGCGAGCTTATCGACGGCATTATCGAGGCCTCCGATGTAAACGCCTTACGCATGGCACAAAGCACGCCGAGCTACCAGTCGATGAGCGAGCGCCAGTTGGGCCGGGAGATCAAGCGTCTGGAGAAACAAATGCTCGAATTTGCCAAAAATCTGGAGTTTGAAAAGGCTGCTCAGGCGCGAGATCAGCTGGCGTTATTGCGCGAGCGTGTTTTTGGATTGAGCGCGGAGGAGCCGCTGACAGACGCGCAGAAGGCTGCTTGATGCGCTCTTTAGCCTTGCACCGAGGCGATGGCGCGGAAACGGGAACGTCCGTTTGGACGAGGACTTGAACTTATCGGCGGGAAATGAGTCTTTCCGGCTAGGAATTTGTTGGAACAAGACATGCAGACTATTAAAAAGGCAGAAACCGGGGGCGCAAAGCCCCATGCTGGTGAACACATGTTGCTTAACCCGGCCCCGCACTTGAAAGGCGCGCCCTATATGACCAAAGTATTGTTTGTTTGCATGGGCAACATCTGCCGCTCTCCAATGGCCCAGGGAGTATTTAGCAAGATGGTGGCCGAAGCCGGGCTGGAGTCCAGCGTCCAGGTCGCGTCGGCCGGCACGCACGCCTATCACGTAGGCGAGCCGCCCGACGCTCGTGCGATGCAAGCGGCCAAGCGCCGGGGCGTCGAAATCGGCGACTGGCGTGCACGGCAAGTGACGCAGGACGATTTCCGCGATTTTGACCTGATCTTGGCGATGGACTGGGAAAATCTTGCCTTGCTCCAGCAGCAATGCCCAAGGGCTCATAAGCACAAACTGCATCTTCTTATGCGCTTTGCCGGCGAACACGACGCGGCCACAGTGCCCGATCCGTACTACGGTGGGCCGGAAGGTTTTAACACCGTGCTGGACTACGTTGAGGACGCGTGTCAAGGCTTAATTGAGGTTGTGCGCAAGCGGGCGACGATGTACGCCGCGGCATAGGTCGGTGTGAGCAAAAAAGTCTGCGGCTGGAGCAAATCTCGAGGCAAATAGGAGCTTAGGCAAGCGCCGAAAGGGCGGTACGGGAGGTACCGCCTTTTCGAGGGCCTGATAGTTGACTGTTTTTGTCGGTTAAACTACGATTGTTTACCTAATCAATCGGGTTTAACTACGTGATAAACGCCCGTTTGGCGCCGCGTGGTACCCATAATTTGAAAGGGAGTACCTATGCGATTGACTACCAAAGGCCGTTTTGCCGTTACGGCCATGATCGATTTGGGAATGCGGCAGCACAAAGGGCCGGTCACGCTAGCCGGTATCAGCCAGCGCCAGACCATATC
>CAZSOI010000449.1:0-9404 GCA_964608115.1 uncultured Burkholderiaceae bacterium | reverse complement strand
GCTGACAATGCTGGCCAGTTCCTTGCGGGCCGGCACCAGTTTGCAAACCGCCCTGGACATCGTCATCAACGAGACGCCGGCGCCGCTGTCGCAAGAGCTCGGAGTGGTCGTTCGCGAGCAGCGCCTCGGGGTAGCGATCGAGGACGCCCTCGACGGTATGGCGCGCCGCCTGAAACTGGAGGACGTCGATCTGGTGGTTTCCGCCATGACCATTGCCAAGCAAGTCGGCGGCAACCTGGCCGAGACGCTGGACCGCCTGTCCGTAACGCTCAGAGCGAAAGTCACGATGGAAGGCAAGATCCGTGCGCTGACCTCCCAGGGCAAGCTGCAGGGCTGGGTGGTTGGGTTGCTGCCGCTTTTCCTTGGCGTTGTGCTCTCGTTCATGGAGAGGGAGTCGATGAGGCCGCTGTTTACTACGCTGGCCGGCGGGGGCGTGATCGTGGTGATCATCATCCTAGAGAGCATCGGCGCTTTCATGATCAAGAAAATCGTGACGATCGACATCTGATCGGCACGCAGCTTAGCGAGGAGATCACGATGTTGGAGTTTGCAATTTTGGCTTTGGGCGCCATCACGATCGTGATGTTCGTCGTATCGGCGCAGAGGATAGTTGCCGAAGTCCCGCGCGACGACCGGCAATACATGGACCCTCCGCCCAGGTTCTATCGCATCACCTGGCCGCTGGTGCTACTGGTCAGCCACCATTTTGGCTGGCTGCTGCGCGAAACCTCCAGCGAACGCGTCCATCTTGCGCTGCGTCGGGCAGGACAGGACTACACGCTGACTCCGCGCCAGTTCTTCGCCGGCAAGCTGCTGGCCGCCGGCCTGGTCGCGCTGGTTCTAACGCTGTTCGTGAAGATGATCGGCCAAGGCGCCCTGACCTACGCCATTGCGGGGGCCTTCTTCGGTTTTCACTGGCCCGAGCTGTGGCTGCGGGAGATGACGAAAAAGCGCAACTTGCGCATCCTGAAAGGATTGCCTTTTCTTCTGGACATCGTGACGATGGCTGTCGAGGCCGGCTTGAACCTGTCCTCAGCGCTGCAGCAGGCGGTGGAGAAAATTCCCCCGGGTCCGCTCGTGACTGAGATCAATCGCCTGCTACGGGAAGTGCGCGCCGGCAAACCCCGCACGGATGCGCTGCGCGACTGGTCGGCACGGCTCGATTTCGGCCCCATCGGCAGCCTGGTCAGCGCTCTGGTGCAAGGAGAGATGATGGGTAGCAGCCTGGGGCCTATTTTGCGCGCGCAGTCCGAGCAGCGCCGAACGGAGCGGTTTCAAAGAGCCGAGAAGCTCGCCCTGGAGGCTCCCGTCAAGATGCTCGGACCTCTGATTCTTTGCATCTTCCCATGCACGTTTATCGTGCTGGGCTTTCCGATCGTCGTGCAACTGCTAAGGTCTGGAATCTGATGGACTGTCCGATGCATCTGCCCTGCGCCCAGGTGCCTTTGCGCGTGCGCGCCGCGCAGACTTTCGCATCTCGCGCTCTTGGCCTGCTGGTGGGCAAGCCGCTAGAGGCGAATGAGGCGCTGCTGATCGAGCCCTGCTCAAGCATTCACACATTTGGCATGCGCTATGCGATCGACGTCGTATTTCTGAGGCGTGACCGGCGCATCGTGCGCATTTTTTCGAACGTCGGTCCCGGGCGCGTGCGCTGGGCATTTGGGGCGCATGCGGCGCTCGAGTTGCGCGCGGGCGCCGCCGCGCGCTATCAGCTTAAGGTCGGAGCTCCTCTGGCGTAGCGAATAGCGCCATCGCGGTCAACAGGTCAGCGAATCGCCCGCGCTTTTTTTGTAAGCACGGCTAACTCACCAACCGCTGGTTGAGCGCGCTAAGCAGATTGCCGCCTGCTGCTTTGAGCGGGCACGACCGTTATCACGGCTTGTCTTTTTCCGGGCCAGATCCTCGTCGCACGGCATTCCTGCAACGGCCTCATCGGCATTGCTTTTTACACCTGCCCCAATGTCCTCGAGCCCGCCTATCTACTGGTGTTCATGCTCGGGAGCGCATTAACGGTCGCGATCAAAAACCGAAGGCTCGCAAATAGCGGAATCTACAAATGGTCGGGGCAGTACCTGCCCAAAATCTGCGACCCTCGGCGCGTCGATCAAATTAAGTTCGGGACCCAGGCGCAACCGGAGGAGTTCGCCGACCGGCTATCGACCCGGGAGTTTTCAGGGCGAACCTGAGCGTTCGTTTGAAGGCGCCGCTATGGCGCGCCCAGCACCGTGCCTATAGTCAAGGGTGCGTCGGCACAAAACTGTGCCGCGGACATTTTCTTGCCGCCTTCGGCCTTGACCTTGAATACCTCTAATTGACCGCCGTGCGCGCTCACGTGCATGCTGTCTTGTCCGATTTGCGTGATTTGACCCGGTTTGCCCTTGACCTGGGCGAAACTGCGCGCCGGATGCTTTCGTGCGTCAAAGATCTGAAGCTTCCTGCCGGCTAACGTTGTCCATGCCCCAGGGGCGGGGTTGCAACCGCGCACGAGGTTGTAGACAAAGTCCAAGTGGTAGTGCCAGTTAATTTGCGCTTCGCCCGCGCGGCACCAGCCTTCGTAGCTGGCTTGGAAGTCATCCTGAACGGTTTCCTTGGCGCCACCGGCAAGCACGAGGTCGGCTGCCTGCAGTAACGCCTGCACGCCCATGGGAAACAGTCGCTCGAAGTAGACCGTTCCTAAAGTGTCATCGGGGCCGATGGCTGCTGTTTTTTGCAACACAATCGGGCCTTCGTCCAGACGGTCGGTTGGGCGAAAGATGGTAAGTCCCGTCATTGCCTCGCCGCGGATGATGGGCCAATTGATGGAACTCGGCCCGCGGTAACGGGGCAACAAGGACGGGTGGTACTGAATGGTGCCGTAGCGCGGTGTGGTGACAAACTCCTGCGAGGCAAACTGCAGCACGTAGGCCATGATTGCGATTTGCGCATTAAGCCCGGCAAGCGCCTCAGAGGCCTGCGGGCTGCGCAAAGAGGCAAACTCCAATACGCCCAGTCCGCGCTCTCGTGCGGCCAATCGCAATACGTCGGGTCTGCTGCCTGGCTTTTCGGGCGTACAAAAAACCCCCGCAATGTCCTCGCCGCGCGCCAAAAATGCCTCAAGCACTGCCTTGCCAAATGCCTGTTGTCCTATCAGGACGATCCGCATTTTTTTGGGGACTCCTCGAAAGGACAAGGTGCCTGCGGCACCTTGCTAGAGCGCACTCTCTGGTTCCGCGCCCGTCACCGCAAGTAAGGTCGCGGCCAATGCGGCAAAGCGCTCGCGATCTCCGCTGGATTCGAGCTGCAGCAATTGCCCATCCAGCGAGATTGCGCTCGGGGGTGCGTGGGGCAGGCGGCGTTGCAGCTCTCGCGCAATGGCCGGACCCGTTTCAATGATGGTGGCGGCTGCAGCCGCAGCCTCAATCGCTCTGCGCAAAAAAGGATAGTGCGTGCAACCCAGAACCAGGGTGTCGGCTCCCTCATCCGTGAGCGCTTGCACCGCTTGCCGCACGAGCGTGCGGGCGTGCACCGAATCGAGCTCCCCGGATTCGACCAACTCCACCCAACCGCGCGCCGCGTGCTGCACGAAGCGCACTTCGGGGGATTGTTCGTTGACTCGACGCAACAGGTCGCGGTAGCGCCGGCTAGCAAGGGTTGCACGGGTAGCCAGCACGCCGACGATGCCATTGCGCGTGACGGCTGCAGCCGGTTTTAATCCCGGCTCAACACCGACCACGGGCACCGGCGCCCAGGAGCGCAGTTCATCTATCGCATTGGCCGTTGCCGTGTTGCACGCCACGACCAGTGCCGCCACGCCGCGCTCAAGCAGGTGAGAACAACATACATGCGTGCGCTCGAGGATTTCTTGGTCACTGCGCGGCCCGTAGGGGGCAAAAGCCGTATCCGCGTAGTACACGATCGATTGCGCCGGCATTGCGGTGCGAATTGCCGCGACGATCGATAGTCCACCGGCGCCCGAATCGAACACGCCGATGGGAGGTGAGGCGCTTGCGCTCGGCTTTAACGGCACTCGATCACTCGGCCACCAAGGGGATTGCCCCGATCTTGCCGCGCCACTCCCGCGGACCGGTGTCGTGTACTGATGTGCCGCCGGCATCGACCGCCACAGTCACCGGCATGTCCTTGACCTCGAATTCGTAGACCGCCTCCATGCCCAGATCTGCAAAGGCTACGACTTTGGCCTTGCGAATCGCACGTGCAACAAGGTAAGCCGCCCCTCCCACCGCCATGAGGTAAGCGGAGCGGTGTTTGCGGATCGACTCGATGGCGGTGGGGCCGCGTTCGGCCTTGCCGATCATTGCCAGAAGTCCGGTTTGCGCCAGCATCATCTCCGTGAATTTGTCCATCCGGGTGGCGGTCGTAGGACCGGCAGGCCCGACAACTTCGTCGCGCACCGGATCGACCGGGCCTACGTAGTAGATGACACGTCCAGCAAAGTCCACAGGAAGCGGTTCTGCGCGCGCGAGCATATCGCGAATGCGCTGATGCGCGGCATCGCGGCCGGTGAGCAGGCGCCCGGAAAGCAGCAAGGTTTGACCCGGCCGCCAGGAAGCCACCTCCTCGCGACTTAGCGTGTCCAAATTGACGCGTTTGGATCGCGTTGCATCCGGCTGCCAGTGCACGTCGGGCCAATGCGACAGATCGGGTGGCTCAAGTTGGGCTGGCCCCGAACCATCCAGTACGAAATGGGCGTGGCGCGTGGCGGCGCAATTTGGAATCAGGGCTACGGGTTTGCTTGCCGCGTGGGTCGGGTACTGCAGCACCTTGACGTCGAGCACCGTTGCCAGGCCACCAAGGCCTTGCGCACCGATGCCCAGCGCATTGACCTTCTCGTAGATTTCCACCCGCAGTCGCTCGATATCGTTGCGCGGGCCTCGGCCGAGTAACTCGAACATATCGATCGGCTGCATCAGCGACTGCTTGGCCAAAAGCGTGGCCTTTTCCGCTGTTCCGCCAATTCCCAGACCCAGGATGCCTGGCGGGCACCAGCCCGCGCCCATCGTCGGGACGGTCTTTAGCACCCAATCGACGATTGAGTCATTCGGATTGAGCATCGCTAGCTTTGCCTTGTTTTCCGAGCCCCCGCCCTTGGCAGCGACGGTCACCTCGAGCTCGTTGCCCGGCACTAGCTCAACCTGGATCACCGCAGGCGTGTTGTCGCGGGTGTTGCGACGAGCACCATCGGGCGGATCGACGATCGAGGCGCGCAGCGTGTTATCCGGATCCAGATAGGCCTGGCGTACCCCCTCATTGACCGCAGCCTCCAGCCCCTGGTCAAAATCCTCCCAGCGCAGATTCATGCCGACTTTCAGAAATACGTTAACGATCCCCGTGTCCTGGCAGATCGGGCGCTTGCCCTCTGCGCATAGGCGCGAATTGGTCAAAATCTGCGCGATTGCGTCCTTCGCGGCCGGGCTTTTTTCCGCCTCATAGGCGCGCGCCATCTGCTCGATGAAATCGATCGGATGAAAGTAGCTGATGTACTGCAGGGCGCTGGCAACGCTCTGCACTAGGTCGACTCGGCGGATCAATCCTTGGTTTGCTGACATGCAAATGCTTTCCCTATAGCGGGTGCCTGCGGCTCGTTTGTCTGCAAAATTTTGTCGCGAGTTCGCTGGCAATTGCGTATTTTAACGTTTTTTGCCAGCAATGCGGCTGCGATCCGGCCGCAACGGATTGAACGCATGGAGCCTTGAATTGACCATGGGCGGACCCAAATAGTGCTCGCATATTGCAGCGTCCAAAGCTAGGGCAAACCTATCGCGGGCAGGCGCGGTGCTTGCAGTAGACTGCGCACGCCAGCGCCCGGCGCGCTGGTAAATAACATTATTGGGAGATGGTATGAAACGTATCGCTTTGTTCGTGATGACGAACCTTGCGATTGTCGTATTGCTAGGAATCGTCACGAGCCTGCTCGGCGTCAACCGGTTTTTGACGGCAAACGGGTTGAATTTGGGCACCTTGCTCGCTTTTGCGGCGGTTGTTGGCTTTGTTGGATCCTTCTTTTCACTGCTGATCAGCCGTCCGCTGGCCCGTTGGTCTACCGGGGCACGAGTCATCGAGCAACCCCAAAGCGCCCTGGAGGCTTGGCTTGTGGACACCGTGCGCAAGCTCACGTCTGCGGCCGGATTGCAAATGCCGCAGGTCGCGATCTACGAGGGCGAGCCAAACGCCTTTGCTACCGGAGCCTTTAGGAACAGCGCCTTGGTTGCCGTGTCCACCGGATTGCTGCAGACCATGAGCCGCGAGGAGGTCGAAGCCGTCCTTGGCCATGAGGTGAGCCACATTGCCAACGGCGACATGGTCACCATGACACTGCTGCAAGGTGTTATCAACACTTTCGTGATCTTCCTCTCGCGCGTAGCCGGTTACTTGATCGATCGGGTCATTTTGCGCAACGAAGACGAAGCACCCGGTATGGGGTACTACGTATCGGTACTGGTGCTTGACCTGTGCCTCGGGCTTCTTGGCTCGATCATCGTTGCCTGGTATTCGCGTCAGCGCGAATTTCGCGCCGATGCCGGATCCGCGCGGCTGCTTGGTTCCAGCCGTCCGATGATCCAGGCGCTGACTCGGCTCGGGGGCTTGGAGTCCGCCGATCTGCCCAAACAGATCAGCGCCCTGGGCATCAGCGGTGCGCCAACAGGGGCGTTGTCGCTGCTGGCAAGTCATCCGCCGATCGAGGAGCGCATCCGCGCTTTGCAGGCGCTCGGCACATAAGTGCCGTTGCTGGGTGTGCGCGCCAGACGCGGTTTATTGCGCGCGCACCCAGATGCGCCAGCGCTCGTCAGGGCGCGCGCGCCGGTGGCCTTCCCAGGAGAGTTCCCACATGCCTCGCACGCCGGGAGGCGGATCATCATCCAGCGAGGAGCGCCGCGAGTCGTGGTGCAATGCCAAGCGGCAGGTTTCTGCTGAACCGTCTCGGTCGAATCGAACCTTTCCGTAATAGGCAATGATGGCGCGCTCTCCAAGCGGGATGCGGTGCGCCTGAACGCAGCCTTGGCCGAGCCCACGCGCTTGTAGTTGGGCTGCTACCTCGGTGGCAAAGGTGCGATACGAAAAAACGTAGTCCGCGGCTGGAAGAAACAGCAGGTTTGCGATCATCCACACGCTGGTGACCCCGGCGGCTGCAAGCAAGGGGCCGCGCCATAGAACGCGCGGACGCTGCAGCACGCGCCAGGCGATAAGTTGCGCCCAAGCGGCGGTGACGACCACCGCAAAGGCCAGGGTAAAGCCGTGTATGTGCGGCACAAATCCTGGAGCAAGGTGCGCGATGGACGCTGCCATGGCACGTGGCCCGCCTAATTCCATCGCAAGGTAGTACGCCCAGAAAAATACGAGGGAAAGGGAAAATACCGCGATCGCCAGCCAGTCGATGACGTTATCAAGGGCACGGCGCAGCGTCGTGGCGCCGAGCGCAGCAAGCATCGCCAAAGGAGGAATGAAGCCGATGATCGCGCGCTCATCTAAGGGCGCGGAAAACAACATTGCCAAAAAGAGCCCGCCAAAGAGCAACAGGGGCCGCTCGACGTGTGCCGCCAGGACACTGGAGCGCCAAGCGTAAAGCGCCCATGCCGCCAGCGGCCAAAGCGGCCATAAAAACCATGCACTGGTGCGCAACAGCCAGGCCGTATCTTCGGCTCCCACAAAGCCTATAGGTAGGGCCGCGACCCAGGCATCAAAAAATTCGCGAAATTCTTCGTTCGGTGTCAGAAGCCAAGCGGCCAGCGGCCAGGCTAGTGCTAAGGCCAATGCGATTGCGATCTGCAACAAGCTGGCGAGCAGCATTGAGTGAAGAGCGGCTCCCGCGCTGCGGCGGGAGCGCCAAAACACCGCAAGAGAGCCCAGCAGCAGGCCCACGGCGGCCATCGGCCCTTGGGCCAGAGCCAGTGCCCCGACGGTCACACCGGCCAAGGCCGCGGTAAGCATGAGGCGCCATTCAATACTGCTTAAGGCAAACATCGCAATTGACACGATGGCAATGCTTGCTGCGTTCGCCTGCGTCTGGTGCAAGCGCCAGATCATGCCAATCGTGCCAATTGTCAGCAGTGCCGAGACGTTTGCCAGCAAGCGCGCGTAATCACGCCGGCTTGCCTCACCGCCAAAAGCACCCGCCACGGGCTGCGCCTCATCGCGCCGGGCGAACCGGTAGACCGCGTGCCACAGCGCAAGGATTGCGATTGGGTACCAAAACAGGTTCGCCGCCTCCGCGGCATTGGTATCGCCAATGAGACCACCAGCCAACCGAATCAAAATCGCGCCGAACCAGTAGGCAAGTGGGCCGCCTTGCAAAGCGAAAGCGCCCGCGACATTGGGCAGCAGCCAGTCAGTGGAGCTGCCTTGCGCCATGGCCCACATGCGGCCAAAGCCCGGAGCGTCCTGAGGCCACAGATCGTGGCCAAAAAGTCCGGGGACAAGGAAAGCAACGAGCAGCCCGGCCAAAGCCAAGCGCGGCAGGGGTTCTGCGGCTTGGGCGGAAACTTTTGCGGGAGATCGGCGCGGGGTCTCAATCATCGGTCAGCAAATTCTTTGGTGCGGCACAAGCAGCCGTCCGATTGCCGACGAACGACTGGCCGCGCACTACGCGCACGAGGATCAAGAAAAAAGGCAGCCACCGCTGCCTGTTGCGAGCCGATCGGACGCGGCGCTCGCTTGCCCGGAAAACTTCCAGGGCCCCGCATGCAGCAGAAGCTGTCAGCGACGCTTGGCCTTGGCAGCCGTTGCCTCGGCTGCTGCGGCGTTGACTTCCTTGCTCTTGGTGGCAAATTTTTGGCGAAACTTCTCCACCCGTCCGGCCTCGACCACCCGCGTTTGCGCTCCGGTATAAAAAGGGTGCGACTCCGAGGACGTGTCGAGTTTGACCAAGGGATACACCTTGCCATCCTTCCACTTGATGGTCTCGCGGGTCGGTGCCGTGGATCGAGTCACGAAACTAAAGTCACATGAAAGGTCGCTGAAAACGACTTCACGGTACTCGGGATGAATGCCTTGTTTCATTTTGTACTCTCGCAGCGCCAGTTTTGGGACCCAATCGGCCTTCCGGAACCGCAAATGTTAGCACGTGCCGCGTGCTCTGAACCTAGCCGCCGCGGCGCATCATGTCGAAGAACTCGGCGTTGTTTTTCGTCTGCTTCATCTTGTCGAGCAAAAATTCCATTGCCTCGATCTCATCCATGCCGTACAGCAGCTTGCGCAAGATCCAGACCTTTTGCAGCACATCGGGCTTGAGCAACAGTTCCTCGCGCCGGGTACCGGAGCGGTTGACATTGATCGCCGGGTAGACGCGTTTTTCGGCAAGCCGGCGCTCGAGGTGGATTTCCATATTGCCGGTGCCCTTGAACTCTTCGTAAATGACATCGTCCATGCGTGAGCCCGTGTCGATGAGTGCGGTAGCGATGATCGTCAGC
>CAZSOI010000448.1:0-4261 GCA_964608115.1 uncultured Burkholderiaceae bacterium | reverse complement strand
ATTTAAAGGAGACTGAGGGCAGGTGGCACCGCGCAAGCTTCCCCTGGCATGCCATATCAGGCCCTCGCGACGCAATTGATGGGTCAGGTGATGGGCAGGAACCGGAAACCGCGAGTTTTCAGATGGAGACAGGCGGAGTCCGTCACCGCCGCCGAGTCGCTCCAAGAAGCGCCGACAATGTTCTTGCAGCCAGAGGCCAGCACGACGCACACCTTTGCGTGGCGGGCCAGGTCTGTTCCTCCATTTCGTAGGGTGCTCGAGAAAAAGGGGAGCCACGGCTCAACCGCCGTGCGTGTTCCGCACGATAAATTCATCGAGTGCTTTGGACAACTCTTCCTCGGCTTTGAAGTACATGTAATGTCCGCTATAACAAGGGTCGGCGTTTTGAGATTCGCCGCTCGTGATCAACACTTGCCCCACAACGCTGGAGGAGATTTTTTTTACTGAATCGTAGGTCCTGTAAACCGTTTGATTATCGTTAGTGCAGCCGTTATCTTTATGGTCGATAAAAAGAATCGGAAAATTAAGCGGCGCTGAAAATGCAGCCTCATTTCTGGCGCTACTGACGACCATGCCATCAATCATGGTCGTTCGATCGGTCCTTTGAAGGTGCTTGATGAGCTCCATCAAACTGATCCCGCCGTTGCTATGCCCCATGACCCAGACTGGCAAATGGCTTTTCTCTTTGTAAAAGACCAAAACGCTTTCGATCCGTTGGATATGGTCAGAAGAGGTGCGTTCAGAGGGATGACGCTTACCGAAACCAGGTGATGATAGGCGGTAAGGGCTATCAAAAATGACCACATCGATGCTGCCACTCGTCAAATCGGGGGTTGTGAGCCTTTTCAAGGCTTGATAAAACGGGTGCGCGAGGTCAACCGTGTCAGGTTTGATGCCGAGGTAACCATCTCCGCCGGGTATCAAGACCAAAACAGCGCGCGCCTTTTGAGCGGGCCAATACATGGTCATTGTTGGCGTCGAGTCGACTTTCCCGTCTTGCTTGAGATCCACGGGAATGACTTCCGCGTGTCCACTCAAGGCAATAACCAGGGTGAAGAGCGCCAATAGTGTTTTCATCGAAACCGCCTTCATATTTCCTTGAAAATCGTCTGAGTCCATCGCACCCCTATTACGCATTGGCGCACCCATACAGTGCCCGGCGCTCGATTTATTGATGACTGAGCCCGATCAGGGAAGTCGTGTAAACGGAACCGGTCTGCAAGCGTCGGGATGTTCCCAGACCGCCGGCTTCCCAAGCTGCACGTGACCGTCTCCGCCTGATCACGATTCAAAACAAAATCTTCCGCGACAAACGTTCGCGATCAACCACAACAACGAGTTCGATAGAGAAATCCATTTTGGAACTCGACGAATCAAGAGGTTCGTTAGTCGAGAGTTTCGCGATTGCCAACCACGGACTCATGCTGCAGCCTTCCACGGCTTGATCTTCTTCAACTCGCGTGCTATGCGTTCACGTTCGACGGAGGTATCGTAGTCGCTCTGAAGACCTGTCCAGAATCCGTCATTCAGACCAAAGAACCGTGAGAGGCGCAGGCCTGTATCGGGAGTGATCGTCCGGGTGCCCGCGATAATCTCTCCGATCCGCCGCTGCTGAACTCCAATCTCCTTGGCCAGGCGGTACTGCGTGATGCCCATCGGTAGGAGGAATTCCTCTAGCAGGATTTCGCCGGGAGTGGGATAGGGTACTTTGCGCATGATGGGACTCGTCTTCGTCAGTGATAGTCGACAATCTCGACGTCGCTCGCTTCGCCGTCCGCGAAGCGAAAGCAGATTCGCCACTGGTCGTTAACGCGAATGCTGTACTGTCCGGCGCGGTCGCCTTTCAGGGCCTCGAGTCGGTTGTTCGGTGGGGTCCGCAGTTCATCTACCGACACGACGCGATTCATTACCGCAAGTTTTCGCATTGCCACTTTCTCGATCTTCGCGAAGCGGGCGATCCGCCGGCCGCCGAACATCGCCTCGGTGTCCTTGCAGCGAAACGACTTGATTGCCATTGCGTTATACTATCGCAATGCGGTAGTATTGTAACGCAATATTATCAAGTCGGGCTAGCGAATTGATAAATCGCGGTGAAAGCCGCCGCGCGAGCGTGCCGCGACCAAGCGCCGAAGGTAGGGGATTTGGCGGAGGAGGGAGCGTCCGCCTGTTGTTTCGTCGATTCGACGGATCAGGGGTCTACCAAGGGGTGTTCGTTCGATGGGACGGTTCAAACGCTCAGGGCTTCGCCTGTCGGCAATAGAAGTCAGGCCGGTCGCGACGCGTCGAACCTTCCATGCTGTCGCCCTCCGAGAATCGATGAATGGCGAGGTCGTGCGCAAAAAGGACAACCCAATTCTTCGCCTGTTCGCGCTCATAGATCGCGCGTGGATACTCCCCGCGCAGGACGGTGACGGTACACGCCTTGAGCTGGATGTGGCCGCCCGGCTGTCTCATCGGTGTCAGCGTGAACCTGAAATCGTCCGAGCTGTTGCGGTGCTCGCGAACAATGCGACGCGCCTCGCGCAGTTCCAGGTCGAACCGGCGTTCCACTGTTCTGCCGCTGGCGCCTCTTTGGCGGCCATCCTGTCGAGTTGCATTGGCGGGGGTCAGCTTCATTTACATTTTGTCGTGGGCCGCTGACAAATGTCCTCGCCGACGGCGCTCGTCCTAGAAGCCGCAATCCAAGACTTCACGCCCACGTTTATTGATGCAGTCGGCACGAAAATGCGGATATTATGATTTTCCTAACGTTCTCCGCCTCATTTTCGTGCTAACGACAACCAAACTGTTCATTCACCAGGCGCTAGAGGCCCGGACATGCAGGCACTGCTGACCCAGACCATCAACCTGTACGCTGCCTTCTTGCTCATTGTCTCTTTTGCGATGATTTCACAGCGTCGCATCTTGAGTCTTGTGCACCTGTACACGGCACAGGGCGTGGCCCTGTTCCTGGCGACTGCGACCGTAGGATACCTCACGAGTCAGACGCACCTGTTCTTCTCCGCGGCCATCACTTTCCTGCTCAAGGTCGTGCTCATTCCTATCGTGCTGCACCGAGTCATCAACCGACTTGATGTTCGCTGGGACATCGAGCCGCTGATTAACGTTCCGACAACCATGTTGATTGGTATCGTTCTTGTGGTGTTCTCCTTCAATCTCGCACTGCCAATCTCCCAGCTATCGACTTCGATCGCGCGCTCGACGCTCGGCATCGCGCTGGCGTGTGTATTGCTTTCGTTCTTGATGATGATTGTGCGCTCCAAGGCCGTTCCACAGGTGATCGGTTTCCTGTCGATGGAGAACTCGCTGCTGTTTGCGGCTACCTCGGCCGTCAATGGCATGCCGATGCTTGTCGAGTTTGGCATCGCGCTCGATGTCCTGATGGGCTTTGTGATCCTCGGAGTGTTCCTGTTCCAGATTCGCGAGCAGTTTGACAGCCTGGACATTCACCACCTCGAGCGCCTGCGGGAGAAGTAACCGCGCCGCCCATTACTTTGCTCGCGGGCTCGCTGAAGTTCCAACGCGACAGGGACGATGTGTTACCGGGCCCGGTGCGCGTGTAGTGCCGACTCGCCCAAACTGTATGCTTCGCGCCGTAAAAGATGTATCGCCACTAGAGGACTCTGGGTCGCAAACTCCCGCGCGTCAATGTCCGAGCACATCGACACAAAGACCTTCGAGGCCTTTCGCCGGGTCCCGTTTGGGCGCGTGAGCGTAGTTTGGTGGTTCAGACCAAGAAGGGAAAACACACCACAGGGGCGCGGTCAAAAGTTCCTTGTCTTTCGCGCACTTCCCGATCAAACTATCATAGTCCTCGTTCTGTTTAAATCCGTGTCGATTTGCTGACAGTACTTGCTGTGGTAAAGGTCGAGGCCCCTTGGGGGCTTGTCGCCGTTGAGCAGCGGACGCTTGCGGAGTTTTACTGCTGGTCGCTGCCCATAGTTCAGAAAACAGAAGCAAGCGAACGCATGATTCACGGCAAGGGCGATCCGTTTTCGAAAGTTGGTCGGGCGGTTAAGGCGGTGCGCGTCGGCCTGCTTGGGGAACGTGCCGTCGACGACAAAGGTAGGCGAAGAGATACATCTGAAAGCGCTCGACTCAGCCTCGGTACGTCGCCATATTTTGTCCGAGCGGCAGGCGGATGAGGCAACACTAAGTGGCGCTGGAAGTCCTGCTGTGGTGCATCGCTGCGCATCTTGCGTCTGCACCGGTGTCGCTGGCCGCGCGATCGGGAAAAGGGACTCCCTTTACGTACGCGGCT
>CAZSOI010000447.1:0-22746 GCA_964608115.1 uncultured Burkholderiaceae bacterium | reverse complement strand
ATCGGCCATTCCAATTCCGCGTATTCCTTGCCGCTGGTGTACCCCAACGGCAGCGAGATGGCCGCGGCCAGTATGATTGCCTGCCAACCCCAGAAAGTGAACCAGGCAAGTCCCGGAGCAAAAAGTCGCGTCTGGCAGGTGCGCTGCACGACGTAGTAGGAGGTCGCAAAAAGCGCGCTGCCACCAAAGGCGAAGATCACGGCGTTGGTATGCAAGGGTCGCAGCCGGCCATAGCTCAGCCACGGGACCCCGAAACCTAATTCGGGCCACGCCAGCTGTGCGGCAATTACGACGCCGACCAGCATGCCGACTATGCCCCATACGACCGTCATCACGGCAAACGCGCGAACGATGTCGAAGTTGTAGCGGGCCTGGTCACTGGATGGATTCATTGCTTGGTTCTCCCGTGCTAATACTTACCGTCCGATCGCCAACTCCAGGCGCAGGCGCCGCTTGGCGTGCGCTTTGCGCACACCGCGTTCGGTGTTGAGCACTCGGGGTCCATTACCGGAGGTCGTTTTAAATTCGTATTTCTGATGCATCTTACCGATGCGGTGCAACATTACCCCTGCATAAGCAAAAGGTGGCTGCAAGTTCGCGCGGGCTTGATCAAAGTCAAGGGCGGAAATTTCACGCGCGAAAGCAGAGCTAGCGTGTCTTCTCGAACGCGGTTTGCTTGACTTTTGTCAAACCAGCACGCCGAATGCTTGTTCTCAGTGTTCTGGGCCTGGCGCCGCGGGCTCGTGTTCGCCCACTTTTTTCTCTTGCTCGAGGATGCGTGCGCCCTCGGCTTCGAGGTTTTCGAACTGCCCCGAGAGCACGGCCCAGACCAGTACTGCGCCAATAAGGAGCACGAACACGATCGAGAGCGGTATGAGAAGGAAAAGCGAATCCATTGGGTTGTCCGGTAAACCGATTTCTAGAGGGTAGCCACTACCGCGATTGCGCTGCTTTGCCCTGGTATCGCAGGCGCATCGAATTGCCTAGAACAAGCGCAGCGCTTGCCGCCATGCCGGCGGCTGCGACCCATGGTGCGAGCACACCGGCCACGGCCAACGGCACCATGACCACGTTGTAGGCCAAGGCCCAGAGCAAATTCTCGCGCACGATGCGCACGGCACGGCGCGCGAGCGCAAAGACGGCACCAGCCTTTTCCAGTTGCGAGCTAAGAACGATGACATCAGCGCGTGCCTGTGCAAGTTTGGAGCCCGAGGCCAGCGCGATGGACGCATCGGCTTGAGCCAAAATCGGAGCGTCATTGATCCCGTCGCCGACCATGGCAACGCGATGACCCTTGCTTTGCAGCTGTTCGAGTACGGCGAGTTTGCCCGAGGGCGTTTGTTCCGCGTAGCACTCGATGTTTTTGCCCGAAGCCTGGCAAAGTGCCGCTGCCAGACGCTCGACTGCAGCTTGGCGGTCTCCCGAGACAATAAAAAGTTGCAGGCCGCGCGCTGCCAACGCAGCCACAAGCTGCAGGGCGTCTTTGCGCAGCACTTCGCCAAAGCGCAGCAGCGCAACTGGTCCATTTGCGCTGGCCAGGACGATTTCCGTGGTTGCGGATTCACGGGGACGCCGTTGCAGCTCCGATAACGCCGCTGCTCCGGCGGCCGGATCTTGCGCGAGCGCTAAAGCGTATTGGGCCCTACCGAGTCGATAGCAGTTTCCCGCGACGATGCCCTCAATTCCCATTCCGGGAATTTCGGCAACGCGAATTGCGGCCATTGGCACGATGCCTTTTGCCGAAGCCGCCGCATCCAACGCGCGGGCCACGGGGTGGTTCGAACGCGCCTCCAGAGCCGCGGCAAGCGCAAGGCCGCGGTCGGCATCGGGTTCACCCAAGGGGTCCAGCGACAGCAGCGTCAGACGCTCGTCGGTGAGCGTGCCCGTTTTGTCGAAGACAACGGTGTCCACGCGCGCGAGCGATTCAAGCGCCGCGGGTCGTGTAAGCAAGATGCCGCCCGCGGCCAAGCGCGAGTGCGCTACGGCAAGGGCCAGCGGAGCGGCCAAGGACAGTGCGCAGGGGCAGGTGACGACGAGCACGGCGATGGCAGAGCGCAACGCCATCGAGGGCTCGATCAGCATCCAG
Organism: uncultured Burkholderiaceae bacterium; assembly: GCA_964608115.1. Lineage (GTDB taxonomy): Bacteria > Pseudomonadota > Gammaproteobacteria > Burkholderiales > Burkholderiaceae_F > GJ-E10. The sequence goes on along the minus strand of CAZSOI010000447.1, from coordinate 20,660 downwards.
ACCAGGGCCGCTCCGACCGCAAATAGCAGCACCGCGGGCGCAAAAACTGACGCGATCCGATTGGCAATTTCGACGCTTCGCGGACGCTTGCCAGCGGCCTCGATGATGGTGCGCTGCAGAGCTGCGAGCGAGGTTGCGTTGCCCGAGCGGATCACCTGCACAACGATCGCTTGCCCCAGATTCAAACTACCGGCGAGCACCGAATCGCCCTCATGCTTTTCCAGGGCGCAGGACTCGCCCGTTAACCAGGCCTGCGAAATGCTACTCGAGCCTTCGATAAGCCTGCCGTCGGCGGGTACCGCCTCACCCATCGGCACCAGGACGCGATCCCCGACGACCAAGTCTTGGGCGTCGACCCGATCACAGGCCATACTGTTCGGATAGCTGCGCAGGCGACTAGCACGCAGATTCGTTTGACGCGTCACGGCGTCAACTTGCGCTGAGGCGTGGGCCAGGGCGCGAAACTGCCACCAGCGCACCGCAAGCAACAGCGCAACGAACATCGTGACGGAATCAAAATATACGGGCCCATGTCCCAACACGGTTGCCCAGACGCTGGCGCCGAGGGCTGCGCCCAACCCCATGGCAACGGGGACGTCCATTCCGACGCTCGCAACCCTGAGCTGACTGTAGGCAGCTCGCCAAAACGGTGCCGCACAAAAGACCGCAACCGGGACGCTTAAAATCAGCTGTCCGATTCGCAACATCTGCTCGATGTTTGCGGGAATTTCGCCCGCCCGCGCAAGATACTGCGGAATGGCCAGCATCATTACCTGCATCATCGCCAGCCATGCAAGCAGCAGGCGCAGCAGTTCGATGCGCGCGGCGCGCTTTTCCGTCGGCGCGTCAGTGGCTGCAGCGACGCGGTAGCCCGTGCGCTCGATGACCCCCGCCAGAGCCTTCGGGTTGGTCTGCTGCGGATCGTAGACCAGTAGTGCCCGGTGCCCGATAAAGTCCACGTGCGCACTGCGCACGCCAACGGCGTTGCGCAGCCGGTGCTCGATTAGCAATGCACAGGCAGCACAGACCATTCCACGGACGTCGAGCTGGGCACACGCCGGCATGCCGAGGCGACTTGGGGCCGACGGTACAGCACTCGCATTGGCGACTTGCTCGACCTGAATCTGGGATAACTGTTCGGCAAGGAACGCGCAGCCCAGGCAGCAGTAGCGACGCCTTTGCTGATCGACAAGGCGCTCTACCACCCGCACGCCAAGTAGCGAGTCACCACAATGATCGCAAACGCCCAGTGCCGCCTTGGCTGAGCGTATTGGGACAGCTTCGTCTTCGAAGGAAGGTCGCACCGCCATGCAAAGGCCTTAAAAATGGGTCGGCCCCGGACGACCGACTGCAAGCGGCGCAGTGCACGGCATGGCGCCTACATGCGGGCCGTAATACGTGCCCCAGAAGATCCACCGCACGCTTCAGCGCGCGCCCCGTGTAAACACTAAAGGGAATTGGCCTGTGCGGGGCTCGCAGCGCACGCCCGGATTGATGCTCGTCAATTCAGGTGAAGCGCTCAAGGCGCCGGCGCGTATTGCCCTTATCGCTAACTAGGGTTGCTTGGGGGCCACAAACGTGGCACGCATGAGGATCTCCGCGTGCCGATGAGCGCTGCGGGCACGGGACAGCGTACCCTGAACTTGCACGGTCTTGCCGCTGAGCGCAACGTTAAAGGCCGTACGCGGAATGATCTCAATGATCTGCACGGCATCGCGCGCGATGTTCCATTTATCGTCCTCAAGGGCGTCGATGCAAAGCGGCTGCAGTGGCGTGAGTATCCATACTGCCTCTGGTTGATCACCAAATTCGACGGACTTGTAATTCGGGGGACCGGCAAAGGCCTTGAGCTGGAGCGTTCCTTCGACAACGACCACGTCGGGCTCATAGCGGTAGCAGCGATCGGCGTTGGCGCGTTGGCTCACGCCAATCAGACCAATGAGCGCCAGCGCCATGAAAAGCGTCGTGCGGGGCAACGCTCCCATTAGCGGGCCTCGGTGCCCGGCACCGCGGGTGCGGCGGCAGGCGCTTGCGTCTCACGCTGCAATTGCGCCAGTTCCGCATCGGTGAGCAAGTCAAAAAGCGCCACCACGCGCTTAACACCGGCCACATGGCTCGCGCTGCGCTGGGCGATATCGGCCTCTGCCGACCCCACGCGCCCGAACAGGTAGATGGTGCCATCGGTGCAGGACACTTTGACTGCCCCATTTGGCAATCCCGGTGCCTCGAGCAGAGCGCTACGAACCTTGCCAGCGGTTGCGGTGTCTTCCGTCCGACTGGCCAAACCGGACATCGACCCGATCGTCAACTCATTGACGACCTGACGCACGCCTTGGCTGGAAGCAGCCATTGCCTCGGCATCAGCGCGGTCCTTTTCCTGCGGCACTTGTCCTGCCAGCAGCACCTTTTGGTTGTAGGACGTCACATCAATATGTACGGATTCGCGCGCGAAGTGCGCATCGAACGCGTCATTGATTCGGTGCTCGATCTGCGCGTCCTCTAGCTGTATGCCCATCGAGCGTCGGTCGGTAGCGACGATCGCAGTGCCTAAGGCGGCTCCGCCGAGTGCCACAAAGCAACCGCCTAGCGTCATGCAACTGGCTGCCACCATCAGTAGGGACCGAAAAAGCGAAACGGTTACACGCATCAGTGCTCCTTTCTTGGCATAGCGCAACGCATGCGAACGACGCGCGCCCGACATCACTTAGCGTGTCGGTTGGTCACGCATCGCCCACCACCCCCCGTGCAGGTGCAGCACGGTGCCGCGCAGCGCGTATTTTGCCGCGCTTTGAACCTTTGCTGCTGGCGCATATCGGGGGCGCATCGCGCTCTTCACGCTATGCTGCCGTTACCGCTGTGGCCGGGGCAGGCAAATGACGAAGACGGCAAACCACAATCAGCCTGAGGCGTGGTTCGGACAATCGCTATGGTCCGGCGCGGCCATTGCGCAACAAGAGTTTCCGCCCGGTTTATATGTTGTAGCCACGCCGCTGGGAAACGCCGCCGACATGACACTGCGCGCGCTTTGGATTTTGCGACTTGCCGATTGCGTTGCTGCCGAGGATACGCGTACCACCGCGCCCTTGCTTGCGCGCTACGGAATTACTACTCGGCTCCTTGCGATGCACCAGCACAATGAGGCGCGGGCAAGTGCGCAAATACTGCAGCGCCTAGCGCAGGGCCAGCGCGTTGCGCTCGTTAGCGACGCCGGGACGCCCGCCATCAGCGATCCGGGCGCACTGCTCGTGCGCGCGGCCCTGGACGCCGGCATTCGCGTGCTGCCGGTACCAGGTGCGAGCAGCCTGACCGCGGCGTTGTCCGTTGCTGGCATTCGCGCGGGGTCGGTGCGTTTTTTCGGCTTTTTGCCGGCTCGGTCTGCGGCGCGGCGGCGTTTGTTGCAATTGCTGACCGTCGAGGATGGCGCAGCAGTGCTCTTTGAAGCACCTCATCGAGTGATGGCGACTTCGCGCGAGCTCTCCAGCCTACTTGAAGCGGGGCGACGTGTGGTGGTGATGCGCGAATTGACCAAGCGGTTCGAATCTGTGGTGGCAACGACCGTGGCGCAGCTGCCGGTGCTGTTTGAAAAATCGCCGCCGCGCGGGGAATATGTGCTGGTGATTGACGCGCCGCAGGCAACGCACGTGGCGCGCGCCGGGCAAGGCTCGTCCAATGTTCCGATCGATGCAGTGACGGCGCGCTGGCTGGCGGCACTGTGCGAAGAATTGCCTGCCCCGCGCGTGGCGGCGATCGCCGCCAAGGCCAGCGGTCTGCCGCGTGCGATTTTATATAGTGCGCTTGCTTCGCGACACCAGCCGCCGTGAGCTAGCGCAGCCCCATAGGCGGGTGCCTGCATGGGGGCGGCTTAGCGTGCGTATAGCACCGTTTGGCGAATCAAGAAGCGCTCAAGCTGTTGGGCCCAGGCTTGCGCGGTCGTGCGGTCGGCCAGACTGCCGATCAGCACTCGGCTTAACTTGCCATCGTATTGCACCCAGGGCGCGCGCGCAGCCGCCGGCAAACCATTGGCCTCCGGCGCCGACAGCAGCAGCGCCAGGCGATCGCGCAGCGCTTCGGCGTTGGCCGGCACCGCAAAGGCGCCAAGTTGCACGGACCAGTTCGTTGCTGCACTTGCTGATCGAGCGATCGGCGCGCCAACCTGGGGTGAGGGGATCGGGGTCGACGATGCTAGCGGCGCAGGGGCAAGCGACGCGGACGTGAGCACGGTAGAGGCGGGCGGCGGGTTTGTCTGCGCCCATGCAGGCACCGTTGCTGTCGATAGGGCGGCTCTAGTGGCAGTGGAGGCGGCGGCGATCTCCTGCGTCGTGATTTTCTCGACGATGACTTCACCACTGCCGGAGCCGGCAATGCCAAGGCGCACCGCAGCGGCATAGGACAAGTCGATGACGCGGTCGTGCAAGAAAGGGCCGCGATCGTTGATGCGCACAATGACGCTGTTGCCACTGCGAACGTTCGTTACGCGGGCATAACTCGGTATCGGCAATGTGGGGTGCGCGGCGCTCATGGCGAACATGTCGTAGGCTTCGCCACTTGCGGTGCGGTTTCCCTGGAATTGGCGGCCGTACCACGAGGCAATGCCTCGCTGCCGGAAGGGCGCGTCGCTCGTGTCGGGCAGGTAAGTGCGGCCAAGAGCAACGTAGGGACGGTTGGCGTGCGGGTTTAGTGCCTCGACGCGCGGTTGGGCGTCGGGGGTTGCCGCGAGCCCAGCGGGAACGCGCTCGGGTGGACCGTCGTCGGAGTAGTAGTGCGCACTACGCGTCGCACACGCACCGAGCAAGAAAGCCGCAAGCAAAGCCGCGCCGCGCAAGATCAGCTTTGCACCAGCTTGCGATGGCGCTGGATCGTCATCAGCATGCCGCAGGCCATGCCGATCGTAACGAGCGCCGTGCCGCCATAGCTGATAAGCGGCAAAGGTACGCCCACGACCGGCAAAATGCCGCTCACCATCGCCATGTTCACGAATGCGTAGGTAAACAAAATCATCGCCACCGAGGCTGCGAGCAAACGCGAAAAAGGCGTGGCCGCATGACCCGCGATGGTTAGAGCACGGGCGATCAGGGCGAAGAAAAGCAAAATCAGCACGAGATTGCCGATTAGGCCAAACTCTTCTGAGTACACGGCAAAGATAAAGTCGGTCGTGCGCTCCGGAATGAACTCCAGATGCGTCTGCGTACCCTGCATCCATCCCTTGCCAACAACACCGCCTGACCCAATGGCGATCATGGACTGCAGCGTATGAAAGCCCTTGCCCAGCGGATCAGACATCGGATCAAGGAGCGTCAGAATCCGGCTTCGCTGGTAGTCGTGCAGTAGCGACCAGACGACCGGCAGCGCCGCCAGAAAGCCAAGCACCAGCCCCACGAGCCAGCGCCAGGGCAGGCCCGCAAAGAAGATTACGAAGAACCCTGCCGCCAGCACGAGCAGCGCGGTGCCAAGGTCGGGCTGTCGGGCGATGAGCGCGACGGGAAGCAGCACGAGGAAGAAGGCAACGAGGTAATCGATCGATCGCAGAGCTCCAGCGCGTCGCTCAAAGTACCAGGCCAACATCAGTGGTACACCGAGCTTCATGATCTCGGCCGGCTGCAAGCGCGTAAAGCCCACATCGAGCCAGCGCTGCGCGCCTTTGACCGAGACGCCAACAACGAGAACCGCCAACAGCGCAAGTAACCCAATCGCGTAGACCGGAACGGCCATGCGCGTGAGCACCCGAGGCGAAAGGCTGGCAAATACCAGCATGACGCCACCGGCGATCAAAAAGTTGCGCAGCTGCCCTCCGAAGTTGCCTGGGTGATCGGAGGCCGCCGAATACAGCGTGATTAATCCAACGAGCGACAAGGCGCCCAGGGTAGCCAGTAGCGCCGGGTCCAGGGAGCTGAAGAAACTGCGCAGACGCAGGCGCAATCCGCCTGGCGTGCTCATCGGTTGCCCTCCCCGGCTGGGGCGCCGGCGGCACCCGCGCGTGCGGTAACGACCGCGTCGTGCGCCGGCGTTCGCGTAGTTGACGGCACCGTGGTGTCCTTGGCCAGAAGGTAATAATCCATCACTTGCCGCGCGATGGGTGCGGCCGCCAGTGCGCCCCAACCGCCGTTTTCCACCAGCAAGGCAATGGCGATTCGCGGCTGCACACCCGGTTCGGCCGGCGCAAACGCAATAAATAGCGAGTGATCGCGATGGCGTTCTTCGACGTGGCGCTCATCGTATTTCTCGTTTTGACCGATACCGACTACTTGCGCGGTACCGGTCTTGCCCGCTGTGCGGTACGTCGATCCTACGAAGGCCGCGTAGGCGGTGCCTGAGGGCTCCGACGTGACACCCACCATGGCATCGCGTACGAAAGCGACATTCTCCGGTCGTAGAGTGATACGCCCGGCCTCCAAGGCGGCAATGAGCTGGCGCTTGCCTGTTTGCGAATCTTCGACGGCCTTGACCAGGTGCGGTTTCATCACCACACCGCCGTTGGCGAGGGTCGCGGTTGCGCGGGCCAGCTGCAGCAAAGTGAAGGCATTTTTTCCTTGGCCGATGCCGATTGAGATCGTCTCGCCGCCATACCATTTTTGATGATAGCGGCGCTCGTTCCATTCGGACGATGGCAGCACTCCGGGAAGTTCCCCCTCCAGGTCGATTCCCGTCAATTCGCCAAAGCCAAAGGGCTGCATAAAGTCGTGGATCGCGTCCACGCCGAGATCGTTTGCGAGCGAGTAATAGTAGACATCGCTCGAGACGACAATTGATTTGCGCAGATCCACTGCGCCGTGTCCGCCTTTGGGGCCACCCTCGCGAAACAGGTGCCCGCCATAGGAGTAATAACCCGGGTCGAAGGTGACGCTGTCGGGATGTCGCTTTCCCAGCTCCAGCGCAGCCAGTGCCAAAAACGGCTTGTACGTTGATCCAATGGGGTAGGTTCCTCGCAGCGCTCGATTCAGCAACGGCTTGTCAATGTTGCTGTTTAGCCCGTCCCAGTTCATCGGATCGATGCCCTCAACGAAAAGATTCGGATCGAACGTCGGCTTGGATACGAACGCCAGGACATCGCCGGTCGCCGGCTCTATGGCAATGAGCGCCCCGCGCCGATCGCCGAACGCACGCTCGACGATTTCTTGCAGCTGGATGTCGACCGAAAGGATCAGGTTGTTGCCGGGGATTGAGGCAGTGCGTGTGAGCGTGCGCACCGGATGCCCGCCTGCAGTAATCTCGACCTGCTCTATACCCGTCGTGCCATGCAATTGCTCCTCGTAGCTCGACTCCACACCGATCTTGCCGATGTAATCGGTGCCGTTGTAATTGTTCGGGTCAGAAAAACTATCGATGCGCTCCTCATCCTTGGGACTGACGCGCCCGATGTAGCCCAGCAGGTGCGATGCGGTTTCTCCCAGGGGATATTGGCGAAACAGCCGCGCCCGTAACTCTACTCCGGGGAAGCGAAACCGCTGTGCGGCAAAGCGCGCGACCTCTTCGTCGCTTAGGCGCGTTCGAATTGGGACAGAATCCAGGTGCTTGTAATCGTCGAGCGTCTTATGGAAGCGATGGCGTTCGCGCGAAGAGATCTCCAGCACCTTGGAGAGTTCATCGATCGTGCCATCGAGGTCTTCGACCTTCGCCGGCTCAATTTCCAGCGTATATGCCGAATAGTTCTTCGCGATGATGACACCGTTGCGATCCTTGATAAGGCCGCGATTGGCGGTGACGGGAACGAGCGCGATGCGGTTTTGCTCGGCGCGGGCGAGAAATTCGCCGTGTCGCACGAGCTGCAACCATGCTAGCCGCAGACACAGGATCAGAAACCCAATTGCCACCAGTACGGAGGCCGCCACCAAGCGCTCGCGAAACTGCAAGAGCTCTCGTTCGGGATTGCGCAGCGGTTTCATCTGTTCTTCCAACTCCGGCGGCGGCCGTGGGCGCATTTTAATCGCCTGTCAAGGGCGCGGATGGACGCCAAAGGAGTCGATCCACCGCCCATTGCGGAGCATCAATCGAGCTCCACCCCGGTATGCAATGATTGTGCCCCGCGTTGGCCAAGTTGTCGGTGCCGCGCGCGGTTTTTTTGGCGGCTGTATGCCCCGAACGGACGCACGATCCAGATGACGAAGGAGAAAGACGAACCCGAACGCCAGCGGCCGCCTGCAGCGGGCGCCGGGGGCGCACGCGGCCCGGCGCAGACGGACGCGGGGACAAAGACTCCGAGTGGTGCCCGACGCGAACCCCTGCCCTGGCACCGCCCAAAGGAACCGGAGGACGACCCACTGGCGCAGCAGCGTGTGCAGGCAATCCTTCACGGACCCAGCTACCGGCTCGCCGACGAAGATGTCGATTTTCTGGCGCGCGACGACCTGCGGGCGCTGCGCCTGCAGCTGGATTACTACAAGACCGAACTGCAACTTGAGCAGCACGGCGTCGAGCACACGATCGTCGTGTTCGGCAGCACCCGGATCACGGAACCGGCTGCCGCCCACCGCGTCTTGCGCCAGCTGCAAGCGCAGGTCAACGCATCGCCGAACACCGATCCGCAGACCCAAGCGCAGCTGGCACGCCAGATCGCGATTGCCCAAAGCATTCAGGCCAAAAGCCATTTTTACGACATCGCTCGAGAGCTGGGACAGCGGATCGCGCAGGCTGGCAACAGTCCCAACGACACCCGTGTCATGGTCATGACGGGCGGTGGCCCGGGCATCATGGAGGCGGCCAACCGCGGGGCTTTCGATGCTGGCGCCAAGTCAATCGGCCTGAATATCGCCTTGCCGCACGAGCAGTACCCGAACCCCTACATCACTCCCGAGTTGTGTGTGCGTTTTCACTACTTCGCGTTGCGCAAGTTGCACTTTATGTTGCGCGCGCGTGCGCTCGTTGCCTTCCCAGGCGGTTATGGCACGTTTGACGAGCTGTTCGAGACGCTTACCCTGATTCAGACGCAAAAAATCAAGCCGGTGCCCGTTGTTTTGGTTGGCGAGGCTTATTGGCGCCGCGCCTTCGACGTAGATTTTCTGGTTGCCGAAGGAGTAATCGCTGCCCAGGATCGCGACCTGTTTTGGTACGCGGAGACGGCGGCACAGATCTGGGACAGCATTGTGCGGTGGCACCAGGACAACGGCACCCCACTGTATCCGGCTACGGGCGCTCAGGGCGCCCCGGCGGGGTCTCCTTGAAGCTCTCGTTTCACGGCGCTGACCGGGCGGTGACGGGTTCTTGTCACCTGGTCGAATGCGCTGGCGTTCGCTTGCTCATCGACTGTGGCTTGGTGCAAGGAAGTCGCGAGAGCGAGCAACGCAACCGCGAAGCCTTCGGTTTTGATGCCACGGCGGTGGATTTTGTGCTGCTTACGCACGCGCACCTGGATCACTGCGGACGGCTTCCATTGCTGGCCAAGCGCGGCTTTCGCGGGGAAATCGTCGCGACCGCGGCCACACGCGAACTGGCACGTGTCGTGATGCTGGATGCAGCCCACCTGCAGGAGGAGGAGGTGCGCAGAAATCTCCGGCGCATCCCGCAGCGTCGAGCGCAGGAACGCGAGGCTGCGTTCGACACCGAGCCTCTGTACACCGTTTTGGATGCACTCAATTGCCTCGATCGCTTCGGTCGAGCTGCCGCGTATGGGGAAGCGATCGAGCTGGCACCCGGCGTGAGGGTGACGTTCTACGATGCCGGGCACATCCTCGGATCGGCCAGTCTTTTTCTCGAACTCCAAGAGCATGATCGCCGGCAAACGCTCGCATTCTCCGGTGACCTAGGCAACCGCGGCCGACCGCTACTGCGTTCGCCTGTCGTACCGCCGCGCTCGCATATTGCCGTCATGGAGACGACTTATGGCGACCGCCTGCACAAAGCGATCGCCCCCTCCATAGAGGAACTCTTTGAGGCGATATCGGGAGCATTTGCGCGTGGCGGCAACGTGGTGATACCAACCTTTGCGCTCGAGCGGGCACAAGAGGTGCTGTGGTGTTTGCGCCAGGGCCACGAGCAAGGGCGATTGCCGGCGCTCATGCAGGTTTTTCTCGATTCGCCAATGGCGATCTCGGCAACGCAAATCTTCGAGCACCATCCCGAATGCTTTGAGCCGCACGTTGCGAGTCAATTTGGTGCCGGCAAGGATCCCTTTGCCTTACCCGGCCTGCACTTCACGCGCGACGCCACCGATAGCATCGCGATCAACCGCTTTCGCAGCGGTGCGGTGATATTAGCCGGCGCCGGCATGTGTAACGGCGGTCGGGTGCGCCACCATCTGCGTCAGAATCTGTGGCGAGAGAGCTGCGCCATCATTTTCGTTGGCTACGCGGCTCGAGGCACGCTTGCTCGGCGCATCATCGAGGGAGCCAAGAGCGTGCACATCTTCGAGGAGGAAATACGCGTGCGCGCGAGCATTCACACGATCAACGGCTTCTCGGCCCACGCCGATCGCGACGAACTGCTCGACTGGCATCGCCACGTTCGACCCGAGCGCACCTTCCTCGTGCACGGCGAAGAGGACGTCATGCAGGCCTTCGCTCCGCTGCTGCACGATACGCGCATTGAGATGCCCGAGTTCGGGCAAAGCTGCGAGATCTGAGTTCGATGCCCGCCGGTGCTGCACTCGCGCGGGTGAAGCCCTAGCGCCCACCGATCATGCCGGCGGCCACAGTGTCGTTGCTAGTTGGGTCGACCAAGATGAAACTGCCGATCGAGCGGAAACGACCGTAGTCATCGGCGGCGATCGGCGTTTGGGTGGCAAGCTGCAGCCGAACGATATCGTTGGCCTGTACTGCGGCACCGGCACTTTGCCATTGCAAGGACTCGATATCCAGATGCGATTGCACGGAACCGATGCGCACGCGCGTCTGTCGCGTTGCCTGCTGCAGGAGGTACTCGCGCTGCGCTTGCAGGGGTAGCGGGCCGAGCCAACAGACCGTCGCTTCGAGGTGCGAAGTTTCGCTCGGGCAGTCTTCGCCTACCTTCGTCAACAGGTCGCCGCGCGAGACATCGACATCGTCCGCAAGTGTCAGCAAAACCGATTGGCCCGCAATTGCCCGATCGCACGGCACGGACCCGATGGCCAAGCTGCGCACGACCGAGCGCCGACCGGAGGGAAACACGAAAAGTTCCTCGCCCACCCTGAGGGTTCCCGTTTCGACGCGCCCCGCATAACCGCGAAAGTCCGATTGCGACGGTCGGCATACCCACTGCACGGGTAGCCGCAACGGCGCCTTCGCATCGGCCTCGTGTGCGGGCGCGCTCTCGAGCAGCTCGATTAAGGTCGGGCCATCAAACCAAGCAAGCCGCTCGTCGCGGTCGACTACGTTGGCTCCATCGAGTGCGCAAAGAGGAATGTAATCCACCAGTACGTGCAATGCCGGTTCGCGGTCAAGCCAAGCCCGGAATTGCTGAACAACATCGGTGAATCGCTCCGCGGAAAATGCGACTAGGTCCATCTTATTGACCGCGACAATCAGGTGGCGCACGCCAAGCAGCCCGGCGATGGTCGCGTGACGGCGGGTTTGTGCGAGGATACCCTTGCGTGCGTCGACCAGCAGTACCGCGGCGTCCGCGGTCGAGGCAGCGGTAACCATGTTGCGTGTGTATTGCACATGTCCCGGACTGTCCGCGATGATGAATTTGCGTCGAGCCGTCGCGAAATAGCGGTAGGCCACATCGATCGTGATCCCCTGCTCGCGTTCGGCAACGAGACCATCAGTGAGCAATGAAAGGTCAAGCGCCGATAGACCGCGCCGCTGCGCGTTGCGCTCCAAGTGAGCCAAGGTGTCGCTCAGCAGCGCCTTGGTGTCAAATAGCAGGCGTCCAATGAGCGTGCTCTTGCCGTCGACGACGCTGCCACAGGTGAGAAACCGCAACACGCCCAAATCTTCGGGGGCAGGGCTTGGAAGTTCCATGCTCGAATTGTCGAGATCGCGCCCATCATTGCCCACGACGTCCCCACGTGCCATATCAGAAATATCCTTCTCGTTTGCGAAGTTCCATCGAAGCTTCGGAGGTCTGATCGTCCATTCTCGTGGCGCCGCGCTCGGTAAGCGTTGCACTAGCGGTTTCGAGAATAATTTGTTCGCAGTCGGCGGCGTTGGATTCGACCGGGCAGGTACAAGATATGTCACCGACCGTGCGAAAACGCACGCTTCGCTCTTCGACCAGCTCCCCATCCTTAGCGGGGGTAAGTGCCGTCACGGGCAACAAGGCCCCGTTGCGCCGGACCACGGTACGCTGATGGGCAAAATACAGGGACGGGACCTCCAGTTGCTCGCGGGCGATGTACTGCCAGACATCGATCTCAGTCCAGTTGCTGATCGGAAACACGCGCATGTGTTCGCCCGGTGTGACCCGCGCGTTGTACAAGTTCCAGAGCTCGGGACGCTGGTTTTTTGGTTCCCACTGTCCCCAAGCGTCGCGGAAGCTAAACACGCGCTCTTTCGCGCGTGCCTTCTCCTCGTCGCGGCGCGCGCCGCCGATGCAGGCATCAAAACCAAACTCGGCGATGGCGTCGAGCAAGGTTACGGACTGGTGCTTGTTACGTGATTCTTCGGGCGTTCGCAGCACAACACGGCCGCGCGCGATCGATTCGTCGACGCTGCGCACGATCAGCCGCTCGCCAAGCTGCGCCGCGCGCCGATCCCGAAACTCGATGACCTCGGGAAAATTATGTCCCGTGTCCACGTGCAAGAGAGGAAAGGGGAAGCGAGCCGGTCGAAACGCCTTGGTCGCCAAGTGCAGCAGTACGAGGGAGTCTTTGCCTCCGGAAAAAAGCAGAACCGGGCTAGCGCACTGGCCTGCGACCTCGCGCAGAATATGGATCGCCTCGGACTCGAGCCAGTCCAGATGCGATAGACCGCGTAGTGTGTCGCTGGGCGCCGACACCGACAGACTCATGCCATTTCCCGAATCGGGATGGTTCCCCGCGCCGTGCGATGTAACCCGCATTCCTTCGTTTCGGCTTGCTCCCACCACCAGCGTCCCGCTCTGGCGTCCTCTCCGCGTGTAATTGCGCGAGTGCAAGGCGCGCAGCCGATACTCGGGTAGCCCTGGTCGTGCAGCGCGTTGTACGGTAACGCGTTGGCGCGCAGATACTCCCAGACTTGGGCCTCGGTCCAGTCGAATAACGGGTTGAATTTTTCCAGGCAGTACGCCACGTCGTATTCGCGCGGCTGCAGTGCACTGCGCGTAATAGCCTGTTGTGCGCGCAGTCCCGTGATCCAAGCGCGCTTGCCCCACAATGCACGCGCCAGCGGCTTGACCTTGCGAACCGAACAGCAAGCTTTGCGGTTTTCGACTGAAGAATAAAAACCATTGGTGCCATTGCTTTGGACCAGGCGCCCAAGCTCCTGGGGATCAGGGTACAGCGTCTGAAAGCAAGGTCCGTAGCGCTCCTGTACCTGTTGCATCAGACTATAGGTCTGCTCCGGGAGGCGGCCGGTGTCCAGGGTAACGATCGCGATGTCCAATCGGCTCTGGCGGATGAGGTCAAGCAGGACCATGTCTTCCGCACCGAAACTCGTGGAGAACACGGCGGGCACCAAGCGGGCGGCTTCATGCAACAGCGCCAGGGCGGAATCGATGCCGGTCGCAAAGCCGGCTGCAGCGGGGCCATTCATGTGCATGGTGAAGCTCTCCGAAAGAGGGGAAGAGGTGGATTTACGGATCCCTGGTAGACCTCGGTAAACGGGAAAAACACTCTGAGCGCGGCGCTCGGGTCTTGATCGGCACGCAATGCGAAGCTGTCAAAGCCGACGCGCCGCAGCGCAAAGAGTTGATCGGGCAAGACGTCGCCCAGTGCACGCAGTTCTCCGCGCCAGCCGTAACGATTGCGCAGCAGCACGGCACTGGAGTACCCGCGCCCATCGGTGAACTTGGGAAACTGCACGCCGATCAGCGCGATCCAATTGAAGAACTCGACCGTGCAGCCGGGATCGTCGGAAGGCGAAAGCCAGATCCCGATGCGGCCGCTGGCCCGCACCCGCTCGGTCTGCGCCACCACAAGCTCGAGCGGCAGTACGGCGCCGGCCGAACCGTCCCATTGTGTCGCGCTTTCGATAATGCGCCAGTCCTCCGCGACGAGGTGCGGCGCATCATCGACCAGGCGAAGCAGGCGCGCGCGTTCAGACATGTTCGATTTCATCCTCTGGGTGCTGCATCGCGTAAACCGCGGATTTAAAAGGCGCAATGCTTACGCGGTGGAACGTGTCAATAAAGCGCTCCTCGGGCTCGCGCAGCGCGACGTAGATGTCCAAGATCGTTGCAATAACGCTGGGGACTTGTTGGGCGGCGAACGCGGGCCCGATTACCGTTCCGATCGACGTGCGCGCGGGATCGGCTCCGATCTCGCCGCCGAGCGTGATTTGATAAAACTCGGCGCCTTGCTTGTCGACGCCCAAAATACCGATATTGCCCACATGGTGGTGGCCGCAAGAATTGATGCAACCCGATATGTTCAGGCTGATCTGGCCCAGATCGTGCAGATAGTCCAAATCGTCAAACCGCTCTTGTATTGCTTGGGCGATGGGAATCGACTTGGCATTTGCCAGCGCGCAAAAATCGCCTCCGGGACAACAAACAATATCGGTCAACAGTCCGACATTCGCGGTGGCAAGACCCAGGGCCCGCGCCGCGGTCCACAGACCAAATAGCGCATGCTGCGCTACATCGGCCAGCACGACATTTTGTTCGTGCGTAACGCGCAGCTCGCCATAGCTGTATTGATCGACCAAATCCGCCAGGGCGTCCATGGCCTTGGCATCGACGTCCCCAGGGGCAAAACCGGGCCGTTTCAAGGATAAAGTCACCGCGGCGTAGCCGGGCACGCGGTGCTCGCGAACGCTGCGGCCGTGCCAGCGCGCAAAACCGGTGTGTGTCGCCAATTGTTCTTGCAGCGCGGAAGGGCGCGACTCGAGCGCCAAATATAGTGGTGGTGCAAATCCCTCGGCAATGCGCGCGAGTTCGGCTTCGGTTGCCGTGCCCGGGCCGTCCTGCAAAAAAGCAAACTCTTCGTCGACTTGCCGCGCGAACTCCGGTACCCCCAACGTTCGCACCAGAATCTTGATGCGCGACTTAAACAGATTGTCGCGTCGGCCGTAGCGGTTGTACACGCGCAGCAGCGCCTCGGTGTAGGTCAACAGGTGCTTCCAAGGCAGGGCGCGACGAACGATCGAGCCTACAACGGGCGTTCGCCCCATGCCGCCGCCGGCCACAACGTCAGCAACGACGCCGCCCGCAGCATCTCGACGCAGATAAAAGCCCAGGTCGTGCATCGCCGTTGCAGCGCGATCCTCGGTGGCCGAGGCATTGACGGCAATTTTGAATTTGCGCGGCAAGAAGGCAAATTCCGGATGCAAGGCGCTCCACTGACGCAGCAACTCGCAGTAGGGGCGCGCGTCGACGCTTTCGTCGGGTGCAACGCCGGCAAGCGGGTCGCTCGTGATGTTGCGAACGCAGTTTCCGGAAGTCTGTATGGCGTGCATCTGCACGCCTGCCAAGGCGGCGAGCACGTCAGGAACCTGCTCGATCTTCATCCAATTGAACTGGATGTTTTGCCGCGTGCTGAAATGTCCATAACCGCGATCCCAGGTCCGGGCGATCTGCGCCAAGGCGCGAAGCTGATACGAGGCAAGCAGACCGTAGGGTATGGATACCCGCAGCATGGGAGCGTGCCGCTGCACGTACAGGCCGTTTTGTAGGCGCAATGGACGCAGCTCGTCGTCGCTTAAAGTTCCGGCCTTCCATCGCGCGACCTGATCGCGGAATTGAGCCACCCGCTCGTTAACGATGCGCTGGTCGATTTGCGTGTAGCGATACATAGTTTTTTCTTAGGTCCAAAGCAGCCGCAGACCGATCAGCAGCAACATCGAAGCCAGAAACACGCGCAACAAACGCTCGGGCAATCGTCCAGCCAAATGCGCTCCAAGATGAATGGCTGGCAGCGATCCGAGCAACAAGGCGAACAGCATCGCCCAGTCGACCGTGCCGAGCGCCGCGTGTCCCAGCCCCGCAATGAGCGTCAGGGGCACGGCGTGAGCAATATCGGCGGCCACGAGCTGACGCGTAGCAAGAGACGGGTAGAGAAAAAACAACGCGACAACGCCGATCGCGCCGGCACCGACCGAGGTCAAGGTCACCAGCACGCCGATCAGCGCGCCCAGGGCAAGGGTTGGCACCGAGCGCAGACTGCGGTCGGAAGCCACTGCAGCGACCCAGGCACCGTTTGCGCTTGCGACAAATACTGACGACGCCGTATTTGCCATTGCGCGCGCACCCAAGGCCTGAATCTGCGTGCGAAAGGCCAAAGCAGCGGCCGTAAGTAGCAATGCCAATCCCAAAATAGGGCGCAGCAGTGCGTTAAATTGCGCCGAATCGGGATGCCATTGCTGTACGGCAGCCAGCGTTAACACGCTTGCGGGGACGGATCCGAGAGCAAGCCAAAAAACAATGGGCCAGCGAACTTGGCCACGTCTCGCATAGGTCCAGGCGCCGCCCGATTTGGTGATCGACGCAAACAGCAGATCCGTGCCGACCGCAACCTGGGCAGGAACGCCAAAAACCAGGGTGAGAAGCGGTGTCATGAGCGAACCGCCGCCTACGCCGGTCGCGCCGACAACCAACCCCACCAAAGCTCCGCTGACAACGTACTGCAGGACCACCCGAAGAACTCCTAAGATCCCGGAGCTGTGCGACGCGGTGCCACGCACTTTAACTTTGCGCGTGGCCGGTCGCGATGCAACATGCTCTCCGGGACCAAAAGGCTACGGGGGGACGCGAACAGGCCAAACGAATCAGTTGCTATTTACGTATGCGCCGGCCTTATATTCCGACCAAGTGGGCGCTCGTCTCCTAGGGCGCCTGTCGCATTTGTGCCAAGATTGCTTGTACGACGAACTGCTCCATGCCCGGCAGCTCGCTGAGCACCGGCAGGATCCGAACTTCTATGCCGGGCTTGCGCGCGGCAAAATCCCGCACCATCTGAGGCAGATCTTCTGATACATGGCCACCTCGCGCCCAGAATATCGGCGCGACGTCGATTCGTCGGCAACCGGCTGCCGCTGCGGCCTCGAGCGCTTCTTCGAGACTGGGTTCTTGCAAGTCGAGAAACGCAACTTGCACCGACGATCGGGGGCGCGCGAGCGCAAGCGCGCGCTGCATCTGCTGCAATGGCAGCGCCCAGCGCGCGTCTTTTGCCCCATGGGCAAACAGGATGATCGCGTCCGAGCTGTTCATCGTTGTCGTGGTTGCTAGGCCACTACTGCGCGCAGTAAACCCCGAGCGGCGCCAGCATGGCAGTGTGTGCGTATGTATTATGGCTGCTGGCACAAGGGCCAATAGGGGGCCAATAGGCGAACGGGCACCGGCAATTGGGCTGGCGACGGGACGCAAACGGGGGGGATCCATGGCATCTGTAAACAAAGTGATTCTGGTGGGTAATCTGGGTCGAGATCCGGAGACCCGCTATAGCCCCGACGGCGCGGCGATGACCAACATTTCGCTTGCGACGACCTCGCAGTGGAAAGACAAGAACACCGGCGAAAAGCGCGAGGAAACCGAATGGCACCGCGTTGCATTTTTTGGGCGACTAGCCGAAATTGCCAGCGAATATCTGCGCAAAGGCTCGCAGGTGTATATCGAGGGGCGTTTACGCACCCGCAAGTGGCAGGACAAGGAGACCGGCCAGGATCGCTATGCCACGGAAATCGTGGCCGATGCGATGCAGATGCTCGGATCTCGGCAAGGTGCCGGCGCCCCCGCCGACGACGAACCGCGGCCGGCCCGCGCAAGCACGCCACGCGCTGGACAAGGCGCGGGTAAATCCGTAACCAAGGAACCGGCCGGTGGCGGGGTCGCCGACCTGGACGACGACATACCCTTTTGACGCCTCCTCACTCAGGTTGGCGACGAAGTTGCGCTGGCCGATGGATTGCGCAAAACGGCCAGAATTTGCTCGTGCAAGGCCCCGCTCGAAGCGATCAGTGAGGGGTTGCGAAGCGGGTCAGTGCCTTGCCAGTTTGTCACGCGGCCACCTGCGCCCTCGACGACGGGAACGACAGCCGCTACGTCCCAATACGACAAAACTGGGTCGAGCATGGCATCGGCACCACCCGTGGCGAGGGCGAAGTAACCAAAGCAATCGCCCCAGGTTCGCACAAGGGCTGCGCGCTGCACCACCGCCAGCGCGAGCGCATCGGAGTCTTGCTCACGCAATCCGGGAACCGAGGTTGCAAGAACGGTCGCTTCCTCCAGTGGGCGCGGGGCACGGACCCGCACTGGGCGCTGCAGGCCATCTCTCGTGAATAATGTAGTACGGGCGCGATGTCCGATTAGGGCGCATCCCGCGGCTGCGTGTGCGATGCAGCCCAATACGGGACGATAGCCCTCGCCATCATCGCGCTCGAGGGCAATTAGGGTCCCGAACAGAAAGCAGTTGCTGATAAAGGCCTTCGTTCCGTCGATCGGATCCAGGATCCAGCGGTAGCGCCCGCCCTTGCGCTCGCCGTATTCCTCGCCGAGGATGCCGTGCTGCGGATAGCGCCTCTCAATATCGCGTCGCAATTCGGCTTCGGCCTTTCGGTCGGCCGCTGTGACCGGAGATGCGTCGGCTTTAATTTGAACGCGGGTGCCGGTAAGAAAAAAGGGGCCGATGACGCAAAACGCACGACCAATTAACTCGTGCAAGAAGGGCGTAAATTCGCGCTCTTCGTCGGCGCTCAATGGCGCGCTGTACCGCATCCAATCCACGATTCGCCTCTCCTTGTTGGCCAATTGTGCCCGGGCCGCAAGCGTTTGGGCTCAAGGCCCACGGTATGTTCGTGTCGGTTTGCCGACACTTGCTTGCGCTGGGAGCCTTGCACCGTGCGACGCACAAAATTCGTCTTCTCTCTTTTCGCCCCAGCGCCCATTACCGTGAGCATGCCTCCCACTAGCCGGCGGGGCGCTACCGCAGTGAAGCCAATGCGGTGTTTGCCGCGCTGGCAGACCGTTGGCTCAACAGGCAGGGATTTGACATGATGGGTACGATGTCTTTTTTTGTCACCCGAGAGAGTCGATAACAAACCCGGACCGCGCCTTAAAGGGATCGCGCGGCAGCTTTTGATCTGGATGCCTCGCAAGGAGACCGATGCCACGGAATTTTTCGCCAAACTTCAGAATCGTATGGTGCAAACGTCGATGCGTGCATCGAATCGTAGGGCAGCCGCAGCATCGGTCCGAGGACGCCGCGAGCGCCTTATAATTCAACTAGTTGCGATTTCGTGCGAGACCTGCGATGCCGATTTATGCTTACAAGTGTTCCTGCTGCCAGCACGAGCTAGATGTGCTGCAGAAAATTTCCGATCTGCCACTGAGGATTTGCCCGCGCTGTGGCGCGGCAAGTTTTACCAAGCAGTTGACTGCGGCCGGATTCCAACTCAAAGGCAGCGGATGGTATGTGACGGATTTTAAGAACGCGCCTGCATCCGATGCTAAGCCTGCCGTGAAGCCGGAGCCGGCAAAGTCTGCCGATGGGTCGGCGGCGCCGACCAAGGAAACCGCACCGCCGAAGGATGCGCCTGCCAAGACGACGTCCGCGACCGCCTCGGGCGGCGCCGCCTCGGGTAGCTAGGCGGCGTAGGGCAGCACTCGGGACATTCCGATGTTCAAGCGTTACCTGATGACAGGCTTGCTGGTCTGGGTTCCGCTTGCCCTTACATTGTGGATTTTGGAGTTTGTCATCACCTTCATGGATCCGATCATCCTGCGCTTGCCACCGGCATTGCGGCCGGAACAATGGCTGGGATTTCGCGTGCCGGGTGCCGGGTTGCTCCTTGCCGCGGTCATCGTCTTTCTGACGGGCATGTTGGCTGCCAATATCATTGGGCAGCGTTTCGTGGTCTGGTGGGAATCCTTGCTCGGGCGCATCCCGATCGTCTCGAGCATTTATCGCAGCGTCAAACAGGTTTCGGATACGCTGCTTGCGCAAAACGCCCATTCGTTCCGTCGCGCCGTGCTCGTGGAATTCCCGCAGCGCGGGCAGTGGGCGGTGGGCTTTGTCGTCGGCAGCGCAGGCTCTCGTATCTCTAAGCTTTTGGAGCCGCAATCGCTGACCGTGTACGTTCCGACGGCGCCCAATCCGACGTCCGGCTATACGCTAATCCTGCCGTCAAGCGAAGTGCACGATGTCGATATGAGTGTGGACGAGGCGTTAAAGTTTGTCATCTCGATGGGCGTTGTCATGCCCCCGAAAACGACTGCGCCTGCTGCCTTGCCATCAAATGCGGAATCGACCGGCAAGGCTTAATTCTTGATTTGCTCAAAATTGCCGGCGTGCCCTGGCTCGGGTAATCATCGAATACGCACCTGACGGAGAACTTATGCGCACGGAGTATTGCGGCTTGGTGGACGATCGCTACGTCGGGCGCGAGGTGACGCTCTACGGCTGGGTGCATCGACGGCGCGATCACGGTGGCGTGATTTTCATTGACTTGCGTGATCGGGAGGGCCTCGTCCAGGTTGTGTGCGACCCGGACATCGCCGAGGTGTTCCGCCGGGCCGAGGCCTTGCGCAACGAGTACTGCGTGTCCGTCGTGGGCTTGGTGCGTTCGCGGCCGGAGGGCACGGTCAATGCGGCGCTCACCTCGGGCGGCGTCGAAGTTTTGTGCCGCAAGCTCGTCGTGCTCAACGAATCGGCTCCGCCGCCGTTTATGCTCGACGATGAA
>CAZSOI010000446.1:0-2529 GCA_964608115.1 uncultured Burkholderiaceae bacterium | reverse complement strand
AAGCGCCTGGCCGGGGCGTGCGACGGCAAACTGCTTTTGGTTCCCTTGACCGCGGGTGACCTCGAGCACAGCGTTCGTCACGCCGTCGAACAGTCGATCGAGTCCGACCCAGGCTTGAAGATCTAACCCGGAAGGTTTGGGGCCGCGGCGCGGGTAACCTCTTTCGGGATCAAGTCAAAGGGGACGCGCAACTCACTGGCCCAGCAGCCTTTTTCCCACGAACGAGTTATCCGGCAGTCCCGGAGAGAGGGTCTACGAACCGGCGCGACCGCCAAGCGAATCAAGTGCTTGGAGCGCGCCTTGCCCTAAGCGTGTCCGATCGAACGCTTGGCGGCCGTTCAGCATCAGGGCAGAATTTTCTGGTTAGCGGTCACTCGTTTGTCGGTCGGCTGTCGAGGCCTCACGCACTGCGAGCCGCGCCCCGGCACGAAGCCGGGGTGCCGCGTTGAACTTGCAAAGAATCATGAAGTGCCACCGCTACTGCCGAGCCCGAATGGCCCCAACGTTGCACCGCGAAGTGAACGTATGACGGACAAGACGTAAAATTTGATGAGTGCCGTTGGCGTAAGCGCATCAGTTTGGCTTCACCCGCAAGCCGAGAGCGCCGCACGCGTGGGGCTACGCTCGGGAATCAGCAACCCCCGGCGATTGCCATTCCACGCTTCCCCGCTCCTGTTCGGGTGCTGTCCAAACCCGACGTGCCTACACTAATATGGCCAGGGGGTCGCGTGCCTGGGTAACGGCCGAGTATCGGGCCTTTCGCGAGCGCGCCGGCTTTGACCGCGTGACTGCATGCGAGGCGACCGTCCGCTGTCCGTCGCCGCGATAAAACACTTGGTTCGTGCTGCGTCGGTAAGCTCGCAGAGGTGCTCCATCCCGTACAACGTGAACCTGTTGTAGACAATGCGCCTGAAGGGAGGAAATCTGATGAGACTCAATATTTGGAAGGCAGGGCCAGTAACGCTGCTAGCGATTGGCTTGGCTGTCGCGGGCACTGCGCTCGCACAGGAGTCGACCAACCCCGCGGCGGCGGCAGTGAAAACAGATATTATGACGACGCCGGAGGAGATCAAGTGGGGCGCCTGCGCGCCTTTCCTTCCGCCCGGTGCGAAGTGCGCAGTGATCGAGGGGGACCCGAAGGCTCCAAACGTCCTCTTCGCCTATCGTCTGAAAATGCCCGATAACTACAGAGTCGCCGCGCACTTTCATCCGGCGGACGAACACCTCGTAGTGATCTCGGGAACGTTCAACATGGGATTGGGTGACAAACTAGATCCAAACGCAACGAAACCCATGACGGCCGGAAGCTTTATGGTGATGCCCAAGGGCACGCCCCATTTTGCGTGGACTAAAGGAGAGACCATTGTCCAAATCTATGCGATAGGACCCTGGTCACTCACCTACGTGAATCCAGCGGACGACCCAAGAGGAAAGCAGTAGCCGGCACACGCCGTTTCAACGAGGTGCGGCGATGGCAGTGAACTTCTGACTTTGGTTGAACGCCGAAGCACGTAGGCACGCCCCCGAAGCGTGATCCAATCGCTCAGCGGCGGGTATTCTCCGGCTCGGGCTTCGGCCTGCCGCGCGCTCGCGGCACAGATGAATTTCTGCGCGCTGAACGTTGTGTGTGGGTCGGCCAATGCAATAGGCTGGCCGACGACGGGACCGGTTCAAGTGGCGTCTGTCCGCTTCTCTTCGTCGCGATGACGACCTTACGCGAGCGCGAGTAACTCAGAAGGGTCGTCCGTCGGAATAGGTCCGGTAGCGGGGGCATCTCGGGAAGGTCGCTTTGAGGGGTATTGCGGTCGGCCGCGCTTCCGAACTCTACAATGCGCCGAACACCGGCCAGTCGGGAAGGCGAAGATCTGACATCGACGAACCGACCTAGACGGCCAATAGCGGCCATACAGCTTGGTCGGACAACCTCGTCGGAAGCGGGGACGTTCGAGCCGCGATGCCCATCGGGTGAGAGAGGTTCACTCCATCACTCCGTCTGAGTTGATTGGACTTCACGGACTTGCGCGTGCCGGGTGATACGCAAACCTGGATGCAGTCCTTCTGCTCAAGGCCGATTCGGATGCTGGACGTGCGTTGTGGTTTGTGAGGGGTATACACTCACTCGGCGCTGCCTCGCACTGAAATGACAGAAAAGGCAGCGTGCAGCCAGCATGGATGCCTACACCATCGGCGGTGAAACAAGACACTCCAACAGAATTTTCTTGCAACGACGGAGGCGAACATGAGGCGCCTAACGTTGACTTCAGCACTGCTGCTTGCCGGTGTTTGCGCCGCACCCGCGGCCCCCGTCGTTGCCCAACATGAGCATCCTGCGGGTGACCCGGAAAGACTCGGCAAGGTGAATTTCTTGGTTTCGTGCGAGCCAGGGGTCCGGTCGCAATTCAGCAGCGCTGTGGCGATGCTCCATTCCTTCTGGTTCGAAAAAGCCAGGGAGACGTTCGCTGCGGTTGGGGAGAAAGATCCCACCTGCGGTATGGCGTACTGGGGAATCGCCATGACGCATTGGCATCA
>CAZSOI010000445.1:0-19009 GCA_964608115.1 uncultured Burkholderiaceae bacterium | reverse complement strand
GACCGGCAGCAGGTAGCGCGCCAGATCAAAGATGTTCTTTCGATCATACTGATGCCCGAGCCGTGCGATCGCATATCGAATTAGTTGCTCGCGGTCATCGGCGGTGAGATTTACCGGCCGACAAATGCGAACCCGAAAGCTGCTATAGAAGGACAAAGGCACGGCGCGCACGCCATCAAGGACATCGGCCTCGAGTAGTGTGGCGGCTTCGCCTCCGACAGGTGAGAGTTCCGGACGCGTGCCGACGTAAAGTGCTGCGTGCGACCACGTCGATTGCGTCAGATACTTTATCGCCGCGCTTATGCGCGTATTACCTTCGACCAGTAGCACATCCCCGGGAGCCACTGTTTCGGCCACCAACTTTGCATCGACCGTATTGCCTCCCGGCCTGCTGATTGGCTTGCACAGGTACCCCGCTACCGCTTTCCCGACGGACTCGAACATGCTGCCCCTCGTAGCAATTCTCAGTGGGACTGTTACATGATATCCGCCAAAAGCGGGAAGGAACATAACCGACAAGCCTAGAGGCCCACGGCTGGCTCAGAGTCCGGGCGCCATAAGGTGAGCTTCGAAGAGCTTGTCGGCTGACTTTTCCGCGGGCGCCCCCTTTTGTCCGCAAGCAAAAACAAATGACCGCCGTCGGCGCCTTTTGCGAGCGGCTGCGGTGGCCCTGGACGCGGGTCTGCCCCGCACGCCGACAGCAAAACAAGGCTGGACTTTTTCTATTTCTTGCTGCTTTGCGTCACAATTTCGGTTGTGCTGCGGCGCATTCTTTTGGCCAGCCGGACAATGGAAAGCGCACCACCACGCGGCAAGCATTTCGGATGCATCGGAGTTTCGCGCCGCGGCGGTAGTAGCAACGAATCGGGCCGATCTTCCGGGGAGTTAATTTTGCACGGCTAGCGCGCCTAGTCGCCGCGGGGCGCCGACGCCAACATTTCCGACGTTCAAAAAGTCGACGGCACCAGCCGCAAAGTCGACGATTACGAACCCGGACTCGTAATCCCGATGCAAGGACCCAGCGTTGACGATAGTAAGTCCTGCAAAGTGCCGCACCATTGCCTCGTGAGTATGGCCGTTTAAGACGATCTGCACCAGCGGATCTGCAATCAGAGTCTGCAGCTCAACGTTGCCCTTTACGGCGTTCTCATCGTCGCTTCTCTCCACGCTGGCATCGTTATTTTTTCCAAGACCGTGACAAAGCAGCGCATTTCCATAAGGCGTTGCGTACACCAATGTTCTGGGCAGCGCCGCGACGAACGCGTGAGCCTGAGTCGACAGTGAGCCAACGGGGGTGGCCTCCTTAAGATCGCGCGACTCGCCGTTGAGGTACCACTCGTCATGATTGCCCATTACCGTGGCAACGCCATGTTCCTGCAGCATGCGGCAGCAGCGCTCGGTGTTGCCCCAACCGTCGACTACGTCGCCAGTACACAAAATCGTACGGATGTGATTGCGCAGTAAATAACCAAGCGTGACCTCAAGCAGCACGTCTTCCGCGTGCACGTCCCCGACCAGTCCCACCCGGTGGCGCCCAAGTTCACTCTTGGCTAGGGCGACGCCTTCGTTTACACGCGCAAGCATCGCATCACGCCCCGCTGGCTGCAGCAGGTCTTTTGCACTGTAGTGCTCATTTTCGCGGTTACTCCGTATCTGGCAGATTCAGTGCTTAGTCATTGTGCCATGGTAGAGGCCTAATCAGAGGCAGCAAGGGGTGCATGGTGGGGAATTCGCGACCCTCTGTAGATTTTCAAGCAACCGGAAATGAGAGGAAAAAAGTGGCTACCGTGCTGCGCGCGAGAATCTGATAAGGGTCGCGGTTCGGTAGGCGTTGGTCAGGCGCATGGGCAGCTCTGAATTGACATAAGGTCCGCGTACAGCGCTGGAAGCCTCGATGCAAGTCCTCGTAAACGGCGCGTGATTAGAGTCGACTTTGTAGCTTGAATCCGCAGCTCGTTGCAAAGGGCTGAGGAGCCGCACATGCGATCAGATCGATGCCATCAAGCACTCACGATTGCGCAGTTGGGGCCACGTGTCAGTTTCGGGCAGCCAATACACGGTTGCGCGGGGGAAAAATTTGGGCGTGTATTACGCAAGCGCACCTACGCAAATCTTGCAGTTACATCACGTTGCCGACGCTTCACCATTGGGCCATTGTTTGCAGCGAAGCACACCGCAGTGCGCCAATTGGGCGGTCACAGTAGCCAAGTTTCAGGCGCTAGCGTCGCAAACGCTAGCTTCGCTAGAGGTTGTGCGCACGATGGATGTGGCTCTGCTTCAAGCTGTGAGCGTTTTCGCGATTCCTATGCGTCTGGTCGGGTTTTGGTGCAATCCCCTACGCAATCTTGTTTGCAATTGCTTCGCTTGCATCAAACTGAGCTCTTGTAACTCTGCGGCACCGGGCGTAGCGTAGTGGCGCAGACGCTCGCAGCCAAAAAGGAGGAGTACATGGAAGAAGCGGACGAGACCGAAGACGCCGGCGTTTGGAGAAGCATCCGGTTTTTTGTCTACGTTGCTTTGGGGCTCACCGCGTTGGGGATACTGTTTTTTGCGGTGGCTTGAACGATTGCCGGTATCGATCGGAACATTCATCGCGGGAAGAAGTATTCTGAAGCTCGGTTTTTGGCCGCTTGGTACCGGAAGGGTGTTTTTTTTCGGTTCACTGTCGCAGTCGGGTTAATTGTTTGACGCGATTTGTCGTGAAACTTTGCGCAAGTATCGGTAAGCGCGGTAATGTTTTCAGCGGCCCTTAGAGCGTGAGGATTTTGTATTTATTGGTCGGTCCCCCGCATGCCGATTGTTCAAAAAGGACAAGCCGCGATCAGGCATCTTCTTGGTTCTCGGAAGACCAAATCGGTTTGCCTAAATGCTGCGGACGAGTCTTTTCAAACGCCACGTCGTATCCTCAAATGACAAAGGCGACTTAATATTGCACTGCAACTGCGGGCGAGTGCTCGATGCTTACGCTAGTCAGAGGACGAGCATTCTTTCTCGAGTAAGCCGGCACCGCTAGGACGAAAGTCGTGAGGGTTTTGGCGCTATTAACACAGATGCATCAACCCGACAGTCGGTACCAGCCAAAAGCTGCCGATCGATATCCAGCGTTCAAGGAGGGGTGGGCTGCCGACACCCAAAGACGATGACAACCCTAACGCATATCCTCCACGCAAAGCCCGACCAAAGGATTTACACGATTGGGCCAAACGATTTGGTGTTCGACGCCGTCAAGTTAATGGCTGAAAAGAACATTGGCGCACTGGTCGTTGTCGAGGGCGACCAAATCGTTGGAATGATCACCGAACGGGATTACGCGCGCAAAGTCGTTCTGATGGCACGCTCGTCTACGACTACGCGTGTGCGCGAGATCATGACCTCCTCTGTGATGTATGTGCCTCCCACTCACACGAGCGAAGAATGTATGGTGCTCATGACCGAGCACCGGTTACGGCATTTGCCGGTAATTGACAAGGGCAAGCTCGTTGGCCTTATTTCTATCGGCGATCTTGTCAAGGACATTATCTCCGAGCAAAGATTCATCATCGATCAGCTGGAGCACTACATCATTGGTGACCGCGGTTAGTTGCCGCCTGCGAACGAAAACCGCGGCCTTGTCAGGGATAAGGGTCTTGCCTCTCGCCAAGTTCGATCGGATGGTTGGTGCAAGCGTCTTCAATAAAGTGGGACGCCAAAAGCTTTTTACAGACGCAACGGTAAGGAAGTGACCTGAACCCGGCAATTTCCGTTCCGGGATGCGCCGCCACGGCGTCGATCGAATCTCGTTGGTTGCAGTTCCGCGTGCAGCTCTTCTTTCGCGCCCGTAATTTTCCCCTAAGGCAAGTTCCCTACGCCGGCGGCGACCGCACAGATGCGCTGTATGAAGGCCGGTTTCGGGTCATCGACACGACCCTGCTCGAATTCAATAACGGTCAGACGCGGACAAACCCGATCGAGCAACTCGCCGGCTTGTAAGAGGAAATCGGGATTGGAAGGCTTGCCGAGAGTTTCATTGCCTACCATGAAGGTCTCGTAGATCAACACCCCGCCTGGCCGAAGAGCGTCAATAAGCGTATCGAAGCGTGGCCGATACAGATAATTGGTAACGATTACACCGTCGAAGCACGCTGCATGAAAAGGCCAGGGGGCATTCTCTAGGTCGGCAACGCGCGCAGCAATGCCTTGTGACTTATCAAGCGCAGCAAGAGCCAGCGCATCGCGGTCGACGGCAACCACGCGATATCCCATACCAGCTAGCAAGCGCGCATGGCGGCCAGAGCCACATGCCACATCGAGTACCTTGCCACCAGGGGGAATCAACGCGGCGAAGCGACGCACCCAAGTAGAAGGCGGAAGATCATGCATTTGAAACCATTAGCATCTTGACCTTTCACGGCAAGACGATGGTACAGACCGAACTGCGCGGCCCCAGGATTCTTGCCGACAATTGTTTGGCGGTTCTAGGCCCGAACGATCTCTCGTGTTCCGGTCAACAAGCGCCCTTGAGCACAGCTAACCAGAAGCCGCCTGTGCATAAAACTCGAACAAAGGACGATACCCCTTACTCGGCTTTGGACTCTAGCAGAGCACGCAAGGCATTGGGGGTTCCTTCTCGATAGACCAAAACAGAGCGCTGGCAAAGCTGGCAGGAGATTTTCGCGGTGCCTGCGCCCCGTTTTGCAAGATCCGCACATTTTTCGCGTGCGAGCAGCAGGTAATTGCGATACTTTGCTCTCTCTCAGTATTAGCGCAGCGTGCTTTCGGGCCGCTGCGGCAGGTGTGGCTATTGTTCTAGTGCGCCCGCACTGCCTCTGGCCCTATCATTTAGGCAAGTGCCTTGCGATTTGTGGGTGCGCAATCTTCGTGGCGCCGCCAAGAATGCAGCATCAGCCGAGGATGATGATATGGTCGTGACGGTCTTTCGGTCCCGTTTGAAACCACAGGCCGCAGAAGAATACGGGCAGTGGGCAAGTCGCATCGGCGAACTTGCCAAGACGATGCCGGGGTACGTCTCCCACAAGGTTTTTACCGCAGTCGATGGCGAACGTGTCACCATTGTGGAATTTGAAACTGAAGATAACGTCCGCGCCTGGGGTTCACACCCGGATCATGTGCTCGCAAAGAAGAAGGGGCGCGCCTCGTTTTATAGCGAATACCGTATCCAGATTTGCAAGGTACTCAAACAAAGCGCGTTTGAGGCCCCATGAGCCGTTGGGGTTTCCAGTCGGACTGAATGCGGTGGAAAGATCCGCGTCCTTTCGGAATAAGGTCTGATTAGCAGCCAGGCTGCCGACCCGTTGTGCTGGCCCTGGTGCGTGGCCGGGCTTGGTGCCCAACAGCGCCCCCGGGGTCAGCGGTAGGTCTTCGAGGGATTGGCGCAGCTTCGCTGCGTGACTTGCTGCGCTAGACCAAGGGTCGCCTTGGACTGTAAATCCTTACTGAAAGTTTGCGTGATGAGAGGTGCCCGCGGGGACTTCATGATCCTTTCCGCGGCACCATACGCATTATCATGCGGTTCCGGTTTGATCGGGGATCGCGCCGCGCCTGAACGATCGGAAGCTACCAGTTTGTATGGTTCAGGGTTAAATACTGGTCCAAAGCGTCGCATAATTTTCTTCTTTTTCAGAGCGCATTGCGGACGCTGAGGTTCATTAGAAAAAGAACGCTCTAGTGGACGCACCCAAGCTTTTCTTGAAAGTGAAATAGCTTTCGTTCGCGAGAACCAACGCAACCTTGTTCGCGTATTGCCCGAAATCGACCGATGAATTGCCAGCCGCCGGACTCCAGCAAACACCTCCTAGCAGCCCCAAGCGCCGTATTTTTCGCTGTCGCGAACGGGCAGCGTCGCACCTGCCTTGGTTTGTCGGCGCGCTTTGGTTTGTCTGCGCAGGTCAAGTGGGACCGTCCCGCGTGAGGCCTTCCACCGCACCATCCGGCTCTGATTCACCCCCCGAGGCCCCATTTCGATATCGCTGGCTGACGGCCGGCGATGTGAACGGCTTTTTCGCATTGACGATCGACAATCTCGCACTGCTGGCGGGCATGAGTGCGATTTTGATCGGTGTATTTCATCTGCCGGCGTCGCTAGTGATCGGCCGCATGCTACCGGGCTCTGCGCTAGGTGTGCTGGTCGGCGACCTAGCCTACAGTGTGCTGGCATTTGCGCTTGCGCGACGGGTGCGATCCTCCGACGTCTGCGCAATGCCGCTAGGAATTGACACGCCCTCGATGTTCGGCTTGTGCTTTGGGGTGATCGGTCCGGCTTGGCTGCTGACCCAAGACCCCGATCGAACGCTTGCGATCTCGAGCGCAGTAATTGCCGTCATGGGGATAGCGAAAGTGGTCGCGGCGTTTTTTGGCGAAATGGTTCGACGCAGTCTTCCGCGAACTGCGATGCTCAGTGCGCTGTCGGCAGTTGCGATTGCGCTGATCAGCTTTTTCTCGCTGCAAAAGATCATTGCGGAACCCGTAGGCGGAATGGTGGCATTGGGAGTCGTTCTTAGCACCCTGATCGGTGGACGACATCTGCCGTTTCGAATTCCCGCGATGGTGGCGGCGGTCGCGCTCGGCACAGCCGCATGGGGCGTAAGTCAAATGGTCGCGACGACTCCGAGGACGCCGTTGTACAGCGAAGCGGGTCTGCATTGGCTTTTGCCGGCACCGACACTTTTGTGGTTCGACGGTCTTACGGCGGCACTCCCGTACCTTCCGCTTGCGATCCCTTTTGCGCTAGCGACCTTAATTGGTGGTATCGATAATACGGAGAGCGCCGGGGTCGCGGGCGACAAGTACGTAACGCGCGACATCCTGCTCGTAGAAGGCATAGCGACATTCGCTGCGGCTTTGTTTGGTGGCGTCATGCAAAATACGCCGTACATCGGTCACCCGGCGTACAAGCGGATGGGTTGCCACGCTGGCTACACGATCGCCACCGCGCTTTTCATCGGACTGGGTGCGTTTGTCGGAGTGATCGGCTTGCTACTGTCCTGGCTGCCGGAGTCGGTGCTGGTGCCGATACTCGTATTCGTGGGATTGGAACTGAGCACTCAGGCTTTTCGGGAGACCGATCGCGAGCATCTGGCAGCAATCGCCATCGCGTTCATTCCCGCTATCGCGCAACTCGTGCTATTGCACTGGAAGGGCTTGCTTGATGCTTTGCATGTTTCGCCTGAAGGTTTGCCGGCAGCGCAACAGGCAAGCTATCGAGCGCTGACAATGCTTGCAAATGGCTTTATTTTGACCAGCATGCTCTGGAGCACCTTGGTTATCGACATCATCGATCGCCGCCGAAGCCGAATTTTGGTCGTTGGCTTGCTGGCAGCAACCTTGACGCTCATCGGTGCTATTCACTCGCCGTACGCGGACGGACACCTTTTCTTGCCGGATGCAGCCTTGCCGCGATCAACGTATCTTCTCGCTTGTGGCTATCTGTTGTTGGGTGGCATAACGTGGCTGATTGACCGCATCGACCAATCTACCTTCGGGCCGACCGTAAGTCGATAGGCGGAGGAAACAATCGCCAGAGAGCGCTCGCGATGATGAGAATGCCGCCGGAACTTTCTCGCGGCTTTGAGGCTGTGCGGCTGCGAAGCCTGGCTCAGGCCGAGACCGAAGGGTCTGTCAACAATGGTGGTGCTGTAAAAGTTGGCTGATAGCAGCCAGGTGGAATCGGTAAAAATCAGTATGCCGGTGATCAAAAAGCGCTCTTACGGCATGGTTCCCTATGCCGTGGACGAAAACGGAGAACAGTGTTTTCTGATTTTGCGCGCCTACAGGAACTGGGATTTCCCGAAAGGCGCTGCGAACGCAAACGAAACCCCGATCACGGCGGCCAAGCGGGAGATGCGTGAGGAAACCGGAATTGCAGATTTCAAAATGCCATTTGGAGAGATCTGCAAAGACACGGAGGTCTACGCCAGCGGAAAAGTGGCGACGTTTTTCATCGCAAGGGTAAAGCAGCAGAGGTTGACGCTTCCCGTTAGCGATGAGCTCGGCAGACCTGAACACGACGAATATCGGTGGGTGAGTGCTCAGGAAGCGCGAAGGCTCTTGCCGTCCCGATTGGTGCACATCCTCGATTGGGCGGTGTCGTTTGTGGGCAAACCAATCGACGCGGGCGGGGCTGCGCAATAAACAACGGGAATACTGCTACCACTGGCATTGTGGTCCGGCCTCACCGCGCCTGGCGTTTTTCTGCTCGATGCGAGACAAGTCCAGCGGAGCGCCTGAGGTTTGTCGGACGCCGTCAGGCAGTATGCAGTGTTTGCCTTTTTTTGAGAAGCTTCTAACGAAATTCGAATGAAACGCATTGTCGTCTTTGGCTACGGTGCGATTGGCCGTGAAATGGTGAAGCTGCTAATTTCTCGCGGCGAGGACGTTATCGTCGTGCGGCGCTCTGTGCTGTCGTCTTTGCCGTAAGGCAGCGCCTTTCGCGCCTGCGACATCCTTCGACCTGAGTCGGTTGCCGCGGCTTGTGCGGATCGGAAATTGCCATTTGCGCAAATGGGTTTCGCTACCACTGGCGCGTGTGGGAACGCAGCTGGCCAGTCGCAATGCAGGCCATTCTTAGGGCGCGCTTGAGTGCCAGTGCGCGGCTTGTCTTTGCCGAGAACCTTTACATGCTCGGTCCACAGACCGCACCGCTGATTGAGGAGATGGCGCTCACGGATTACAGCCACAAACCGCGGCTACGGGCCCACATAACGCGCCTGTGGCAGCAGGCGCACGCCACCGGACGCGTGGAGGTCGTCGCGGTGCGCGCTTCTGACTTCTACGGCCCAGGCGTACCGAGCTGTGTTCTTTCCGAGTGCGGCGTGGCGCACCTGATTGCCGGACAAGCGGCATCGGTCCGGTACAGCCCGGATTTTCCGCATGATTTCACCTATGTTCCGGACTTTGCGCATGCACTCGTAACCCTAGCGGACGTACCCGACAACGCGTACGGTCAGGCGTGGAATGTGCCCAACGCGCCGACTCGATCTTTGCGCGAACTGTTATCGCTTGCAGCAAAAATGGCGAGTGTGCCGATATGCTTTTAGGCAATTCCGGGCTGGCTTCAGCCACTGGTCCGAATCTTTCAGCCGCAGATCGGTGAACTCATCGAGATGCGTTTCCAAACGGATCGCGTATGTCGGATCGATGCCACGATGTATCTGCAGCGTTTCGGGCCGGCTGTCACGAGCTTTGAGCATGGTCTAAAAGCCGCCATCGAATACTACCGCCGAGAACGCAAATGAAGGGATCGCATCGAGTTTGTCCGCGGCGCGGCGCACAGCCGCAGAGCAGATGCGCAGCGCACGGTTTGCGCTGCGCGAGAAGGGCACCGAGTTTTTTGCCAAACCAAGGTGAGCCACAGAATTAATATCAATGCCGTTGCACAGGTTTCCGGCAGGGACAAAATTCTATGAACATTCTCGTATTGCAACACGCCTCATTTGAGGGGATCGGAAACATCGCGGCATGGGTTGCCGCGCGGGGCGCGAACGTGCGGCACATTCATCTGTACGCCGATCCACGCCTTCCTCGCCCAATGGGATTGGATCTTGTGATCGTAATGGGCGGACCAATGAGTGTGCATGACGAGGATCGGCACTCGTGGCTTGGTGGTGAAAAACGCTTTCTTCGGGATTCGATCGATTCGGGCGTGCCGGTACTTGGGGTGTGCTTGGGTGCTCAACTGATCGCGCACGTACTTGGTGCTCGCGTGTATGCGAATGCGGTTAAGGAGATCGGTTGGTTCGGAGTCGATGCCGTAAAGGGGACCGGGGAATCGTTTCGCTTTCCGGAAAAGTTCACGGCGTTTCACTGGCACGGAGAGACATTCGATTTGCCACCGAGCGCCGTCCAACTTGCTCGCACTTCCGCCTGCGAGAACCAGGCGTTTCAAGTTGGTCGCGCAGTCATGGGGCTGCAGTTTCACCTAGAGGTCGCACCCGAAAACGTTCAAGAAATGGTCAATCACGGAATTCATGAAATAGCGTGCGGCGGCACGTTTGTTCAGACGCGCGAGGCAATCTGTGGGCTCGCTCCCAGCGCCTACAAAGCGATGAAAGCCCTGATGTACGAGACCTTGGACTATCTCGTGGTTGGCCCTGCCGGGTCCTGATCGGCGCCAGCCACTTAAATGCGACGTACCTGCTCGTGTACTAGGACGGCGGCAGTAAAAACTAGCAAGGCGCCGGCCTGGTGGGATGCTGCCAACAGTATCGGCACTCCTTGAAGCAATGTAGCAATACCTAAGCTCACTTGGAAGGCTAGCGCCCCGAGTAGGAATATGGCCGCTGAATGAACACTCTGGGGTGGACGAAGCTTGCGCAGGTACAGCCAGAACATCGGTACGAGCAGGACAAGAAATGCGGCAATCAACCGGTGATCGAATTGAATGGTGGCAAGGTTCTCGTAAAAATTACGGTGCCAAGGCTGCATTGCCAAAACACCTTGCGGAATCCAGCGGCCGTCCATCAACGGAAAGGTGTTGTAGACAAAACCCGCTCGCGTGCCGGCTACCATTGCACCGGAGAGAACCATAAGGAAGATCAGAGCGGCAAGCCCCGCCGCAAGTATCCGAGGACGGCGATTGCGCTCTTGCAGCGGACTAGGGGCAGAGGCGAGAAGCTGCAGCGCAGTGCGCAGAATTGCCGCATAAATTAGGAACGCGAGTCCAAGATGTGCGGTCAGGCGATAGGGGCTCACATGGGGGTCATCTATCAGGCCGCTTCGAACCATGTACCAACCCAAGGCGCCCTGCAAGGCACCGAGCGCGAAGATGATGGTAAATCTGCCTGCCAAGGAGGCGTCGATTTTTTTGCGTGCGAGAAAGTACAGAAAGGGCAACAAAAAGACGGCGCCGATACTGCGGCCCAGCAGTCGATGAAAGTACTCCCACCAGAAGATTGGTTTGAACTCCTCGAGGGTCATACCACGATTGATCTTCATATATTCCGGCGTCTGTTGGTACTTATCAAACACCTCGCTCCATTGCTGCTCGCCAACCGGTGGGACGACACCAACCAATGGTTGCCATTCGGTGATGGAAAGGCCCGAATGGGTCAACCGCGTGACGCCGCCGACGACGACCATCAAAAAGATCATCGCGCAACAAACAAGAAGCCAGACGGCAATTTGTTTTTTTGCTGCGGCATCCATTCTGTCTCGCCGACGTGTGAATCTCACTTGGCGCCGTCGTGCGTTGCGCTTTTGGCAGGCTCGCGTATGCCGCAGTACGTCGCCAGGGCCTGCGAGTACTTCGCAAGACCCTGCACAGCAAAATCCGCCAACACGGGCGCACCGCTAAACGGAGTGAATTCCAGCAGGAATCTTTTTGAATGCAGTAGTTTCGCGACTAGATCTTCCGGATGGCGTGGCGAAATGGTCCAGTTGCCCACCTCGCGCCAACGCTGCGTATGAAAGTCCGAATCGTCCAACCGAATCCGTACAACCTGCTGATCGACTTGCGTAACTTCAAGCGCCACACCGGTTTCCACGTACGCCGCCGCGGTCCCGCCGCGACATTGAATGGTCAGGACAGGCCAGCCTGACTGAAGCCAACCATTGATCTTTTCTTGAGCAGCAAGCGTCAGGATCATGGAAGTCGCCGATCGCGCACCGTCGGATTTGAGCTGCCAGCCCTCGGATAAGGTCTGTGCCGCCGCGCCGCAACCGGCCGGTACAAAGGCCGTGAGCAGCACCATGACTCCTTGACGCAATCTCATCGTTTCCTCGGCGCGTGGTTGCGCTCGCAGCGCACCATGATCCACATCCGAGATTTTGTCCTCGCGCGAAGATGGTGCCATCGAAAAAAATTAATACAAGTCAAGGAAATCTGAATCCGCGTAAATAGTATCAGCGACAACTTGCCGTTTCGATCGCAAACAGCAAGTACTGGAACCGCAAACCATGGAGGCTGTTGGCTGACACGATAGAAAGTGCGTGGGCGTATTGGCGCGGTAAGCACCAGAGAATCGACGGACCTTTTCGGATTTGCCCGAGAGGCTTCGAGGGAGGAGCACGCGATGGCGGAGCAGGAAACTCAGTCCAAAGACGAATACAAACCCATCCCGATCATGCAGCGGATCCTCGACGATCCGTTTTTGTTACTGGTCTTCGGTCTCGTAGTGCCGACTGTCTTTTACATCCTGTGGGGCGTAATGGAAGTCGTCACGATTCCCTTGGGGAAATGACGGACGCAGCGTCTGCACGTCACGTTGAACCGCGCTGAAAGAGGACTAGCAATGGCTACGTCGTATACCTCGCCCGTCAAGGCGATCTGGTGGAATGAACCGATCGAGCGCACCGAAGTCGTCTGGATCACGATCGCCTTTCTCTGGTGCCTGTTCATGTTTGCTTGGATGATCGCGTGGCATTGGATTGGCAACCAGAACATGGCCAACGAGGCATACAAGACCACTCCCGAGGCCTACGCTGCCAAGGTCGAGGCCTTCACGGCCAAGTACACGGTGCGGCAAGATGTCAATGATCCCAGCCTGCCTGTTGTGCACCCACCCGCTGGGGCTGACGTGTACATCGCGGCGAGCCGCTGGCAATGGCGCCCCTTGGTCGAGCTCGACAAGGGCAAGAGCTACCGTGTGCACATTTCCTCGCTGGACTGGGACCACGGTTTTTCTTTGCAGCCACTGAACATCAATTTCCAGGCGTACCCGGGCTACGAGCAGGTGGTCACAATGACCCCAAATTCCTCGGGAAACTTCACCATTGTTTGCAACGAATACTGCGGCATCGGCCACCACACGATGCTCGGAAAAATTTACGTCAAGGAGTAGGGCATGACCACGACCGCACTGTCCCCATTCCGCGTCGATGTGGTGTCCGGTCTGCGGCTGGATCTGAGGGCGTCGACGCTAATCAAAGCCAACGCGGTTGCGGCTGTGGTGTTCTTGCTGATCGGCGGCCTGTTTGGCATGGGTGTGGGCCTTACGCGCTGGCCGGCGTTGCATCTGCTACCGGCGGAGTGGTTCTATATGGCGCTGACGGGCCATGGCGTTGTCGCCCTCATCGTTTGGATCATTTTTTTTGAGATGGCGGTTCTGTATTTTTGTGCCTCGACGCTACTGAATTCGCGACTGGCAACACCAGGCTGGGCCTGGATCCAGTTTGTGTTAATGGTTGTCGGCGCCCTGACGACGATCGTTGCCGTATTGCAAGGCAATTCGAGCGTCATGATGACGTCCTACGCCCCAATGGACGCGGCGCCACATTTCTACCTTGGCCTGATCTTATTTGCCGTTGGCGCGCTGATCGGCTGCTTCGTTTTTCTTGGCACACTGGTCGTGGCAAAAGAGGAGAAGACCTACCAGGGTTCTTTGCCGCTTGTGGTGTACGGAGCCCTTACGGCAACTGTTATCGCCATTTTCACGATCGCTTCGGGCGCGATCATTCTCATCCCAACGTTTCTTTGGTCTTTGGGTCTGATACACAGCATCGACCCCATGATGTACCGCGTTATCTGGTGGGCGCTAGGGCACTCATCGCAGCAAATCAACGTCGTCGCGCACATTTCGATTTGGTACCTGATCGCATCGCTGGTTTTTGGTGCCAAACCAATGTCCGAGAAAGTTAGCCGCACTGCGTTTTTGTTGTACATCCTGTTTTTGCAACTCGGCTCAACGCACCACCTGCTGGCGGACCCAGGACTGAGTTCAACTTGGAAGATCTTCAATACCAGCTACATGATGTACCTGGCGGTGCTTGCCAGTCTCATCCATGGTCTGACCGTGCCGGGATCGATCGAGGTCGCACAGCGGCGCAACGGCTTGAACCGGGGCTGGTTCGAATGGCTGCGCAAAGCGCCGTGGGGCAATCCGGTGTTTTCCGGCATGTTCCTGTCGCTCATCATCTTCGGTTTCATTGGGGGTATCACGGGTGTCGTGATGAGCGTGGAGCAGGTCAACATGATCGTCCACAACACCATTTACGTGCCCGGGCACTTTCACGGCACGGTCGTTGGCGGAACGACGCTGGCGTTCATGGCGCTGACCTACTACCTGATCCCTGTTCTTTTCCAGCGCGAGGTCATCCTGCCGTCGCTGGCCAAATGGCAACCGTATCTCTTCGGCATCGGTACCGCGGTGCTGGCCGTGGCATTTATGGGCGCCGGAACGCTCGGGGTCCCACGGCGGCACTGGGATATCGCGTTCGCCGGACAGGCGCTGGGTCATGAGTTTCCTGGCATTGCCTACTTGATGATGGCCGTTGGGGAAATCGGCGGCCTGCTGGCCGTGGCTGGCGGATTGGCCTTCATCTTGATCGTTGTCGGTTCGCTGCTCGTAGGCAAGAAGATTCCCGAAAACGCCAAACCTTATCCACGCGTGCCCGACGCCGATGCGGGTGGACACAAGGAAATTGGTTTTGGCGGTTTTGAGGCACCTGGGACATTTGCGCTGGCGATGGTTTTGTTTGCTGCGCTGGTGTTGTATTACTTCATCAACTTCAAATACCTGGCGACTTTGTGGACCCTGACTTGAAGCGGGCGCTATCGTCCGTCGAACTCTGGCCAAGTGAGTTAAAGCCTAGGTTTGAGGCGCAAGCTTGCCTCGCGGGAGGACAGAAAATGGCCGCCGTGATTCGGCAGTTCGCCGACTTGTTCAAGCTGCGCATCGGCTTTGCCATTAGTGTTACCGCGCTTGCCGGCGTGGCGGTCACACCGGGAACGTTGCCGGGATGGAAGGCTCTTGTGCTTGGGCTCGCGGTTCTCGTTTCTTCGGCAAGCGCCGGTGCCTTCAACCAGTATGTCGAGCGCGACATCGATGCGCGCATGCGCCGCACGCGCCAACGCCCTTTCGTCACGGGAGCGCTCAAGCACGGACCCCTGTGGCTGGGTGTGATCTTCGCGCTGCTTGCCATCTCGGTGGCTGCGGCCGCGGCGACGCTTAACTACCTGTGCGCCCTGTACGTGTTTCTCGGGGCGTTCGTCTATGCCGTTGTCTATACCGTGTGGCTCAAACGCCGAACGTGGCTAAACATCGTCGTTGGAGGGCTTGCAGGAAGCTTTGCGGTGCTGGCTGGTGCCGCGGCAGTTACTCCAGAGGCGGATCCGCGCGCGCTGATTCTGGCAACGGTTCTATTTCTTTGGACACCGCCGCATTTTTGGAGCTTGGCAATTGCCTATCGCAATGACTATGACGCCGCCCAAGTTCCAATGTTGCCGGTTGTAGTGGGAGATGCGCGGGCCGCACGGGTTATCTGCGCCAGCACCTGCGTGCTGGTTGCGACCTCGATGCTGCCGCTGTTCTACGGGATGGGGTGGATGTACCTTGTTGGCGCGGTGGCCGGCGGTTCGATCTTCGTAGCCAAGAGCGTTCAACTGGCGCGCCACCCCAGCCGCATAACGGCGTTTGCTTGCTTTCACGCGTCCTTGCTGCAGCTCGGACTGCTGCTCATCGCATCGATGCTCGATGCTCTTTTGTAGGGCGTGCGCGATGCGACGGTTCGTTTTGATCGCCCTGATCCTGGCGACGGCCGAGTTCGCCTACGCAGGCGAGGCCATCGATTCGCTGTCCCCGGCATCTGGCTTCGATCAGAAGGCAGCGATGCAGATCAGCGCAGAGGCGGTCGGAGGTCTGGTTGGCGATTATTCCCTGTTTGACCGGGACGGTCGCCCGCTGCGGTTTTCACGCTATTTTGGCAAACCGGTCTTGGTAAGTCTGATTTTCACCAAGTGCACGCAGACTTGTCCCCTCACGACTCGCTACCTAAGCGGTGCGGTGAAGGCTATGCAGGAGGCCTTCGGTGCTGACAGTTTCGCCGTGCTTTCCGTGGGCTTTGATACCGAGTCGGATACACCCCAGGCCATGCGCAGTTTCGCGAAGCGTCAGGGTGTTGATCTGCCAAACTGGGAATTTGCCAGTGCCGATGCGACCAATGTAAAGGCCCTTGCGCGCGCCGTGGGGTTTAGCTACCGCCCATCACCGGCCGGATTCGACCATATCTCCCAGCTCACCATCGTCGATTCGCAAGGGCGGATATTTCGCCAAGTGTACGGCGATGATTTTGAGCTGCCGATGCTGGGGGAACCACTAAAGATTCTCCTTGGTCGCGCGCCGACCCATTACCCCTTTTGGCAAAACATCGGACGGCGTATTCGCATCTTTTGCACCACCTTTGATCCGAGTACAGGGCGTTACCGAGCGGACTACTCGTTTTTCATCGGCATGCTGATCAGCGCGGCAATGATTCTGCCCTTCGGATACTGGATTGTCCGCGAGCTGCGTCGGGTATGGAGTCCGGCTGGCAGGGGAGCGTAACGCCGTATCGATCACATGCGTGAACCGTCACGCGGGCCGCCACCTTGGTGTCGGCTGTCTCAACATCTTGGTGAAACCCTTGTTTATCTTCCATCGAACTTGCGCATTGCTATGGCGACGTCCGAAGAAGGGCGCCTGCGCCGAGTATGCGCACCAGCGCGCGACGAGCCGGAGAAGCGCGTGATTCGGGCGATACAAGCGCTGGCGCAGAGCCTACTGCTGCGGCTCGACAACGTGTTTAATCATTTATTTGGCGCCGAATCCAACCCGCTGTATCAACTCGGCGCGATTACCTACTTCCTGTTCTGGATCATCCTGGGCAGCGGTTTTTACCTGTACGCGTTCTACCGTACCGGGGTCAAGGAAGCGTTCGATTCGGTCGAAGCTATCACCCACGCTCAATGGTATCTGGGCGGCGTCATGCGTAGCCTGCACCGTTATGCCTCTGACGGCATGGTGCTGACGGTCCTAATTCACATGGCACGAAACTTTGCCATGAATCGGCTGAGCGGATTTCGCATCTTTTCATGGATCACAGGCATCATCGCATTGCTGTTTTTGTATTTTTCCGGCATCAATGGCTACTGGCTGGTGTGGGATCGACTGGCACAGTTTGTCGCGGTGGCGAGCACCGAGTGGTTGGACTGGTTTCCCATATTCAGTAGCCCGCTGGTGCGCAACTTCCTGGTGCAGGAGAACGTTAACGACCGATTTTTTTCCCTGTTGTCCTTTGCCCATCTTGGTATTCCGCTCATCATGTTGGCGTTGGTTGTCGTTCACACCCAGCGGGTGAGCGGCGCGCGAACGTATCCGTCACGGCGTCTAGCAGTTGGTTGGTCTTTGATGTTACTTACGTTGGCCTTGTTCAAACCGGCCGTCAGTCAGGGTCGCGCGGACTTGAGCACGGTTCCGCTGCAGGTGAACCTGGACTGGTTCTTTCTTCCGAGCTACCCGCTCATTTACGCCTGGTCACCGGGTCGCTTGTGGGCCATGATCGGCGCGGTTTTTTCGCTGCTCCTGCTCTTGCCGATTCTGACACGGACACGTCGATCCCGCGAGGGGTTCCGGATCACTACGGTCCCAAGCGTGCACGCTTTTTCCGCCAAGCCAGGCGAGACAATCCTGGAGGCTGGTTTGCGCGGGGGTGTTCATTTGCCTTATCTGTGTCGCGACGGGGCCTGCGGTTCTTGCAAGGGGACGGTTTTGCAAGGCGAGGTCGATTATGGGATCTACCAGCCAGATGCACTCACCGAGACGGAGCGCAGCGCGGGGCGGGCGCTCTTTTGCCGCGCAATGCCGCTTTCGGACCTGGAGATTGAATACTGCGAAAACGAGTTGCAAAAGCAGGTTCCCGTCCGGCGCATGACGTGCACGGTGCGCGAAATGCACCGCGCGTCGCCTGACGTAATGGTGCTCAAGTTGGAGCGACCCGCAGGCGTAACGTTGAAATTTTTTGCGGGTCAATACCTCGATGTATTGCTGCATGACGGGGCGCGAAGAAGCTTCTCTTTTGCCAACCCGCCCCACGAAAACGATTTTATCGAACTCCACATCCGCCGCATTGCGGGCGGACGATTCACGACCCACGTCTTCACCCAAATGCGTGTCGGCGAGGAGCTTCGAATAGAAGGACCTTTGGGAACGTTCCTGGAAGACGACAAGACGCAGGCGCCGACAATATTTCTTGCGGGCGCAACGGGCTTTGCGCCCGTTAAAAGCATGCTGGAACATTGCTTTCACGTGGGCTCCAGCGGCCGCATGCTGCTGTACTGGGGCGTACGCTCCCGCGCCGACCTCTACATGGCGGATTTGCCATTGCAGTGGCAGCGCGACCATCCAAACTTCCGCTTCGTCCCCGTTTTGTCGGCACCGCTGCCTGAGGATCGCTGGCAAGGACGCACGGGCCTCGTGCACGAGGCCGTACTGGCTGATTTCCCTGACCTGAGCGGGTTTCGGATTTACGCCTGTGGCTCGATGCAGATGGTGCAGGCGGCTAGGCCTGCATTTCTCGCGCGGGGGTTAGCTGAAGACATGTGCATCTCGGATGCCTTCTTGGTCGCAGCGCCTCCGGGCGCGCGCTTGGGTGCCGCCACATCATGAACGTCGCGCTTCGCTACATGGGGCAGGGTCTGGCGTACGCGCTGTTTGCGTTGGTGTTGGGGTACTTCTCCACATCACCCGCCTACGAGCAGCTGCCAAGAGGTTACGCGCTGATCAAACTGAGTTTTAGCCACGCCGCGCAGCGCAAGCAGGCATGCCGCGACCGCACTGAAGAGGAACTGGCCAAATTGCCGCGCAACATGCGCATAGCCAAAGATTGCCCGCGGGAAAGATCCAATGTCATTGTGGAAATGGACATGGACGGCCAGCCCCTGTACCACGTGGTGCTGCCGCCATCGGGTCTTGCACATGACGGTGCTTCCTCGGTGTACCGGCGCTTGCCCGTTCGCGCCGGCGCGCATCGCCTCGTTCTTCGCTTGAAGGATACCGAGCAGGGTGATTTTGGTTTCGTGCGTGACCAGATAGTGACGCTGGAGCCAGGACGGGTCCTGGTAATCGACTTTAAGGCCGACGCACCCGGGGCCGGTGGCTGGGTGTTTCAAGGGATAGGAACGCCATGAGCGCAGTGTTGCCGTATTCGGAAGAATCCGAACTCCTCGCGCAAACCGATACTGCCGCGGCCTACGAACTGCCCACTGCGCACCCGGCCTGCCAGCGGCTCGCGGCTGGCTGGATGTGGGTGAGCTTTTCGGCAC
>CAZSOI010000444.1:0-2770 GCA_964608115.1 uncultured Burkholderiaceae bacterium | reverse complement strand
ATGGCGGCGCGCATGGCCCTGGCGCAGGTCCCCTTGCGGCAATTTCTGCAAGAAGCGCTGGTGCCCTACGAGCAAGATGAAGTTACCCGCCTGATCATCGATCGGCACGACCCGGCAGCGTTTTCTCCCATTTCGGCGCTGACAGTGGGTGAGCTGCGCGATTGGCTGCTCTCGCCGAAAAACGACTCCGCGGCGCTGCGTCGATTAGCCTCAGGTCTGACGCCCGAGATGGCCGCCGCGGTAAGCAAACTTATGCGCAATCAGGACCTCATTTTGGTTGCGAAAAAGTGCCGTGTAGTCAGCCGTTTTCGCTGCACCATTGGCCTGCCGGGACGTTTATCGGTCCGGCTTCAGCCAAACCATCCAACCGACGACCTCAAAGGCATCGCCGCCTCCATCGTTGACGGTCTTTTGTACGGCGCGGGCGATGCGGTCATCGGCATTAACCCGGCCGGTGACGAACTGCCGCAAATCGTTGCGCTGCTGCAGATGCTCGACGTCTTGCGGCGCCAATACGAGATTCCCACCCAGTCGTGCGTGCTCACGCATGTAAGCAACACCATACGGGCGATCGAAGGCGGAGCACCCGTGGATCTCGTGTTCCAGTCGATCGCGGGAACGCAGGCCGCCAACGCCGCCTTCGGTATCAGTCTTTCCTTGCTGCGCGAAGCGCACGAGGCGGCACAGAGTCTAGAGCGTGGCACTGTTGGAAATAACGTCATGTACTTCGAGAGCGGCCAAGGAAGTGCACTTTCAGCCAATGCACATCAGGGCATGGATCAGCAAACCTGCGAAGCGCGTGCCTATGCAGTGGCGCGCGAATTCTCCCCTTTGCTGATCAACAGCGTCGTGGGCTTTATCGGACCCGAGTATTTGTTTGACGGCAAGCAAATCATCCGCGCTGGGCTCGAAGATCATTTTTGCGGCAAACTGCTGGGTTTGCCGATGGGAATGGACATTTGCTACACCAATCATGCCCAAGCCGATCAGGACGACATGGACACCTTGCTCACGCTGCTGGGCGTAGCCGGCGTCAATTACATCATGGGCG
Source organism: uncultured Burkholderiaceae bacterium (assembly GCA_964608115.1). GTDB lineage: Bacteria > Pseudomonadota > Gammaproteobacteria > Burkholderiales > Burkholderiaceae_F > GJ-E10. Next base: position 1,719 of record CAZSOI010000444.1, on the reverse strand, counting down.
TGCCCGGCGCCGACGACATCATGTTGCAGTACCAAAGCACGTCATTTCACGATGCGCTGTACCTTCGTAGCGCATTGCAGCTTCGGCGCGCCCCGGAATTCGAGGACTGGCTGATAAAAATGCGTGTCACGCGCTCGGGCGGTGCCTTGCGGCATGTGGCGCACTCCCAAGCGCTGCTCACGCACGCACGGGCCTTGGATGCAGAACCATGAAGTCTCTGGTAAAGGCCGATCCTTGGCAGCAGCTGCGCCGGTTCACGGCGGCGCGCATTGCTCTGGGACGAGCCGGCAACAGTTTGCCCACGCAGGTGTTGCTGCAAATTGGTGTGGCTCAGGCAAAGGCGCGCGATGCGGTTCACGAGACCGCACAGCCGGAGCAATTGCAAGAGCAGCTGGCATCGCTAGACTTCGAAGTTCTGCGGGTGCACAGCGCGGCACGCGACCGGCAGCAGTACTTGCTGCGGCCCGATCTGGGTCGCCGGCTCGACGAGGCCAGCCGCGAGCGCCTGCAGGCCTTTGGCATGCCCGCGGCACCGGACGTCGTATTCGTGCTCGCGGACGGCCTTTCCGCGCAGGCGCGATTGCGTCACGCCTTGCCGCTGCTGCAAATCCTTCGCCGCGAGTTAGGCCAATGGCGCGTTGGCCCAATCATTTTGGCCGAAATGGCGCGTGTCGCTCTGGGCGATGAAGTTGGTGAAGTGCTGCACGCCCGGCAGCTGGCAATTTTTATCGGCGAGCGCCCGGGGCTGAGCGCGCCCGACAGTTTGGGCATCTACTTCACACACGCACCCAAAGTTGGCCGAACCGACGCCGAGCGCAACTGCATATCGAACGTTCGACCCGAAGGACTGCAATACGAGATTGCGGCAAAACGGCTGCTCGAGTTAATGCGTGGCGCACGGCTCCTGGGCCGCTCTGGCATCGATCTGAACGAAAAGACGATCGGCCGCGCCGGCGCGGATCCTGCGTCGATTACGACGACGTAACGCGCACCACATATTCCAAAGTGGCGGCGCCGCCTGCGGGTACTTGCACCTGCCATTGGGCGCGGTGCGCCTCGTCCTTTAGGTGCGGGGCCGACTCCTGAACGATTTCCCAATCCTCCGGCATGGGCTCGAGCACCTTCACCGCAACGGCCTCGTCCTTGGCGTTGTGCAGTTCGATGCGCCAGCTGCTCTCCACGACGTTCTTGGAGATGTGGCGAAACGCGCTTTGGGTACGCTCGACCAAGATATCGAAGGCTTCGCCAAGATCGAGCTTTACGGTCTCATTTTTCGCGGTGTGCTCCATGCGATCCTCACCGACGAACTGCGCCGCGCCGGTGCTGTCGCGTGTATATAGCCGCACGGTGCCGCCGGGCAGCGGCCGGCCAAGGTCTCCGGCTTTGTTTTCGAAGTACACAAATGTCGATGGCCGTTGTTTTTGGCTGGTCCGACGAACCCGATCGTGAAACGTCCAATCTCCACCGACGAACACGTATTCGCGGCGCACTGGAATTTGGCGAGCGACGAGCAGTGTCAAGAGTTTGGTCTGATTGTCGGCAATGCTGGTCGGGCGCTCAAAGCGGTACAGGTGATAGTCTGCCAGTTGCTCTTCGGCCGGCTCTATCGACGCGGCGCGCACCGCCGCCATTTGCGCGGAAGCGGCGCGCTCGAGCGCAATCGGCCCTGAGGTGCGCACCCGGTGTACAGTGCCCGCAACCAGCTGCAGCGCCGCGTTC
>CAZSOI010000443.1:0-1557 GCA_964608115.1 uncultured Burkholderiaceae bacterium | reverse complement strand
CACGAAATGCTTCACGAGATCAATCGCGCCGATGTCATAAACGACGTCGTGGCGTGGTACGACTCAAATCTCGCGCTTCGCGCCAGTGGTTGATTCGCTGCCGGAAAAACCGCTCGGAACGCCAACGAAAAACCCGCGTGTCTTCGGGATTTATGCCATGTGCGCGATCATCCGACTGCGTTCAACAAATGCGGGCCGGCACGATCGGCATAGTGTGTTTTACTTTTCCTCGTGTGACTCTTTCGTTTCTTCCTCGGCCACTTTGGGAAGGTCGTGCGCGATCCCCTTGTGGCACTCGATGCAGGTCTTGTGCGTCTCGGCCAAGGCCGCGCGCGTGTGTTTGCCGCGCGCGCTTTTGTCCTGAGCGTCTACGTCCATGGCTTCGAAACTGTGGCAATTACGGCAGCCGACGGAGTCGGATTCTTTCATCCGCGCCCATTCGCGTCGGGCCATCGCGAGGCGGTTAGCGTCGAACTTTTCCTTGGTGTCGATCACGCCGATGATCTCGCCCCAGACGTCGCGAGCCGCAGCTACCTTGCGCTCCATCTCTGAGAACCAGTTGCGTTTTGGCACATGGCAGTCCGAGCAGACCGCGCGCACCCCCGAGCGGTTGCGGAAGTGCACCGTCTTTTTGTATTCCTCATAGTTGGTCTGCATGTCATGACATGAGATGCAGAAAGCCAAGGAGTTCGTCGACTCCACGGCCGTAGTGAACCCGCCTACCGCTCCCGCGAGCAACAGCATTCCGGCAAACAAAATCAGCACGTAGCGAACAATCCTACGGCCGCCGAACCAAGCTCGCTTGCCGCTGGTCACGTTGTGCCTCGCGCGCTGAAGTTGCGGCGATCAGCGCCGCACCCGCGTGTTGCCCTCCAATGACGTGAGTCCGGGAACACGATCGGCCCGTCCTTTCCCTATTGAATGCTTGCGTAGAACTGGATCAATGCCTTGATGTCGTTTTGATCGAGCTGTGCCATCTTGTCCTTCATTTTCTTGCTCATTGGTCGCTTGCCAGTGTGAAACTCGTCAAATGCTTGCTCAAGGTACGGAATCCACTGCCCAGCCGGCATGCCTGCATCGTCGTCCGAATGAGTGCCACCGTCTGAATGACACTTCTCGCAGTACTGATCGTGGACCGCCTTGCCTTTGCGCGCCAAATCGGTGTCGAACTTTTGCTTGGCGCGGACAAAAGGCTGGCCGGCGAAGTAGTCGGCAATCTCGCGAATCTGCGCACCCGTCAGATCCTTGACAATCTCACACATCGTGGTTTTATTGCCCTTTTTCTTGCCAGCGCGGACTTTCGTCTCCGGGCAGTCGCGCTCCTTTGCTTGGTACGCCTTCATGTTGTTAATGAGGAACTCGGCCGAATAACCACCGATGATAGGAATGTCATGCTCCGAACTGGCGCCCGCCTTGCCGTGACAGTCGGCGCAGACAGCGACCATTTTTTCGACTTCCGCAGCCGATGCGTCTGCACAAATGAGAAATTGCAAAGAGACGGCCACAGAAGCGAACAAGGCCAGTCGCACATACCGAATACACATAAAACCTCGCGCC
>CAZSOI010000442.1:0-3568 GCA_964608115.1 uncultured Burkholderiaceae bacterium | reverse complement strand
GAGATCCCAGCGAGTCGAGCAGCGTCTCGGGTTGCCTGGCGCTGGGCATCATCGAAATACGCCGGCACTGTGATCACGGCACCGACCAGCGCACCGCCCAACGACGCCTCCGCGCGCTGGCGCAGTACGCGCAAAATCTCTGCCGACACTTCGACCGGACTCTTGATTCCTGCGGCAGTGCGCAACTGCACCATGCCTGGCGCATCGACAAAATCGTACGGTAGGTTTTCCGCATGCGCTACGTCGCGCAAACCACGCCCCATGAGGCGTTTGACCGATACGACGGTGTTGCGAGGATCGGTTGCCAGTGCCGCTTGTGCTTCATACCCCACGAGCGGCACAGCATCGGCCTTGAAGCGCACCGCGGAAGGCAACAGTGCGCGGCCCTCGGAGTCCGGTAATACGACCGCGCTTCCACTGCGCACGGAGGCGACGAGGGAATTGGTCGTCCCCAGATCAATTCCGATGGCTAGGCGGTGAAGATGGGGAGCGGTCGATTGGCCAGGTTCGGCAATCTGCAGTAGCGCCATAGCTTATTTTTGGGCGGCCGCCGTTTCGTTCTGTTCCGCAACGGCGCGTTCGATATCCGCCTGCATTTTCTCGAGAAATAGCAATGAACGCACGGCCTCGGCGGCACCGGTGAAATCTTTTTGCTCATCGAGCAAATGCGCGATGCTCGCAAGCAGCTCCTTGTGCTGATGCGCAACTTCCCGCGCAAGGTCCGCAATGGCCACGGTGTCGTGACCCTTGTGTGCCATCTCTAGCACCTCGTGCCATCGCATCTGCCGCTCGAGAAACGAGGCGTTCGGGATCGCTGCGCCTGGTCCATCGGGTGCGACACCGTTACTGCGGCAAAGATACGCCGCTCGGGCGCTATCGGATTTGAGAGTCCGATAGGCTTCGTTAGCGTGGCTGGCAAGCTGCATTGCCACCCGCCGCTCGGTGGCACTGGCCCCGGCGTGACGGTCCGGGTGGACGCGGGAGAGGACCTCTCGATAAGCGTTTGTTAGAGCGAGCGGATCAATCGTAAACCGCGGCTCCAAGCCGAAGAGGGAAAAGTATTCCGGAATCGACGAAAACACGTGCGCAACACACTTTAGACCCGAAACGACTCGCCGCAGCCGCAGCGATCCTTTTCATTGGGATTATTGAAGCGAAAACCTTCGTTGAGTCCCTCCCGCACGAAATCGAGTTCCGTGCCATCGAGGTAAGCAAGGCTGCGCGGATCGACGAAAACCGTGACACCGTTGCTCTCGAAACGTGCGTCGGTTGGATCTACTGCATCGGCAAATTCCAGCTTGTATGCCATGCCCGAGCAGCCGCTTGTTTGCACCGCCAAGCGCAGTCCTACCCCTTTGCCGCGTTTGCTGATAAACGTCGACACATGTCGCGCAGCGCGTTCCGTCAAAGTAATTGCCATCGTTTCGATCCTCAGGCCGCAGCGCGCACGGCTGCACCCTTCTCCGCTGTTTGCGTCTCGGAGGTCCGGGGCGCGTGCCCGGGATGCTTGTTTCGATAATCCTCGATCGCTGCCTTAATAGCATCTTCGGCCAATATAGAGCAATGAATTTTCACCGGCGGCAAGGCAAGTTCGTCGGCGATTTGAGAATTGCGGATCTGCATTGCCTGATCGAGCGTCTTGCCCTTGACCCACTCGGTAACCAGCGAACTCGATGCGATTGCCGACCCGCAGCCGTAGGTCTTGAAGCGAGCATCCTCAATTATGCCGTCCTCGTTGACCCGGATCTGCAGCTTCATCACGTCGCCGCAAGCCGGGGCACCCACCATGCCGGTGCCCACTGCCTGATCCTCGCGATCAAAGGAGCCAACGTTGCGCGGATTTTCGTAATGATCGACAACTTTCTGACTATAGGCCATGTTCCACTCCATCGGTTCAATGGGCCGCCCACTGAACGGTATTCAAATCGATTCCCTCTAGGTGCATCTCCCACAAAGGCGACATAGATCGCAATTTGGCCACCTTGTCTGTCACCAACCGTACCGTGAAATCAATCTCTTCCTCTGTCGTGAAGCGTCCGACGGAAAATCGAGTCGAGCTGTGTGCCAGCTCATCGCTTCGGCCCAAAGCTCGCAGGACATACGACGGCTCCAAACTTGCCGAAGTGCAAGCTGAACCCGAGGAGACGGCAATATCCTTAATTGCCATTATCAAAGATTCGCCTTCCACGAAATTAAAACTCACGTTCAAATTGTGCGCGACGCGCTGCTCCGGATCACCGTTTAGATACACTTCCTCGATCTGGCTAAGGCCCGCCCAGAGCCGGTCGCGCAATCGGCGAATGCGCTCGATCTCCGTTGGCATGTCCGCCTGCGCAATCTGGAACGCTGCACCCATTCCCACTATCTGATGCGTTGGCAAGGTCCCGGAACGCAGACCACGTTCATGTCCACCGCCATGCATCTGGGCCTCTAGCCGCACACGAGGCTTGCGGCGCACATACAAAGCTCCAACGCCTTTGGGCCCGTACGTCTTATGCGCCGAGAAGGACATTAGGTCGACCTTCAATGATCCTAGGTCAACGGCAACTTTACCAGTTGCCTGCGCCGCGTCCACATGAAAAAGGATTCCCCGTTCACGGCAAATCTCGCCCAGCGCTCTGATGTCTTGGATGACACCGATCTCGTTGTTGACGAACATGACCGAGGCAAGAACCGTGTCCGGGCGCAAACTATCTGTAAACCGTGCGATATCGAGCAATCCGTCGGCCGCAACATCCAAGTAGGTAACCTCAAAGCCCTCCCGCTCAAGTTCGCGCATTGTGTCGAGGGTGGCCTTGTGCTCCGTCTTGACGGTCACCAAATGCCGACCTTTGTCCCGATAAAAGTGCGCCGCTCCCTTGAGTGCAAGATTGATGGATTCGGTCGCTCCCGAAGTCCAGACGATCTCTCGCGGATCCGCGTTTACCAACCCCGCTACTTCCGAACGGGCCTGCTCAACGGCCCGTTCGGCCTCCCAACCAAAGGAATGGCTACGCGATGCCGGATTACCAAAGCGCTCCCGCAAGTACGGAAGCATTTTGTCCAAAACCCGCGGATCGACCGGCGAGGTGGCGGCGTAATCTAGATAGATTGGCAGTTGCATGGCCCCGCGTCACTCCTATCCGACCGCGGTGCTCTCGTCGACTGGTGCACGCGTGCCCGTTCCGCTCCAGCGCGTGGCTGTCGGCGTTGCCACCGAGCGCGGTGCTGTCGATTGCTGTGCTACCAGATTGGCGAGTGAGACAGAGTCCAGAAAGTCGACCATGTGCCGGTTCAGACTGGTCCAAAGATCATGCGTCATGCATCGCCGATCGTTGTCGCAGTTGGCCTGTCCGGCGCACTGTGTCGCATCAAGTGGCTCATCAACCGCGAAGATGATATCGGCAACCGATATATCAGTCGCGGGTTTGCCCAAGCGGTAGCCGCCGCCTGGCCCTCGGGTGCTCTCAACCAGACCGTGCCGACGCAGCTTGGCAAAGAGTTGTTCGAGATACGAAAGCGATATGGTCTGGCGCTGGCTGATACCGGCTAGCGTGACCGGCCCTTTGTGCTGCCGCATTCCCAAATC
>CAZSOI010000441.1:0-15254 GCA_964608115.1 uncultured Burkholderiaceae bacterium | reverse complement strand
TAGGGTCTGCTCGCGGCGTCCTTGACTGCCCAATGCGATCCAGCAGCCCTGCACGCGGCGCAGCGCCTCGGCCGCCCCCGTCAAATCGAGCAGGCGCTCCACTAGTAGGTCGTTAAGCGATGTGAGCAGCGCCGTGACGGCATCCCCATTCAGGCCGGCGCTCAGCATCTTGCCGGGTAGGTCCCGGATGGCGCTTGCCGCGTGCACCACTGCGTCGACATCGTGCGATTCAACGATCGCCGCGCGCGCGGCACCAATGCTTCTTCGCCAGAGCGCAAACAAGCGCGATTCGGATACGACGCCGACCAGCCGACCCTCCGACACCAGTGGGACGTGACGAATGTTTTCCCGGGCCATAAGTAGCGCCGCCTCGAAGGCAGGCGCATGTGCTGGCAGCGTCAAAAGGTGCTTCGAAAGCACGCGCTCGATCGGTGTCTCCAGCGGCGTCTGCGGCAGGGCTACGCGCGTAAGCACGTCCCCAAGTGTGAATATGCCCAACGGGCGCAGCTCTTGATCGACCACGACGATCGATCCGACGCGTTCGCGTCGCATGGTCTGCAGCGCTTCGCGGAGCGAAGTTTGAGGAAAGCAGCACACCGGTTCACGGCCGCTTAGTTCCGCGAGCGCCCGGTCAAATTCACGTGCGCCCAACTCCTGCGGCGCAGCGTGCGACGGGGACGCGAAATTGTCCGGTTCGTCTGCACTCATTGCTGTGGGATAGTTTAACAGCGCGGCCTCGCCCACAGCCGCGAGCAACAGCCTTCAAGACCCATCACGGCGCTGCGTGAAGGAACACGACACGAAACAGCGCACCTGTGCGCGCGCGCGAGAAGGATCCATCCGCGCCAGCGCGCGGGCGCGCGTCACTTACTTGTACCGTTGCGTCGTGTCGTGCCGCGATTTCGCGCACAATCGCCAACCCGAGTCCGCTACCTTCCTGACCACTTCCGAGCACGCGATAAAACCGCTCGAATATCCGTTGGCGCTCTTCCGGGGCAATGCCGGGACCATCGTCTTCAACTTCCAGCACGACACGCTCGTCCGCGCATTCGATTCGCACCGTGATCGACCCCAAATATTGATCCGAATCGTGCATATCGTGACCCGTCTCGTGGCCGGAACCCAAGGCCGTGTAGTGCAATGCATTATCGATCAGATTGTTGATCATTTCGCGCAGCAGCATTGGTGCGCCCAAGATGTCACAGGCGCCATTGGGCGTGCCGGGTTTGGGCCCCTCATAACCCAGATCAATACGCTGCGCTATCGCCTGCGGCACCCATTCTTGTACCGCCGAACGAGCCAAGTAATTGAGGTCCAGGCGGATCATCGCGCCAATTTCCCCTGCACCGTGTTCAGCGCGCGCAAGCGCAAGCAATTGATTGACCAGCCGCGTGGCGCGATCGGTCGATGCGGCGATCTGTCGCAAGGTGCGTTGCAGCTCTTCCGCGTCGACTTCGCGCTGCGCCAGCTCCGCTTGCGTACGAAGCCCGGCCAAAGGTGTTTTCATCTGGTGTGCCGCATCCGCGATAAATCGCTTTTGCACTTCGAGGTTGTGCGTCATGCGTGCCAGCAGCTCGTTAAACGATGCCATCAGTGGCGTGAGCTCCTCAGGAGCCGCTTCGACGTCGATTGGCGAGAGATCATCAGGCGGCCGGTTGCGAATCGTTCGCTGCAGCTTTGCAAGGGGCGCGAGTCCCCGCGAGAGGCCGAACCAAACCAATACCAAGGCCAGTGGCAGAACGACGAACTGAGGCAAAATTACGCCTTTGACGATTTCATTGGCCAATTTCGTGCGCTCGGCTGGGGACTCGGCGACTTCGACCAGCACCGCTCGCGTATTGCCAGCCCCCGTTGCTGCGGTCGGCGCCACGACCCACGATTGGGCAATGCGTACCGGATGGCCGCGCAGCGTCTCGTCGCGCAACTGAAACGCGCTGTCAAATTCGTTGGCGCCAACAGCGTTGGCGCCACTGCCAGCGGCGGATTCTGGCACATGCGGGCGAGGCAGATCACGATCGCCGGCCAATATGGTGCCGTCGGTATCGGCGATCAAATAGGCACCGGCTTCGCCCACACCCGTGCCGTAGATCTCCATCAGCCCCGGTGAAGGGTCAAAAAGCGCGCGGCCGCGGTCAAAGCGCACGTGGGCTGCAAGCACCTCGCCGCGCTCAATTAACGCTCGGTCAAACGGACTGCTGGCGATGGATTGCGCGACGAGGTAGGTCAATGACACGCTCATCGGCCACAGCAGCAGCAACGGCGCAAACATCCAGTCCAGAATCTCGCCAAAGAGCGAGCGTGTTTCGCCGCGACGCCAACTGCTGGGGATCAACCGAGCAGCATCGGCGCGAACGGGCGCTGTTGCGGCCGGCGGCGCGGCAGATTGCGGGGTAACTCCTGATGCGACGTCAATGGCCACGGACGTGGCGCTCCTCTCAGCCGGACTTTGGTGCATGGACCGCGGCGACCTGACCGGTAGTGCGGTTTTCGACGGGACGCTCTAGGCAGTAACCAAGGCCGCGCACGGTGGCGATGCGCACGCCACCGGGTTCGAGTTTTTTTCGTAAACGGTGAACATAGACCTCAATGGCATTGTTGCTCACCTCGTCACCCCACTCGCACAGATGATCGACCAGTTGCTCCTTGCTCACCAAGCGCCCGGCACGCTGCAGCAGCGTTTCCAGTAGGCCGAGCTCACGGGCAGAAAGGTCCAGCACGACGTCGTTGATGCTGGCCACGCGCCCGACGGGATCCAAGCATAGGTCGCCATGACGCAGCAAGTTCTGGCCGCTACCTAAGGCCCGGCGCGTAAGGGCGCGTACACGGGCCTCCAGCTCGGACAATGCAAAGGGCTTGGCCATGTAGTCGTCGGCGCCAAGGTCCAGGCCGTGTACGCGCTGCTCAATGCTGTCGGCTGCGGTCAAGATGAGCACGGGCACATTGACTTTGCGCGCCCGCAGGCGACGAAGCACTTCGAGTCCTGTAATTCCTGGCAATCCCAGATCGAGAATCACCAGGTCATAGGGCTGGGCGAGCAGCGCGCTTTCGGCATTGTCGCCGCAGTCAACCGCGTCCACCGCATAGCCGCCAGCGCGCAAGGAACGCGACAGGCCGTCGGCTAGCACCCGGTCGTCTTCGGCGATCAGAATGCGCATGGCGGCGCCTTGCTATTCTTGCCGGACATGGATTCTCCTGGTTTTATTGGCGGCCGCTCGGGCCCCACGGCCTCGCGCACGGTCGGCGCGCGTGGCAAGCTTACTTGGGCTCCAAAGCGCGCTGACAAAGAAAATGCGCCAGGCACCATCAGTGGCCAGTCTAGTCGCGTAGCGCGGGCAGCCGCAACGGGCCGGAGCTTGGTGCCCATCGGTGGGCGCCGCTGGCCCGAGGATGGGTGGTCTTGACGGCTGGGCTGAATAAAATTACAGTAGCACTGTAAATTTATTCAGTATCGATTTCGTCAAAACGCAACCCAGGAGACCGGACAATGGATGACGGAAGGAGCGCCTTCGTGGCGGACAACAAAGAGCGGCAAAAGGCCCTGGCGGCAGCGCTATCGCAAATTGAAAAGCAATTTGGCAAGGGATCGATCATGCGCCTTGCTGAAGGCGCAGTCGTCGAGGACATCCAAGTTGTGTCAACCGGTTCGCTGGGCCTGGATATTGCCCTGGGTGTGGGCGGCCTGCCGCGGGGGCGGGTGGTTGAAGTCTACGGTCCGGAGTCCTCGGGCAAAACGACGCTGACATTGCAGGTGATCGCCGAAATGCAAAAGATCGGCGGCACCTGCGCGTTCATCGACGCCGAGCACGCCCTTGACGCACAGTATGCGCAAAAGCTCGGGGTTAACCTACAGGACCTGCTGATCTCGCAGCCGGATACGGGAGAGCAGGCCTTAGAAATTGTCGATGCACTGGTGCGCTCGGGCTCCGTGGACCTGATTGTTATCGATTCCGTGGCCGCTTTGACTCCCAAGGCCGAAATCGAAGGCGAAATGGGCGACTCGCTGCCGGGCCTGCAGGCGCGCCTGATGAGTCAGGCGCTACGCAAGCTGACAGCAACGATCAAGCGCACCAACTGCTTGGTGATCTTCATTAACCAGATTCGGATGAAGATAGGCGTCATGTTCGGCAATCCGGAGACCACCACGGGGGGCAACGCGCTAAAGTTCTATGCGTCTGTGCGTCTGGATATCCGTCGCGTCGGATCGATAAAAAAAGGCGAGGAGGTCATCGGCTCAGAGACCAAGGTCAAGGTCGTTAAGAACAAGGTCGCTCCGCCGTTTCGCCAGGCCGACTTTGACATCCTGTACGGCGAGGGAATCTCGCGTGAGGGGGAAATCCTGGATCTCGGAAGCCAGCACAATATCGTCGAAAAATCCGGTGCGTGGTATAGCTACGGGGGCGAGCGTATTGGTCAGGGCAAGGACAACGCTCGCGAATTCTTGCGTGCCAATGCGGCCATGGCAGTTGAGATCGAAAACAAGATTCGCGAAGCATTGGGCGTCAGTGCGCGCGCACAACCCGTTGCAGCGGATTCCTGATCAATATCGCACACATGGAGCGAACGCGCGAGCTTCTCGCCACAGGCCTGGGCGACGGTGCCAAACAGGTGCTGCGCCGTGCGCTGGCGGCGCTTGCGCGTCGCGACTACGGTCGCGTTGAGCTCGAGCGCAAATTGCAGCGCGATTTACATAGTCCCGACCAATGCAGTGAGGTCCCGACGGTCCTCGATCGCTTACAGGCCAAGGGACTACTGTCAGATGAACGCATGGCGCAGGGCTTTGTGCGCACGCGCGCCGCCCGCTATGGCCGACTGCGCATTGAGCAGGAGTTGCAGCGCCGAGGGTTGGAGCGCACCATCATCGCCGAGGCGCTCACGCCAGCACCCGACGAATTTACGATGGCCCAGGCTTTGTGGCAACGTAAATTCGGCCAAATCCCCACAACGACGAAGGAGCGGGCTCGCCAGAGCCGGTATCTGATTGCGCGCGGGTTTGACCCGTCGATCGTCGCGCGCATTGTAAGCGGAGCCCTCGCGCGCGAAGCGTAGTGCTGGCGCCGTTGGCGCAATCCGCGCCAGCGTAGATCTCCTTGGCCGTCGTTGCCTTCGGCCAGACAAGAAATGGGCCGATGGCGTTTGTCGGCGTTGCGTGGCGAACATGCGCCGCTAGCAGTTGATATAAGATCGATTGGCAAACAGTGTGCCTAATGCGCCTGTTTTTGCTCCCAACATGTCGCAAACCGATCGCCGGCTCGTTCATACCCGCTCGATTCGCGCCTGTGCGTATGCGCGGGAAGACAACCTCTGGGACCTTGTCGCAAGCCTTCAAGATGTCAAGGAGGCGGATTTTCCCTTGGAGGTCGGCGTACGGCCGGCGGGAACACCGTATCACGACATGGAGCTGACAGTGACGATCGACAACACGATGCAGATCCTCGATGTGCGGGCCCAAACCCGCGCCTCACCGTACCCGGGGGCGTGCGACGCATTTCCCGAGATTTATCGCAGGCTCATCGGGCTTAACCTGATGAAAGGGTTTCGTGAAATGGTGCGAGAGCGCGTCGGTGGCATCGAGGGCTGTACACACCTGACAGAACTGGCATCGGTTTTCCCGACACTGGCGATTCAAACCTTTGCGGGCGAACTGCACCCTCCGGTTCACAAAAGTGAATCCAAGCCGCTGCAATTAGATCGCTGCCGCGCGCTGCGTACGGATGGGCCATTTGTGCAGACGCACTACCCACGCTGGTACCGAAAAAAAGGAGAGGCGACATGAAGATCCACGAGTACCAGGGCAAGCAAATCCTGCGCCACTATGGGGTACCGGTACCAAGGGGCGAAGTTGCTTTCTCGGTGGACGAAGCCGTCGATGTCGCGCGCAAGCTCGGTGGCCCGGTATGGGTAGTCAAGGCCCAAATCCACGCGGGGGGACGCGGCAAAGGCGGTGGCGTAAAGCTGGCCCGATCATTGGAGGAAGTGCGCGCCCGAGCGCAGGAGATGCTTGGCATGCAATTGGTCACCCATCAGACCGGGCCGCAAGGTCAAAAAGTGCGCCGACTGCTAATCGAGGAAGGTGCGGATATTCGCAAGGAGTATTACGTGGGCATGGTCGTTGACCGGACCACGCAGAAGGTCTGCCTGATTGCCTCCAGCGAGGGAGGGATGGACATCGAGGAAGTGGCCGCACAAATGCCGCAGAAGATTCACCGAGTTTTCATCGACCCCGTTGCAGGCCTCACTGCAGACGACACCGATCAGGTCGCCCGATCCATTGGGATTACGGCGTCATCGCAAATGCCAGCACGTGCCACTCTGCAGGGTTTGTACCGCGCGTATTGGGAAAGCGATGCTGCGCTGGCGGAAATCAACCCGCTGGTGCTCACCGGCGACGGGCGGCTGATTGCGCTTGACGCAAAGTTTAATTTCGATGCCAATGCCTTGTACCGACATCCCGAAATCGTGGCGCTGCGCGATCTTGACGAAGAGGACCCGGCCGAAATCGATGCCTCTAAATTTGATCTTTCCTATATTCAGCTCGACGGCGACATCGGTTGTCTGGTCAACGGCGCCGGACTGGCGATGGCCACTATGGACACGATCAAACTCTACGGCGGCAGTCCAGCGAATTTTTTGGATGTGGGCGGCGGAGCAAGTGCCCAGAAAGTAACCGAGGCATTCAAGATCATGCTGCGCAGCACGCATCTGAAGGCGATTCTCGTCAATATCTTTGGTGGAATCATGAAGTGCGACACGATCGCCGAGGGCCTAATTGCCGCCTCGCTCGCAGTGCACCTGTCCGTGCCGCTGGTGGTGCGTATGAAAGGCACCAACGAGGCTCTGGGCCGCAAGATGCTGGCGGAATCGGGTTTACCGATCATTTCCGCCGACACCATGGCCGAGGCGGCACAGCGAGTAGTTGCGGCGACACGGTAGGCGCCGGCGAATGCATCCGGTCTGCTGTGACTTGCAGTGGCTGCCTTATATGCCGAGTCGTGGGCTTCGCCTTTTAGCAGGAGCGCAGCAATGAGCATTTTGATCAACAAGAGCACCCGTGTTGTCACACAGGGCATCACCGGCAAGACCGGACAGTTTCACACGCGCGCGTGCCGTGACTATGCTTTGGGGCGCGACTGCTTCGTGGCGGGAGTTAACCCCAAAAAAGCCGGGGAGCATTTCGAAGGCATTCCTATTTTTGCCACGGTGCGCGAGGCCAAGCGCCAGACGGGCGCCAATGCGTCGGTTATCTACGTTCCGCCCGCAGGGGCTGCCGAGGCGATCTGGGAAGCAGTCGAGGCCGAACTTGATCTGGTGGTGTGCATCACGGAAGGCATCCCCGTGCGCGACATGATTGTGGTGCGCGATCGCATGCGCAAAGCTAACGCCCGCACCATCTTGTTGGGTCCTAATTGCCCGGGCTTAATTACGCCGGATGAAATCAAGATTGGCATCATGCCGGGGCATATCCATCGCCGTGGTCGTGTGGGTGTGGTCTCGCGCTCCGGGACGCTCACGTATGAGGCCGTCGCACAGCTCACCGAACTGGGTCTAGGGCAGTCAAGTGCCGTGGGTATCGGTGGCGATCCGGTCAACGGTCTAAAGCACCTAGATGTCTTGCGGCTGTTTAATGAGGATCCCGAAACCGACGCCGTGATCATGATTGGCGAGATCGGCGGAAGCGACGAAGAAGCGGCCGCCGCTTGGGCCAAGGACAACATGAAAAAGCCGGTTGTCGGCTTTATTGCCGGCGTCACAGCGCCACCCGGCAAGCGCATGGGTCACGCCGGCGCCATCATCTCCGGCGGCAAGGGCACGGCGCAAGAAAAACTCGATGCCTTGGAGGCTGCGGGGATACGCACGACAAAAAATCCCTCCGAATTGGGCCAACTGCTAAAAAGCGTCCTTTGATCTGCAGCACCAAAGCACAGCAGCAAAACCGCCGAGCGAGCCTGGCGCGCCGAATTTGGGGTGCATCTCGACCGATCGGATGTCGGCCTGCCTTGTAGAAAACGCGCCAAGATGGGCTAATCTGCGCGGCAACCGGCTTTGCTTTCATCATGGCCTCTGTAAACGATCTCGCCTTGCGCTTCGCATTAAAAAGCCACCCGGGCAAGATTCGTCCGCTAAACGAGGACGCCGTCGGCGCTGATCCCAATATTGGCCTGTTTGTTCTGGCCGATGGCTTGGGCGGATATAACGCAGGCGAGGTTGCCTCCACGATGGCCGTCAGCAGTTTGCTCAGCGGGCTGGGCGCCCAATTGCAGCGCGCTCACAGCAGTGAGGACAGCAGCTTCGATCCGGCCAGTGCTCTGCGTACTGCGCTCGTGTCAATGAATGATGAGATCTTTCGTGCTGCGCTGCAAAGTGCGGTCTACGAGGGAATGGCCACTACCGCGGTCGTTGCTTGGTTCCTTGGGGGTCGACTGTGGGTTGCCCATGCGGGTGATTCGCGGCTGTATCGGTTCCGATCTGGCGCACTGCAGCAAATTACTCGGGATCATTCATTTTCCCAGGAGCTGCTCGATGCCGGCATGATCAACGAAGAAGAAGCGCGAGTCTTACCGGCCAAGAATCTCGTCACGCGTGCTGTGGGCGCCTCGCCTACGCTTGACCCCGAGGTTCACGATTACGACGTAGAGGCGGGCGATATTCTGCTGCTGTGTTCGGATGGTTTGACCGAAATGGTTAGCAACGAGCGTATCGGCGCGGTGGTTGGAGCCGATGTCCATGACATTGCGCAGGCCGCAAGGCGCCTTGTGGAAGGTGCCAATGAGGCTGGTGGCCGCGACAACTGCTCCGTGATCCTGATTCGGGTCGATGAGGGGCAGGCCCATTACACGCTGGAGCAAGGCGCCTCGGGCGATATCGACAGCGATGAGGCGCCACCCGAGGAGTCCTCGGGCGCGAAGCCTGAGGTGGCCGTACCCCTGGCCCAAGTTGGTCCCGAGGCAGTAGACGCAGGCTAGGCAAGCAAAGCGTGGACTCGCCCATTTTTCGAGGGAGCAAGTCCCCGACGCAAGTTCAAGCGTTGGCCGGGCGGGCGGCAGCGCAAAGCGTATTGGCAGGGGCGGCAGGTACTGGCAAAATTACACATTGGTTATATTGCTGTTTCACCGCAGGGGCGAGTAGACGATGTTTGGGGAAGGGCGGGCCATGCCGAGACTGGTTTTGAGCTTGGATGGCGTTGTGCTGCGCGAAGTGACCCTAACTAAGGATCGCACGACGATCGGCCGGCGTTCGCACAACGATATCGTCATAGACAATTTGGCGGTAAGCGGCGAGCACGCCGTGATGATTGCCAACGGTGACGATACGTATCTGGAAGACCTTGGTTCGACGAACGGCACCACCGTGAACGGGCAGCCGATCAAAAAGCACCTGCTGCAAAGTGGCGACACCGTCGAGATCGGAAAGTACCGTCTGCGCTATCAGGTCGACGGCGTACACAATGAAGAACACGCGGTCGATATCGACACCTCCCAACCGTTGCGGCGCGAGTTCTACGGTCCGGGGCCGTCTACCATCCAGCTACGCCAACCCGGTGGGCAGGACACGACGCCTCAGCCCAACGCGACGATCAAGATTCTCACCGGTGCTAATGCGGGGCGTGAACTTGCGCTCGTTAAGGCCTTGACCACAGTGGGCCGGCCGGGCCATCAGGTTGCGGTTATCACACGCCGGCCTACGGGCTACTTCATCGCACACGTGGAGGGCGAGATCTTCCCGATGGTCAACGGCCAAAACCTAGGTTCGGCGGCGCATCCCCTGCACAATGGCGACGTCATCGAGCTGGCCGGCGTGCAGATGGAGTTTTCCGCTCCGGCACAGCCCCACGGCTAATCCCTGAAGGAAACGTCGCCCCGCCAGCGTGGCGCGTGCCCGCGTTGCATCGTCGGCTTGGCGATCCGTTTACGGCGCCAGATAAGGAACGATTCCCAGAATCGAAAGATCCGAGCTTCGCAGTACCACGCAACCTCGGTCGACCTTGCCGTCGATAGGTAAGACGACGGCGTCTGCCAAAGCAATGCCTTTTTTCCCTAGCAGACGTGCTACCGCCTCGCGCAATGCCCCTTTCTCAGGCAAGCGCAGGGCAGGCTTGGCCTTATCGCGTGCATCCGTTGCGGCAGACGGCCAGCTTTGAAAATAGCGTGGCATATCTTTGATATCGACGCCGGTCATGATGGCCGAATTGATTATGCGTGCCGACTCCTTCGGGTCGTCAGGAAAACGTGCCTCAACGAATACTGGTCCAAGCAATGGCACGGACGCAAAGGACGGCGGCGCCTTGGCAAGTTCTTCCCTCGTGAGCTCGTTGGCGTGTTCGACTTCGAACTCGCCAACGTTGTAAACCACATAGGCTGGACGTGCGATACATGTTGTGTACAGAGCGTAAGCAAGAGCAAGCAGTTGCACACTGCCGATTCTTGTTAGGTCTCGCGCCAGGTGCGCGCGCGTCTTTTTGGGGGAGGCGGCCACCAATGTGCACAGGGGCCCCGCACCGACGTCCACCGCGGCCATCACAAGGAGGATGGAGTAAACGCCCTCAATTTGCCCAAACGGCGGCGGGTACCACACGAGGACGATGAAGGCCGCGCAAAACCCGATAATGGCAGCGCTGATGGCTAGATGCGTGAGAAAAAAGCGGATGCGAAGCGACTGCATGGGGCTGTTACCGAGAAAAAACCGTGCAGATCAGATTGTTCATCAAAAAACTCGACTGCATTCGCCGCTTAGGGTAATCAAGCCGACTTGGGCCATTAAATAAAATACCGACCAAGAGAAGGTCCAAACCTAGGTATCTCGAGAGTAAAAGCGCGGGCCGGCGTTGCGGCCACTTTTGGTGGCTGTAACGCCGGCCCGCGTGTGCACTGCTTCGAATCGGCTTCGGTCGGCCCCTCTACGAGGGTATGTTATTGCGCCTACGAAGCCGATTCACCGATGCCAGACTTGTGCCTTTATTGGCACTGGGTCGGGGCGTATTGGGCCGGAACCGTTCCCGCGGCGCCGATGTATACGGCTGCTAGCTGGTTGGCCGCCGTAGTGGACGACACCGATGAGCAGGCCCAGTCGATAGAACCCGTGTACCCGGCAGTTAGCACGCCTCCACCGGCTTGGTTCGGCGTGAGGGTGATCGTGGCAGCCGCTGGCAGTTGGGGAATCGCAGCAGCACCGTTGTTGAATGTCACTACGATCGTCCCGTCAGCGGCAGTGATCGTGACTCCAGTCACATACTTACTCTTGGGCGGATTCACGGCCAATGTGGCGGAGGCCGTGGCGATGCCGTCCAAACCGTTGGAGGTAAAGGCTTCGGCAACTTGCGTCTTGACGCCGTCGGCTAGGCTCAGACCTTCCGTGACCTTCGCGCGAACGGTGTAGTTCTGGTACTGCGGAATCGCGATTGCCGCCAGGATGCCGATGATCGCAACCACGATCATCAGTTCGATAAGGGTAAAACCACGTTGGAGTTGATTCTTCATGGCGTTGGGTTCCTCAAATAGGCCCGGCGCGATGCCGGAGTACGATCTGGCTTGAGAAAAGGCGAGGAGCCGGCCCCTCAGCACTGAAAGCATCGCTGGGGAATGCCGGCTCATCGGGTGGATCGGGTTTTTCGCTCGCACGGATGCGGCGATCAAACCGATCCCACGATCCTTCTTACTGACACTGCGTCGGCGCGTATTGGGCCGGGACTGTTCCAGCCGGGGCCAATACTCCGGCGCCGATCTGCTTGGCCGCCGTGGTGGCCGACGCCGATGAGCAGGCCCAGTCGATAGAACCCGTGTACCCGGCGGTCAGCGCGCCGCCACCGACTTGGTTCGGCGTGAGGTTGATCGTGGCAGCCGCTGGCAGTTGGGGAATCGCAGCAGCACCGTTGTTGTACGTAACGGTAATTTCGCCGTTGGCCGCATTGATTGCAACGCCAGTTACATACTTGCTGGTGGGCGGATTTACGGCCAGAGTAGCGGAGGCCGTGGCGATGCCGTCCAAGCCGTTGGAGGTAAAGGCTTCGGCAACTTGCGTCTTGACGCCGTCGGCCAGGCTCAGACCTTCCGTGACCTTCGCGCGAACGGTGTAGTTCTGGTACTGCGGAATCGCGATTGCCGCCAGGATGCCGATGATCGCAACCACGATCATCAGTTCGATAAGGGTAAAACCGCGTTGGACTTGGTACTTCATGGCATTAAGCTCCTGAAATAGGGCCGGCCCAATGCCGGTCTACCTTCAAGGCAGCAAGTAGCGTGCCAGCAGATTACCCGTTGTTTTTAGACAATTTTTCGGCTTACAGCTGACCAATTGAGGTAGGTGGGCAAAAAAATCGCCGAAATTTGTCGCTTTAGCTGACCAATTTTGCCAGTTCTTGCCGCCAACGATCAGTTCGGCCGACCCCTGGCGCGCTTTACGCGGTCAAGGGGAAAGGCGGGCACTGAAAAGCTAGTGCAATGATCTGCGCTGAGCGCTTCTGGCTGGACAAGAGGAGTCGCGGCACCAAGGGCGCGATCTATGGTTGCTGCGAGCTTTGCGATCGCAAGCCGCGTGGATCCAGACTGTGGCGCCTTGCCGTCCGCGGTCTCAACAAAACCAGCCAGAAGCAGCTTGATCGGCCGAGCAAGCCGGAGCAAAACCAAAAGCATCGTTTTTTCCTCCCTCTGGCTAGGTTTTGGCATCGGCGCCGCAGGGAAAGCTTTGCCATTTGGCGAACGAGGAATCAGCCTGAAAATGCGAACGCACGAACAGGCGCTTGCGCATCTTCGAAATGAGACTTACTTGTTAAAAAGGGCGTACCAACCAGGCCAGCTGATCCTCACATCCAGTAAAAGCAGCGCGGACCGCACCCGCCGACCGCGTAGCCCTGCAAATCCCAAAGCAAAGTCCCAGTGCGCTAATTGCGTTTCCGGTTGGGGGCCGGTACCAGCCACGCGCGAAGCCCCTATGTGACCATTACGCAACACGTGTACCAAGAAAAGGGCAAGCGCCGAGAGTGCCCCCCGGTTTCGCGGTTTGACGGGCCGACCTTCTCCACTATGCGGCCAATGCAATTGGATTTATCCTTTTGGCTCAGAGGGATAAGAGAGGGCCGCAGCGCAGGGCTCCAGCAGTGGGGGGAAATTTGTCGTGGCACTTGTAGCGCATCGAGCATTCGATAAAACGAATCGCTCGCGACATTTTTTGACGGGTTCGAGTAAAGCGACCGACCCATCGAGAATTACCGGTAATTGGGCTAGCCCGGTGCTGGCTCTGCGACGAACCGAGGCGAATGGCTCCAAAGTCGTTGCCCGGCGCGCAGTCGCCGATGTTCGCCTTCCCTGCATGCTCTACGCTGCCGTCGGCGCGTTCTCGGGCGACGCCGGTGAGGACACGCAGCTTGCTATTGCGCAGATACGCAAACTGCACGGCGTGCTTCATGTGATCCGCTACGAGGGAGCTGCTAGCGCGCAAGGCGCGACGTCGCGCGCCGGAATAGCCGTGGTCACACGCGGATACTGGTTTTCGCGGCAAGCCTTGGCTCGACTGATGGCGCAGTGTGGCGGCACGGTTGGCATGTTCGCCTGGAATACGCAGGCGGAGGTGAGCGAGGCCGATGCGCGGGTAACGCGCGCTACGGCACAGTTCGTCGATGGTCATTTGCATCTTTGGCTTGCCAGCGTGAATCCGGACCGCAGCCGCGCTAGCGCGGCGCTCATCGCCAATGTTGCACAGGATTTCATAGATCTGCGGGTTGTCGGACAGCCACAAAGCGAGGCAGGCAGTAACGTGCTCGTCTCCGCGATTTGCCTGGCGCGTGCACTGCAACCCTCGCCCGTGCAAGTGATCGTTGCACAGGACCTCGAGCATCCCTCGGAGCCTTGCGCTTTGCTGCGACCCTGCGTGGGGGCCTTGCCCCCCGCGCAGGCCTTGCGAGGCGCCAACGCGAAAGATCTGGCCGCGTAGCATTGCATCGCCTTGGGAGCCGAGTTCGGGTGCGCGCGCCCGGTGCGCGATAATCGGCATCGCAGCGGCGCCCTTTCTCCCATGGCAACACCGATATCTTTTGTCCTAAACGGCGAGCGCGTTGCCCTCGATATCGAGCCGGCTACGCCGCTTCTTTGGGTCCTGCGTGATCAGCTGCAGCGGACGGGAACCAAATTCGGTTGCGGCATTGGGGTATGCGGTGCCTGCACAATTGTTGTTGATGGCCGCGCGCACCGCTCCTGCGTGACTCCTCTAGAGAGCGTCGATGGTCGCACGGTGACCACCATCGAAGGACTTGGTGCCGGCAAGCTCCATGCCCTTCAGCTGGCGTGGATCGAGCATCAGGTACCGCAGTGCGGCTACTGCCAAAGCGGAATGCTGATGGCGGCCCTTGCACTGCTCAATGAATATCCCGACCCGACCGATGCGCAGATCGACGCGCAAATCAGCAATATCTGTCGCTGCGGTACTTATCAGCGCGTTCGCCTTGCCATCCACACTGCCGGGCGCACACTGCGAACAGCAAAATCAGCGGCAAGCAAGTGAAACGGCGCAGCTTTCTTATTGGAGGACTAGTAGCCGCAGCTGGCGGTGGCGCAATACTGGTGGGCGTTGGCCGCGTTGTCTCCGATCGCATTGGAGGAGCCGATGCCTTGGCACCGGTGCAAAACACGGTGCCGCTGAACGGTTGGGTGTGCGTCGGTTCCGATGGGCTCGTCACGGTGGTGCTCTCAAGTGTCGAAATGGGGCAAGGCGTCAGTACGGCGCTGCCGATGCTTGTTGCCGAGGAGCTCGATGTACCACTGTCCATGGTGCGTACCGAACGTGCACCCTGGGCACTGCGTTACGGCAATCGCACCGTTTTCGGCATGAGTTGGTGGTTTCATCCCGATGATGAAGACAGCTGGCTCGCACGACGGTTTAGCCAGATGGCGCAGACCAATGGGGCGCTATTGGGCGTGCAGATCACAGGCGGCAGCACGAGCGTGCGCGATGCTTATCAGACGCTGCCGCTCGCAGGGGCATCGGCGCGCGCGATGCTCATCGCTGCGGCATGCGCACGCTGGAACGCGTTACCTCGGGAGTGCACAACTGCCGACGGTGCGGTGGTGCATGTAAGCGGCAAGCGTCTTGCGTACGGCGCCTTGGCCCGAGAGGCAGCCAAAATTCCGGTCGCGGGCCCCATCAGCCCAAAGCCCGCGCGCAAGCGCACTCTCGTGGGCACGAGCGCCCCGCGTCTGGATATTCCAAGCAAAGTCACAGGTACAGCCGTCTATGCTGCGGATGTGCGCTCACCTGGCATGCTGTTTGCG
>CAZSOI010000440.1:0-1705 GCA_964608115.1 uncultured Burkholderiaceae bacterium | reverse complement strand
CGATACAGCGCCGTCAGGTCCTGATTGCCTAGCCCCAGCGCTTCGCCCAGCATCACTGATGCTACGGCCAGACGCTGGCAATGCTTTCCGGTGTACTTGTCGCGATGCTCCACAGTTTGCGCCAATGCCAGCAGGATGGTCTCGGCCTCTTCCAGCGAATCGATCAGCGATTTATTGCGCAACATCGCGCGCACCCGCGTCCGCACCACGGCCGGATGGAGCGGCTTGATCAGAAATTCGTCGGCGCCCGAGGAGATTCCGACGATCTCGTTTTCTACCCCTTGAATATTGGTGATCATCAATACCGGCACAAGCTGCGTGGACCGGCGCGCTTTCATCCACCGGCATAACTCTGGACCGCTCATCTCCGGCAACATCAGGTCCAAAATCACCAAGTCGATCTTTTCCGAGTCTAGTAACGCGGTCGCTTCCGACGCCCGATGCGCCTCCAGGATTTTGTAAGGGGTGGTTTTGAAAATAGCCTTCAACAACCTGCGGTTGATTTCTTCGCTATCTACTACGAGAATGGTGGCCGGAATCTGCTGGTTATCGTCCGCTTCCAAGAACGGAATCGGAGCCGCGAACGGTGTGGAAGCTTCCAGGACCGAATTATGGAGACCGTTCTTTGTTGGCATGGAGGCGGATGGGACAACAAGCTCCAAATGGACCTATCGTCGGAGAAAGACGAAAAGTTTAAGGAACGTAGGCCTAGATAGTTCCTCCTAACTTATTGAAATAACAGGGCGATCTAAGGATTATTTCTTAGGTAGCTTGGACTGAATGTCGTTGACGTAGTTCTGAGTCTCCGGAATTTGCGGAACTCCGCCGTCTTTGTCCACGCGTCCCTCGCCCGCATTATAGGCTGCCAGGGCAAGACTGACGTCGTTGTTGTACTTAGTCAACAATTGCTTCAACAGCTTTGTGCCTGCCTCGACGCTCTGGCGCGGGTCGAATGGATCTGTAACGCCGAACTGCTCCGCCGTAGCCGGCATGAGCTGCATCAACCCCTGTGCACCTTTCCACGACACCGCGCATGGCCGCCCAGCGGACTCCTCTGCGATGACGCCGCGAATCAAATCCTCCTTGACCCCCTGCTGCTGCGAGTTCTCTTGCACCAACTTGTCCAATTCCGCTGCGGGCACGGGATCGCAGGGCGGCATGTTGAATGGCGCCGGCGACTCCACCCACGGCACGGTAAAAAACGACGCTACCGGCTTAGGCGCTTTGCCCATTACGGATGCGACCTGCTTCATAACGGCAGCGCGCTGCTTGGCGATGGACTCTGCCATGGCCGATTGCACGGCCGATTTTTCGGGTGGCTTCTGGGCCAGCGCCTGCTGGGCGGCCTGTTGCTCGGCCTGAGGCGTCTGCTGTGCAGGCTGTTGGGCCGCTTGCGGTTCGGCGGGCGACGTTTCGCCTGGCGCTGGCGCTGCGGGTTTGGTCTGCGCCCACGCCATAGCCCCACTGAACGCCCCAATGAGCAGAACGTGCCTCATCTTTTGTCTCTATCGGCAGGAATCGCAGGATTCTCAATACTACCAGCGGTATAGTAAAGCTTCTGCATGAGAATCACCGCTCAGGCGCCCTGCCGCGTCGACATGGCCGGCGGCACGCTGGATATCTGGCCGCTCTATCTTTTTCATGCCGCTCCTGTCACCTTGAACTTCGCGGTGGACCGTTACGCCAGTTGCCAGATCGAAACGCG
>CAZSOI010000439.1:0-6218 GCA_964608115.1 uncultured Burkholderiaceae bacterium | reverse complement strand
GAGCTGCGCGAGGCCAAAGAGCGCGCCGAGTCGGCGAGCGAGGCCAAGTCGCGATTTCTGGCGACCATGAGCCACGAGATTCGCACGCCAATGAATGGTGTGCTGGGAATGAACGAACTGCTCATCGAAAGCGAACTTGATCCGCGACAGCGCGCATGGGCCGAGGCGGTGCAATCGTCGGGACGGCACCTACTGAGCCTCATTAATGACATCCTGGATTTTTCCAAGATCGAATCGGGTCACATGTCACTGGAGTCGGTCGATTTCGACTTGGTAGATGTGGTCGAAGACGCACTGGCCATGTTCGCGCAGCAGGCCGAACGCAAGGGCGTTGAACTGGCGGCGCAATTTATTCCTCACGATGCGCCCCTTGCGCTGCGTGGCGATCCATTGCGACTGCACCAGATCGTCGTGAACCTGGTCGGTAATGCGGTCAAGTTCACGGAAAAAGGCGAAACGGTGGTTCGCGTGGTCGTCTTGGATCGCAGTGGCGGCGAAGTCAGACTGCGCATGAGCGTGGAGGACACCGGCATCGGAATCGCACCAGAAGCGCAGCAAAGCATCTTCGATCATTTTTCGCAAGCCGACGAGTCGACCACGCGCCGCTATGGGGGAACTGGCCTTGGCCTGGCTATCTGCCGACGCCTACTCGATCTAATGGGCGGCAGCATCCAGGTGCAAAGCAAGCCAGGCGAGGGCTCGAAATTCATCGTCGACCTACGATTGCCCGCGGCACTAAAACCCGTCGCACCGCCTCCGCCAACGGAGAAGCTCGAGGGCGTTCGCGTGCTGGTTGTCGACGACAACCCGACCAACCGAGAGATCCTCCAACAGCAGCTACGGGGCTGGCAAATGGATGTCATCTGCGCAGAAGGAGCAGAGCAAGCCCTGGCGCTGCTGGATAAGACGGGACAGGAGTTTTCGCTCGCCATTTTGGATATGAATATGCCCGGCATGGATGGACTGCATCTGGCCAAGGCAATTCGCGCGCGACCCGCACTGGCTCAGTTGCGACTAATGATGCTCAGTTCCGCCTGCGCTACCGTCGATCTGGAGGCGAGGCGCGAGGCGGGCATCTTGCGTCATTTGAACAAACCGGTTCGCCGTGGCGATCTGTTGAAGGCGGTTGTAGCGGTCCTAGGCGCCGAGCCTGCCGAAGCGCCCGCTCGCCGCGCTTCGCATAGCACGGCAATGGGTGCGCTGCGCGGCAAGGCATTAGTTGTCGAGGACCAAGCAGTAAATCAGGACGTGGCCGAGTCCATGTTGCGCAAACTTGGACTAACGGTGCGCCTGGCCGCGAACGGCCTCGAAGCCCTGGACCTTGTGCGCCAGGAAGACTTCGATATCGTCCTGATGGACTGCCAGATGCCGGTAATGGATGGTTTTGAGGCCACTGTGCAGATTCGGCGCTTGCCGCTGGAGCGCGGCAAGAATGTGCCCATCATTGCGCTTACTGCCAATGCCATGAGCGGCGACGAAGAAAAATGCCTCGCAGCCGGCATGAACGATTTTCTGGCCAAACCGTATAGCTTAGCCACGCTACGATCGCTGCTGGCGCGTTGGTTGCCACAGGCGTCAATCGCGGCAGCAGACAAAGCGCAAGGCCTGAAGCCGGTTTGCTTGGAACAGGCATCGGAAACGCTAGCGGCTCCGGCAATCGATCCGAACGTGCTCGACACGCTACGCGAAATCGACCAGACCGGCAGTTTGGAACTGGCCAAAAAAATTCTTGGTTCGCTGGTAAAGACTGCCGAACAGGACCTTGCGCGGCTGGAAGCCGCGCTGGCCGCCGGCGACGCCAAGTCCCTGGGGGCAGCGGCGCACGCATTGAAGTCAAGAACTGCCAACGCGGGAGCGAAGATTCTGTCCGATTGCTACCGGGAGTTGGAGCTGTGCGCCATGCAAGAGCGCATGACAGATGCGCCTGTTTACCTAGACAGGGTTCGGCGCGAACACGAGCGTGCCGTGGTGCAACTACGCGAAATACTGCAGAAGATCGCTTGATGGACACGCCCATAAAGATCCTGGTTGCAGACGACGACGAGGACGCGCGCCTGTTGATGGCATCGACGCTACGCAAGATCGGCCTGGACGTTTCGCTTGCGGTAAACGGACTAGATGCGGTGCAGCAGTTCCGGCGGGCGCGCCACGACATGGTCATGCTTGATGTCGACATGCCCGAAATGGGCGGACACGAAGCGTGCACCATCTTGCGTGCGGAAGCGGGCGCACTGCTACCGATCGTCATGGTGACAGGCAAAGACGATCTGGTCTGCATCGAGCGGGCATATGAGTCTGGGGCCACCGATTTCATTTCCAAGCCGATTAACTGGACGCTGCTCGGACACCGGGTACGATATTTGTTGCGCGGATACGAGACCCTGCTGGACTTGCACCGAGCCGAAGTGCGCGTTGCCGCCATATTGAACGCGATTCCGGATCTGCTGTTCGAGGTGGACCTGGAAGGTCGATACCTTGACTACCATTGGTCCGGGGCAGGATCCGAAATTGCGTCGGCCGAATCGTTCATAGGCAAAACCGTCTTTGAGGTATTGCCACCGGCGGCGGCCGAGGTATTCCTTTCGGCGCTGCGCGCAGCACTGGAGCGCGGCTTATCGACCGGCAAGCAATTTGAGCTACCCAACAGCCAGGGTACGCGGTGGTATGAGCTTTCGGTTGCGCGCAAAAACGAGGCCAAAGGCGTCAAGCCGCACTTTATTGTCCTTTCGCGCGACATTACCGAGCGCAAGGAAGCGGAAATACGCATTGCTCGGCTCGCATATTTTGACAGCCTGACCGGATTGCCGAATCGGCAATCCTTTCTGGATCGGGTTGACCGCGAAATTCGGCGTGCCAGTCAGGATGGGCGCAGAATCGCAGTGCTGTTCATGGATCTGGACGGATTCAAAAACGTTAACGACACCATGGGACACGGCGCGGGCGATCTGATTCTGCAATGGTCGGCCAAGCGTTTAGCGCAGGGGCTGCGTCCTACCGACGTGATTGCGCGCGCGGGCACAGACGGCACCGGGGTGGAACTGTCCCGTCTGGGAGGCGATGAATTCGCGGCGCTGCTTCTTGAGGTCAACGGAGCGGAGGATGCTTTGGTGGTTGCCCATCGTATCGGCCAACTGATGCGCCGTCCGTTCATGATCAACGAGCGCGCCGTCACACTCACGACCAGCATTGGCGTGGCACTTTTTCCCGACGATGGGCAGGATGCGGCGACGCTGCTAAAACATGCAGACACCGCGATGTATCACGCAAAGAATTCTGGGCGGGATAACGCGCAAATTTATAGTGCCTCCTTGACGGAGCAAGCTATGCAGCGCATGGAGCTCAACACCAGCCTGCGAACCGCCCTGGAGCGCGAAGAGTTCAGTCTCCTGTATCAGCCGCAGATCGACCTCGAATCGGGACGAGCACACACGGTCGAAGCCTTGATTCGGTGGAGGCATCCGACGCGCGGCATTATCGCCCCGCTGGAATTTATCCCGATCGCGGAGGAGTTTGGGCTGATCGAGGGCATCGGCCGCTGGGTGCTGCATCGTGCCTGCGCGGATGCTGCAGCATGGAACCACGCCGGCTATGGCGTTCGTGTCGCCGTGAATCTGTCGCCTGTGCAGCTTGACAATGAGAACCTAGTGGCAGGGGTTATCGAGACGCTGACGCAGACTGGGTTGGCGCCGGAGTTATTGGAACTGGAAATCACGGAAGGCTCGCTGATGGAAAATTCCGGGGGCGCGATTGCCAAGTTGCACGCTCTGCGCGAACACGGCGTGCACATCGCATTGGATGACTTTGGCACTGGCTACTCCTCTCTTGGGTATCTGACGCGCATGCCGATCGGCAACCTGAAAGTGGATCGCTGTTTCATAAGCGGGCAGAATAATTGGGCGGAAAATGCGGTCATCGTCCGCGCTGTGCTCGCAATGGCCGCGAGCCTCGGGATACGGGTAACCGCCGAGGGAGTGGAGACGGCAGAGCAAGCGCGGATCCTTTGGGCGATGAAATGCCAGAATTTGCAGGGCTATTACTTCAGCAGACCAGTGCCTGCCGCGCAGATCCCCCAATTGCTGCGACACCGCTGGAGTATTGCCGATCCGATCGTCGCCAACTCCGACCATCCCGAAATGCTGCCGCAAAAATAGTTCGGTACGTGCAGCGCCAGGGTCGCCCCGAAGCGTTTTGCCAGCGCAAGCCTCGTCGTGACCGGCCCCGCACGGCATCTGGGCATTCATCCTTGGTCCAACCGCTGTTTGAAGGCGCACGCGAAGCGAAAAAAAGCGGCATCGCTTTCTCATTTTTGACATCCGGGTTTCGCCTGGGCGATCATGCCTTGTACTGCAAGCACGCCGCAGTTGCTTTGAGGCGGTGGCAGCTGCGCGCAATTTGTACGCCAGTACAGGGGAGGAACATACATGACTTCGATCGAATCCATGGTTTCGGCGCAAACCAAGCGTTTTCCCGGCGAGAGTGCGCAATACCGTGCGGCTCGAAACGAGCTGCTCGCGGCCGAAATAGAGTTGCGTCGCCATCTAGAGGAAGTCGCGGCACTACGACGTAAACTTCCACTGGGCGGAGCGCTTACGCAGGACTATGAATTCGAAGAGGGTGGTTCTGACCTAAACGATGTCAGCACCGTACGAAAGGTAAAATTTTCGCAGCTTTTTGAGCGTCCCGAAGCCAGTCTCGTCGTCTACAGCTTCATGTATGGACCGAAAATGCCGCAGGCTTGTCCTTCCTGCACGTCGATCCTCGATAGCTTAAACGGTACCGCGCCGCACGCCTGCCAGCGCATCAATCTCGTCGTAGTGGCCAAATCTCCCATCGAGCGCATCCGCTCCCACGCACGCGAGCGCGGCTGGCGCAATTTGCGCCTGCTTTCGTCGGCGGCCAATTCCTACAATCGCGACTATTACGGAGAAGATGACTCTGGAGCGCAGTGGCCCGCGCTGAATGTCTTTGCGCGTCAAGGAGATCAGATCCGACATTGCTACTGTACGGAATTGCTCTTCGCCCCCGCTGACAAGGGGCAGGACGCCCGACATGTCGATTTGATCTGGCCGTTGTGGAATCTATTTGATTTCACGCCCGAGGGGCGAGGCACTAACTGGCATCCCAAGCTTCGGTACGGTGCGTAAAAAAAAGCGCGGTAGCGATTGCGTGCCCAGTACCTCTTGCAAATCATGCGGCACTTGTGTACCACGGCACCTCCAATGGCCTGACGGGGTGTTATGGGCTGCACGCTGACCATTGTTGATCGGGGCCTCTTGCCTTGCTTTGGGCGATGCGCTCATCATCGCAAGAAGGCAAAAAGAAGTTGTGCGAAAGTCGCTGTCAGCAGCTGCTCTAACGCCGAAGGCACAATGTTCGGCTGCTCTGAGCGTGAACGCTTTGCCGGGCGTGCGATCTGACCCACAGCGCAAGCGGTTTAAATTCAATGACTTACGTGCGAGCTTAGGGCCGCTTTGGGTGCCTAGCGCGACGCACATCGCGAAGGCGGTCGATGTGTTAATGCATCTCATTGGCTATTGTGAATTGCCACGGTACCGAGTAGCTTGAGCCGACACGCTATTTGCTCCGAAGCGCGTGGAGATCGATCTGAGATGAGCGCGCCTTCGGCCGCAGCAAGCAAAGAAGCACTTGTGAGGAGATCAATATGAAGGTGATTCGGGCGCTGATCGTGCTGCTTTGTGTGTTTGTACCTTTTCTCATGGCCGGGTATGCGTTGACCGTCGTGCCCAACGGCATGCAGGCGTTGCGCAATACGGACGGGATCGATTGGCTCTGGGTGATCTTGCTCGGCGCAATGATGATCGGCATTTACTACTTTCTTGCGGTCTACGTCGAAGATGAGGAGAAGATCACGGAGGCGTTCCAGCGCTTGGATCGAGATCACGATGGTTTTATTACGCGCGAGGACGCCCACGCGTGGCCTGAGCTGTTAAGTTGCTTTGACCGCTTCGATACCGACCGCGATGGACGTTTATCGTGGACGGACTTCGATGCGTTTGAGCATGCCGTGCCGATCAAAGTAAAGAGTGATGAGTAGTCGATTTCCAACGCGTGAAGCCGCTACTGCAAACCGAAAAGGGCCGCAGACAGCTTCACGCGGCCTTCACGTTGGTGCGGCAGGAGAGCTCATGTGCATTAAGCCGCCGCTTTACTGCTCTGGCACCGTGCGCCAAGCATCTATTTGACCATCGCTAAGAGCT
>CAZSOI010000438.1:0-1893 GCA_964608115.1 uncultured Burkholderiaceae bacterium | reverse complement strand
AGTTCAGGTCCAATCCGGCATAGCTCACTCTTTTCTGAAGGCCCCCCGCAGAATGATTAAGGTCGGGCACGGTGTCTGAAACGCATCCGGACAGTGCAAGGGTCAAGAGACCGCAAAATGCGGTGCGTGCATAATACCGATTCGATTGCCGCATGATGTAAATCTCCAGACATTCGGCATGCTTTGCCACGTCTGCAGTATTGGCACAATGAGCGAATGTGTACCGGCTCGATCACGTCCATGAAGAACAGACTGTATTGGTCCACGCACCGCGACAGTTCGTCGAAATACGAGTGCCTCTGACTCTGTCAGGGATCTCGCGGCATTCGCTATCGTAGAGATTGCTTTTGCAGCGAGCGCTCATTCTGCGTACAGTGCCGGCGTGGGCGGCCATTATGTTTGAGGTAGTGATTTCGCACCGACGGCGATCATCGGTCTGAGGGACTGACGTGTTTCACGTGGTTCGGAATTCCTCGATACCGCTGGGCGACCAGTTGGTCGAGGAAGTGACACGCCTAATCGACTCCGGCCGCTTACCGGAGGGCTCCCGACTACCCTCTGTTCGACGACTCGCGCAGCGTGCCGGCGTCAGCACGTACACCGTTACACAGGCTTTTGAACGACTCAGTGCGAAGGGGCTCGTTCAAGCTCGACCCGGTTCCGGCTATTTCGTTGCGCGTCTGCGTAGACTGCCGGTGCCCGCTCGGGTGGAACTTGGCGCTCCTCAAAGCGTGGATCCCGCGCTCGGATTTGCACGCAACATTCTGGAACAAGATAACGTCGTCGTGCCCGCCGGCTCGGGGTTTCTTCCATCCGCGTGGCTTGCGGAAGCCCTCCCGCCGTCTATGTTTTCGAAGCTTGGCAAGAACGGTGCGGCAACCGAGTCGGCACCAGTGCAAGGCGAGTTGGCGCTGCGCGTGGTACTCGCCGAGCGCCTGCGTGCAGCGAGCGTTCCGGTCGGTCCAAGTAATCTGATGCTGACGTTCGGCGCTTCCCACGCGTTTGACCTGATCGCAACGGCGCTGTTATCGCCAAGCGAAGCGGTTTTCGTCGATGACCCTGGCTACTTTGTGCTGCCCGCGCAGCTCACAGCTCACGGTCTGCGGGTGATTCCGGTACCGCGGCTCGCCGACGGTAGCGATCTCGGTGCGCTAGAGGCCGCAGCTAAGCTTCATCGGCCTCGCATGTTTTTTACCCAGACTCTTCTGCACAATCCCACTGGCACCAGCGCGTCGGCCGCCAACTGCCACGGAATACTTAAAATTGCCGAACGGTATGATTTCCTTGTGACCGAAGACCACATCTACAGCGACCTTGCGAGTCCGGCGTCGGTCTCCCTGGCACAGATTGATGAGCTTCAGCGCGTGATCTACGTCGGCAGTTTTAACAAGATACTGGGCCCCGGCCTGCGCATCGGCTACATCGCCGCTCAGAATGCGCTGATGGCGCCATTCATCGAGGCAAAGATTCGCAACGTGCTGACGGGCTCGGCACTCTGCGAGGGTGTACTGCGCGAGGTGCTCGCCAGTGGCAAATATCGTCGACACCTCCAGCGCCTGGGAGACCGCATTGCGAAAGCCCGAGCCGCGAGCGCATTTAAGCTCGGCGAAACCGGCCTGACTCTTGAGCGCCCCTCTGGGGAAGGGATGTTTCTTTGGGCACAGATTCCCGCAGGTTTGGATCCGGACCGGCTGGTGCTGGATGCTCAATCGAATGGTATTCTTTTGGCAAAAGGTTCCTTGTTCTCGCCAACGGCGCGAACTCGGAACTTTTTGCGTTTTAACGTTGCGTACGGAGCGGATCCATTGCTCATTCGCTTTCTTAGTGAGCGAATCAATGCTGCAGCCTAAGCTAGAGAAACGATATGCCACGACTGCGCGCACGACGGCGCCT
>CAZSOI010000437.1:0-2641 GCA_964608115.1 uncultured Burkholderiaceae bacterium | reverse complement strand
CGACGAGGTCTGCTTCCCGGGGCTGGCGGCTGAATGGGCGAAATGGGATGGCCGACGGCCCTTTGTTGGCGCGCTGACGATGGGGTTGACGACGGACACCGACGACGAGGTCATGTCCTGGATTGACGCGGGAACCCCGCCGATTTGCTTCGGCTTTGGCAGCGTGCCGGTCGCGGAATCTCCGGCCGACACGGTAAACATGATCAGCGAAGCCTGCACGCAATTGGGTGAGCGGGCACTGATTTGTTCCGGCTGGAGTGACTTCAGCCACGTCCCCCATTTCGACCACGTCAAGGTGGTCGACACGGTGAATTACGCGAGAGTCTTTCCCGCCTGTCGCGCAGTCGTACACCACGGTGGCTCGGGCACCACGGCCGCAGGCCTGCGCGCCGGAATCCCCACCCTGATCCTCTGGACGGCGGGTGATCAGCCGTTCTGGGGCGTTCAGCTCAAACGACTGAAAGTGGGCACCGCCCGGCGCTTTTCGAGCACCACCCGCGAGTCGCTGGTCACCGATCTGCGCCAGATCCTCGCCCCGGAATACGCCGCTCGAGCTCGAGAGATCGCCACCCGCATGACCGAACCTGCCAAAAGCATTGCTTACGCCGCCGACCTCCTAGAGGATTTCGCTCACTCAAAGTGTTCTGTCTGATCGGCGACTGCGGGTCTTCTCCGATGATTGGCGCCCGGCCACAGCGCGAAAGAGAGCCCTGCGGGATCGGGCGATGGTCCAGTCGGTGATTGTGTGATGCAGGCTCAGGATTGGTCATCCGGAAGCGGTCCATGGAAAATTGCGAAACGCATTGCGAAACGCATTGACGGCGTCGATAGCCGAATAGGCTCAACACCGAGGAGTAAAGGCATGCTAGATAAGGGGCAGTCTTGACCGTGACGGATCGCGATACGCAATCTGCGTACCTTGACCTGCTCCGACGCGACCTCACCAGGTACGGCAGCGATGAGTTGGTGCCGGTGGGGTGGTACCGCCTGGGACGGCCCGTTCTCAACACGCGCAAATTCATGCTCGTGCGTAAACGTCCCTTCAATCAGCGCGCGCGCGACTTGGGGCTGGATTGGCCGGCGGATGCCTTGACGATGATTGGGATGCAGAGACTGACCAGTTTGCAGCATTGCGTGGAGACGGTGCTGGCTGAGGACGTCCCCGGCGATTTAGTCGAGTGCGGCGTGTGGCGCGGAGGGGCGTCGATCTTGATGCGCGCGGTGTTGGCGGTCCATGGCGATCAGACGCGATGCGTGTGGCTAGCCGATTCGTTCGCGGGCGTACCACCCCCGGACACCGCGAAATACAAAGCAGATAAAGGGATTAAGCTACACTGGCATGCAAGGATACTGGGGGTGCCGGAAAAGGAAGTCAGGGCGAATTTCGAGCGGTACGGGTTGCTTGATGATCAGGTCCGTTTTCTTCCTGGGTGGTTCAAAGACACGCTGCAGGATGCCCCGATTGATCGCATCGCCGTCTTGCGGCTTGATGGCGACCTGTATGAATCCACGATCCAGGCGCTCGACGCGCTCTACCCGAAACTGTCACCCGGGGGGTTCTGCATCGTTGATGATTACCACGCGATTCAGGCGTGTCGGCAAGCGGTGGCGGACTACCGCGCCAAACATGAAATCTCTGCAAAGATCGTGGAGATAGACGGTACGGGTGTGCTGTGGCGCAAGCAATGAAGGACGCATGGCACCGCCGCCCGCATCGGTGCAGCACCGTAATCTAGATCTACCTAAGACAAGAGGTCCCTCGCCGCGATCGCCGAACGCGGACCGCTGAAAATGTATGCCTACGAAGAGGTTTGCTTTCCCGGTCAGCGGCGGAATTCGCGAAATACGATGGTGGCAAACCGTTCCATTCTCGCAAGACGCCGGACGCGCCAATGCTATGGTTGCCGCCGTCGCAAACCGTCTGTCAGCCAGGACCCGCCTCCTGATGTGGTGGGTGCGCACCGAGTACTCGCTCGCGCGCACTCTGCTACCCGATGTCTACGCCAATGACGGGTTGATCAGTTTTCACAGCGACGCGTTTCTGGACGACCCCGCGTTCCAGCGCGCGTACCAACGTGGCGCGCGTGCCCTCGCCGACCCGGACTGGTATCAGTGGCAGTGGCGGGTCCATATCGGGCTATGGGCGGCGGCCAACGCGAGCCGGCTTGACGGTGATTTCGTCGAGTGCGGCGTCAGTTATGGGTTCTTGAGCAGTGCTGTGATGGAGTACCTCGACTGGGATAGCCTGGGCAAGACGTTCTATCTGCTCGACACCTTCGCGGGAATCGATCCGCGCTTTGTCACGGACGCTGAACGCCAAAGCGGGGCGGTTGAGAAGAGCCAAGTGAACCTGCGCAACGGGATGTATGTCAGCGGGGTTGACGGTGTCCGGGCCAATTTTGCGCAGTGGCGTAACCAGCGCATCATCGTCGGGGCGGTTCCGGAAACGCTCGACCAGGTTGATGCGCGCGTTGTGGCTTTCTTACATATCGACATGAACTGTGCGCCACCTGAAGTCGCCGCGCTGCGCTTTTTTTGGCCGCGGCTCTCGCCTGGCGCTTTCGTGCTCCTAGACGACTACGCCAATCGTGGGCGGGACGAGCAGCGCGCCGCTATGGATGCCTTGGCGAGTGAATTGGGC